>JAYVJV010000322.1:0-2680 GCA_043769005.1 Polaromonas sp. | reverse complement strand
TTCATAACGCGGGCTGAGCACCTGCTCCATCAGCAAGCTCGCTGAAATCGCTTTGAGCATGTCGTTAATTGCTTCTGCCACCAAAGACTGCTCGGCTGCCGGCTCGGCCAATAAATTCGTAAAGCGCGAGCGCTCCTTTCCCTCAGCATCCCTCGTGGCGCGGCCAATGATCTGCACTATTTCCGTCAAGCTGCTGCGGTAGCCCACGGTAAGTGCATGCTCGCACCAAATCCAGTCAAAGCCTTCTTTGGCCATGCCAAGCGCAATGATCACATCCACGTTATTGCGGTTGTTCTTTTGAGCAGGGTCTTTCAATGCGCCCAAAATTTTGGATCGTTTGGCTGGATCGCTGTCGTCCACCAAATCGGCCACTTTAAGCACGCGGCCATCTCCTGCTTTGATCAAATGAAAGCCCGTGGCCGGATCAACGCTTTGCCATTCGCCCAAGCCATTCATGATCTCATCGACCTCCCGCTGCTTGTCTTTCAAGCTCTCTCTAGCATTCACATTGGGGATATGTACAATGGTTTTCAGAGCAGGGTCGAGCACCTCAGCAATCGCATTCACATATGCGCCCGAGTAAAAATAGTAGCCAATGTTGAGCTGCTTTAGCCATTGGTAGCCATTGAGCTGCTCATAGTAGGTGTAAGTCACCGTTTGAAATTTTGCTTCATCCGCGGGTGCGAGCACGGCCTCACTATCGCCCCGAAAATACGAGCCCGTCATCGCCACCACATGCACCTTGCCTCGCTCAATCAGCGCACCCAGCTGGCTGCCCAGCTTGTTCTCCGGGTTACTCGATACATGGTGAAACTCATCAACCGCAATCAGCCGATCATCAAACGCCTCAATCCCCAGCTCATCTACCGCAAAGCGGAATGTTGCATGCGTACACACCAGCGCCTTTTCACTGCTCGCCAAAAATTCACCCACCGCCTTCACTTTGGACTTAGCTACTTTCACATCATCCGCCCCTGGCGCATTGCACAAATTCCATTGCGGCGCTACTTTCCAATCCGCAAAAAACCCATGCGATGCCAAAGGCTCATCCGCAAAGCTCGAGCCAATCGAGCGCTCAGGCACCACCACCAGCGCCTGCTTGCATCCTTGGTTGTGCAGCTTATCCAGCGCTATAAACATCAGCGCCCGTGATTTGCCCGATGCGGGCGGTGATTTGATCAGCAAATATTGCTCACCCCGCTTCGCATAGGCTCGCGCCTGCATCACACGCATGCCATTCGAGTCTGCTTTGCTTGATGCGCCCGTGCGGGCGGTGGTGATGGACACCGAAGGGACGGTGTAGGCATTGGTGGGGTTGTTCACGGCGCTGTTCATTCGGTTTCTTCCTCCGAAGGCGTGTCATCGCCCCCTAATTCACGCTCAATCTGCTCAATGCTGGGCAGGCTGGTTTGCAGCTCGGCGGGCAAAGATTCGAGCAGTTTGTATTCAGCAATGCCCATGGGCTGGGTTTTGTCGCCCAGGGCATATTCAGCCACCACTTTATTTTTGCTTTTGCATAGCAACAGGCCAATGGTGGGATTGTCATGCTCACTTTTGACTTGACGATCCACAGCCGTCAGGTAAAAGCCCAGTTGGCCCAAATGCTCAGGCTTGAACTTGCCACCTTTGAGCTCAATCACCACATAGCAACGCAGCTTGAGGTGGTAGAACAACAAGTCAATAAAAAAGTCGTCACCGCCGACATCCAGCAGCACTTGCTGCCCAACGAATGCAAAGCCCGCGCCCAACTCCAGCAAAAACTCCGTAACGTGCTTTACCAAGGCATTTTCAATCTCACGCTCACCGGCTTCTTTGCTCAGGCCCAAAAAATCCAAACGGTATGGGTCTTTCAGTGATTCCCTGGCTAAGTCAGACTGCGGCTTGGGCAAACTCAGTTCAAAGTTGGTGACTGCCTTGCCAGTACGCTCCAAAAGGCGGGTTTCAATATGGATGTTCAGCATATTGCGCGACCAGCCGTGGGCTATGGCGCTATGGGCATAGGCCAGGCGCTGCTGCGGGTCTTTTAGCTGGGACAGCAGCACGAGGTTATGCCCCCAGGGCAATTGTCCAACAGCCTGTTGGACAATTGCGGCATCCGGCCATGCATCGGCAAAAGCGCGCATGTACATCAGGTTAGCGCGAGAAAAGCCTTTCATCTCAGGAAAAGCCACCCGCAAATCCTGCGCCAGCCGCTCAATGACCTTGGCGCCCCAGCCCTGCGCGGCCTGCCGCGCCAGAATGTCACGCCCGATTTGCCAGTACAGCAGCACCAGTTCACGGTTCACCGCCAGAGTGGCGCGCTGTTGGGCGCTGTGAATGCGGCTTTTCAGTTCGGTAAGCCAATCCGCATAGCCGTCAGGCGCAGAGGTTAGTTGAACGGGCTTGTCAATACTCATGATCTTGGCTTTCGGGTTCTTTTGGCGGCTTGCTCGTCGCCAACTGTCAAGGAATCCTTGACAGTTACGGCTCGGGCGGACGTACGGGCTGTGGTTTTCGCATTTTCCGCCGTCATTTTCGTGTACAGCTCAAACAGCTTTTCTAGGCGCTCGGTGTCGTTTTTGAAGCGGCGGCCAATGTAGATGCGCTCTAGGAGTCTGGGCGGCAGAACGATTTCCAATCCGCCTAAACGCTGGCAGGGCATCTCGGTGATGCTCAATGCCTCCATCAACGCCTACGTCGG
>JAYVJV010000321.1:0-7582 GCA_043769005.1 Polaromonas sp. | reverse complement strand
TGTCAAAGAAGTCAAAACCATTGCCAACATTGAACAAGCCCAACTGATTACCGCCCAAACTCTGGGTGCATCGGTACTGCTGCCCGCCAACGCACTGGTGAATGCCAGCGGCCAGCCCGTCACCGGCACCGTCACGTTGGAGTTGACCCCGTGGGACATCAGCACGTCTGACCTGAACGCCATGCCAGGCAACGGCAGAGCCCGCGCCGCCGATGGCTCTGCCGCTGAACTGATCAGCGCTGGCATGTTGACAGTTAATTTCTTCCAGACCGATGCCAGCGGCGTGCGTCAGCATTTGCAACTGGATGCCGCCAACACCAAAACGGCGACTATCCAGATGGATATCCCTTATGCGCCCAACCCTACCACCTACGAAGTGAGCATCAATGGCGTGACCTTGACCCAAGGTCTGAGCATACCCATGTGGACTTTTGATGAAGCCCAAGGCTTGTGGCTGGAAGAAGGCGCAGGTACCGTAGAGCACTCCAACAGAAGTCCTTCGGGCCTGGCCGTTAAAGCCACCGTCAAGCACTTCTCTACCTGGAACTGGGATTTTAAATTTGATGGCGGCGGTACCGTCACAGTGCAGTGCCAGCAAAGCGGCGCAACTGTGCCTTGCAGTATTCTGGCTGAGGTCACGTTGCCTGACGGTTCACGGATCACGAAGACCAGCTATGGCGTCATTGGCGCGCCCACCACCGTGATCAATATGCCCTCCATGGCCAGCATCGTTTGGACCGGCACTTCGCCCGGCGGTGAGATCGGAACTGCGCTGTCTGGAGCTAGTGGCAACGTCATCATCGTTCTCGCGCCACCCAGAACCAGCAATTTTGTGCAGTGCACCGTGCAGGGCGTAGCGGTGAACTGCGATGCCCGTTTGACAGCCCTTGCGACCGATGAGTCTGTGTTCACCAGATCCTTCTACCTTGCCGCCAGCGGCAGCACCATCAACACCGCAGTGGATACTACGAGTACCTTGACCTGGTCGGGTTCCACACGGCTCATCCAAGAAGGTGCGCAACTGGTACGCTACGAAGGCACCGTAACCTCTAGCATTAGCGGAAGTGTCACTGTTGCATTGGGCACCAGAGTCATTGTGGCCAGCAAAACCTTAAACCTGAAATGCGATCCTGTAGCGGACGTTTTAGAATATGGTTATGACGCAAACGAAAACTATGTAGTTGTTTCGACAACTACTGTAGCCGTCACAAGCTGCAATATCAATGTAGAGGGTTATTATCGTGACTTTCAGGATTGGTTCACGTTCGAAAGTGGCGGTATTCCTGTAGGTACTTTATTTACAGTACTGTTGCCACCGCAAAGTGACACCGAGGAGGTGTACATTAATGCGCAAGGTTCGTCTGCGTTAAACAACTATTTGTACAGTTACCGTAATTACGAGGCCAGTCAGCTATCTAACAATCAGACAATTGTCATGCGCTTCGTGCTAGATCCTGGCGATAATTGCGGAGGGACGGGTTGCTGAGAACCTCATGATAATATCCTGTCAGATCAAGCCTGATTGATCCCGAAGGCGCAAAGTTGCAAAACTTTGCGCCTTTTTTCATTATCAAAGCGCTATATATTCAGTAGCTACAAATGTCCATATGACAGGGACTATGGGCATATATGATTGGAAATTTAGTCTACGCACGCCAAAACATCGCCATACAAGGCATTGGGCGACTTAGGCAGCTCTTAGCGGTTCTTACCGTCGCCTGGCCCATTGCACCCCTGCCACCTGCCCTACGGTGGCCAGCACTTTGCCCAGGCGGCGGGTGTCGTCGATCTGGATGGTCAGGGTCATCCAGGTGGTGCCATCCTGGGTTTGGGACTGCACGTTTTGTACATGGGCTTTTTCTTTGCCCAGTACCTCGGCCACGTCGCGCAGCAAACCAGCGCGGTCACTGGCTTGCATTTTGATGTCTACTGGGTAGGTGCTAGCGCTGCCGCCCGCTTTGGGCTGGCCCCAGGCCACCGCCACGCCACGGCCGGTATCGCGCACCAGCAGCAGGCGCAGGTTGGCGCAGTCTGCGCGGTGGATGCTCACGCCTTTGCCGCGTGTCACATAGCCGCCGATGGCATCGGGTGGGGCGGGCTTGCAGCATTTGGCTAGCTGGGTGAGCAGCGAGTCCACGCCTACCACCAGCACACCACCGGGACTGCTGTGGCCTTTGTGTTTGTCGGCTTGGCGGGCTTTTTTGATTAGCAACTGCTCGTCACTGTCTTGGGCGGGCTCGGGCGGGCGAAACAGGTGTTCAATGGTGCGCAGGGAAAACTCGTCTTTGCCTACCACTTCAAACAAATCTTCTGCGGCCTTAAACCCCAGTTGCGTGGCCAAGTCGTCCAGCTTGAGGGCTGTTTTGCCTTCGCGTTGCAGCAGTTTTTCTACCGCCTCACGGCCCTTGGCGATGGTCTCGTCGGTAGCGAGGGCGTTAAACCAGGCGCGCACTTTGGCGCGGGCGCGCGGGCTGGCGAGATACCCTAACTCGGCGTTGAGCCAGTCGCGCGAGGGGCCGCCCTCGCGCACGGTGCTCACCTCTACCGTCTGGCCGTTGTGCAGCGGGGTGTTCAGCGGCACCAGGTGGCCATCAATTTTGGCTCCCCGACAGCGGTGCCCCAAGTTGGTGTGCACGGCGTAGGCAAAGTCGATGGGGGTGGCACCGCTGGGCAGGTCCACGATCGCCGCTTCGGGGGTAAGCACGTAAATACGGTCGCCCAGCACGCCCTGCGCATCCGTTCCTGCTGCCTCCTGCCCCCTATGCCCTGGCGCAGGCTCCCCCGCAGACAGGTCCCGCTCCCAGGCCAGCAACTGGCGCAGCACGGCGATTTTTGCGTCATACGCGCCGCCCGCACTCACGCCTGCGTAGCCCTTGGTGCCCGCTTCTTTGTAGGCCCAGTGCGCGGCAATGCCGGTTTCGGCGTGGTCGTGCATGGCCTGGGTGCGGATCTGCACCTCGACGGGCAGCCCATCGCTGTGGTGCACCACGGTGTGCAGGCTTTGGTAGCCGTTGGGTTTGGGCTTGGCGATGTAGTCGTCAAACTCGCCCGCAAGCGGCACATAGCGTGCATGCACCTGGGCCAACGCGGCGTAGCAGTCGGCCACGCTGGGCACGATGATGCGCAGCGCCCGCACGTCTAGCACCTGGTCAAAGCCCAGTTGTTTGCCGCGCATCTTTTTGACGATGCTGTAGATGTGTTTCGGCCTGCCAAATACGCTGCAAGCCAATGAATACGAGCGTAAGCAGCTCTCTAAATCAGAGCAGATGGCGGCCATCGCAGCCTCGCGGCCCGCGCGTTTGGCGTCCAGCTGCCGGGCAATGGCCTTGTAGGTGTCTGGCTCGGTAAAGCGAAAGGCCAGGTCCTCCATCTCCCACTTGATCTGCCAGATGCCCAGGCGGTTGGCCAGCGGCGCAAACACCTGCAGCGACTCGGCGGCCAAAGCTGCTGGCACGGGCAGCTTGGTGGCTGCGTAGTGGCGCAGGGTTTGCAGGCGCGAGGCCAGGCGCAGCATCACCACCCGCAGGTCGCGGCTGAAGGCCAGCAGCATTTTGCGCACATTCTCTGTCTGGCTGGCCGCGCCGGGGCTGATGCCCGCCCTGCCTGGCGCAGCACCAGCAGCCGCGCGCGACAGGCGCTGCACCCGCACCAGCTTGGTGGTTTCTACCGCCAACTGGGCGTAGCTGGCACCAAAGGCTTTTTCTATCACCTCGTACGGCTTGTTCAGGTGCTCGCAGGCGTACACCAGGTAGCTGGCCGCCTGCATGGCCTCAGAGCCGCCAATGCCCTGCAAGATGGCGGCTACCGCGTCGGCATGGGCCAGGGTGTTCTCCCCCGTGTCCAGCGTCTCGTACGCTATCAAGGGCTCGGCAAAGGCGCGGGTGCGCTGCAAGGCCTGGCCCAGGGCCTGTGCCTGGGCGCTAAAGCCCTGCGCGGCAACAGCCAGCGCGGCGGCAGGTTGCGTGGCAGGTGATACGAGATGACCGGGTTTCACAAGGGTTCGCACAGATTCAGAGGCCCAGTGTCAGGAGCGTCAGGAGGCAAATAAAAAGCCCGTCACGGCATCGACTTGGTTGGCCGCTACAAAGGTAGGTGCATGGCCCACACCGGCAAACTCCACCAGCCGCACCTTGGGGCCGCGCTGCGCCATGGCCTGGGCAGTAGCGGGGCTGAGCAGGTCGCTCAGTGCCCCGCGTGTGAGCAAGGTGTCGCACTTTATGGCATCGTAGAGTTGCCACAGAGCGGCCTCGCCTTGTTGGGTGCTTTCTGCCGTGGTAGCTTTAAACGGCAGGCCCAGCGCCGGGTCGTAGTGCAACCGCCATTGCCCGCCCTGCTCGCGCAGCATGGGTCGCGACAGCGCCAGCCACTGCGCGGGCGTATGCGGCCCAAAGCTGCTAGAGAGCAGCCACAGGTAGTCCACAGCGGCCTGCTCGCTGGCAAACTGCGGCGCGGTGCCCACATAGGCACCAATGCGCTGTAGCGCGGCCAGCTCTAGCGCGGGGCCTACATCGTTGATGACCAGCTTGCGCACCCCCGCCTGCGGCTGTGCTACCACGGCCATGCCTATCAGGCCGCCCATGCTGGTGCCCACCCAGTCCAGCGTGCGCAGTGTGCCGCTGGCGCGTAGCTGCGCCAACAGGGCCAGCATGTCGGCAGCGTAGGTGGGGATCACGTAGGCCATCGGGTCTTTCAGCCATTCGCTCTCGCCGCGCCCGGCAATGTCTACACTCACCACCCGGCAGCGTTGGCCCTCTGCACCCACCAGGGCTTGGGCCAGCACGTCAAAGTCGCGCCCCTGGCGTGTCAGACCGTGCACACACACCACCACATGCGGGTGATCTGCCCTGCCCCAGCTCCAATAGGCCATGCGGTGGCTGCCCTGGGCATCGGGGCAATTGAGGTGGTGTAGGGTGGGTTGCATAGTGCGGTTTTAAATCAGAAGTGACAGGTTGCAGACAACGAGGCCTGGGCTTCGCGGGATAATGCTGTTGATATTAAACCCAAGTACCCAGGAAACCACCATGCTCCACGGAAAAACTGCACTCGTTACCGGCTCCACCAGCGGCATTGGCCTGGGCATTGCCAAACAGCTCGCCGCGCAAGGGGCCCACATTGTGCTCAACGGCTTTGGCGACCACGCAGGCCCACAAAAAGAGATCGAAGCCTTGGGTGTGCAAACGCTCTACCACGGTGCCGACATGAGCAAACCAGCCGAGATCGAAGCCATGATGCACGCAGCCGCGCAGCGCTTTGGCCGGGTTGATATTTTGGTGAACAACGCGGGCATACAGCATGTGGCCAGCGTGCAAGACTTTCCCACCGAGCGCTGGGACGCCATCATCGCCATCAACCTCACCAGCGCCTTCCACACCACACGCCTGGCCCTGCCAGCCATGCTGGCGGCAAACCATGGCGCAGGCTGGGGCCGCATTATCAACATCGCCTCCACCCATGGCCTGGTCGGTTCGCCACTCAAATCTGCCTATGTGGCGGCCAAACACGGCATCGTCGGCCTGACCAAGGTCACCGCGCTGGAGAACGCCACCACCGGAGTGACCTGCAACGCCATTTGCCCCGGCTGGGTGCTCACGCCCTTGGTGCAAAAACAGGTCGATGCCAAAGCCGCAGCCATGCACATCAGCAACGACGAAGCGAGCAAACTGCTGCTGGGCGAAAAACAACCCTCCATGCAGTTCACCACGCCCGAAGAGCTGGGCGAGCTGGCTGTTTACCTGTGCAGCCAGGGCGCACGCAATGTACGCGGCGTGGCCTGGCAGGTAGATGGCGGCTGGACAGCGCAGTAAGGCGCTCTAGGCCCCTCGATGATGCCTAACGCGAACAGGTTTCGTCGCCCACCACAATATCGGACAGACCGTCACCATTAGCACGTTTGATCGGTGCATCAGGCAGCGCGAGCAGGTCAAACCGATCCGTAAAACGCACGATCTCGTTCGGGTCTACAGCAGGCGCTGGTGCCGGTGCAGGCGTAACGTAGATGCCCTGCTGCGTTACCAGATCATTCAAAGGCAGGGTGAGCAAATCGATACAACCATTGCAAATTGGGGGTCTAGACACGGCACCCTGGTACGACACCACGACGGCATCAGCATCCTGTCCGGCACCCGGTGTCAGGGTCAAACTATTGCTGTTAAAAACAATATCGCCCTGCGACACGATGGCAGCATAGGCACCCGACCCCAGGCCGCCGGTCAGGTTCACCGTGGGTGCATTGATCGTCAGCACCGAGCCGATATTGCTCGGGTCCAGTAAGGCATATGCACCTGCACCCGCGCCCCCGCTCACAATGAGAGCACCCGTAGCTGTCGTTGTTACGTCCACATTACCAGCACCGATGACCCGCACAAATGCGCCATCACTAATGCCACCCAGCAAACGCACCGAAGACCCTAGCAACGCCATGCTGCCCGAACTGAGTACGGATACGCTGCGGGCCTCGCTGCCAATATTCAAATCGTCATTGCCCGCGTTCAAAGTCACACCTTGGCCTGTTACGTTAGCCCGCACCTCGAGCCCCTGCCCCACAATGCTCACAGACCCTGTAGCCGCCTTCACGTCGCCAGACACGCTCACAGTACCCCCGGCCTCTACGACAATGTTGCCAGTTGTGCTGGAAAGGCCCGCTACATCCAAACTCGAAGCCGACCGGATATTGACGCTGGTGCCCTCAGCGCTGATGCTTCCAAAGCTATTGCTACCTAACAAGCTGATATCGCCGCCTCTAGGAATGGTCACACTGGTAGTAGAGTTGATGGCACCTAAACTAGCCTGCGTTGCCGACCCACCAACCATTGCAATACCCACATTCAAAGTGCCCGCCGACTGGTTAAAAATACCGGTAGACAGAGTGCCTGCGGTAAGCACACCACCACGCTGGTCAAAACCTCCCGCAGTCAAAAGACCCGCCGTCACCGTACCACCGTCTTGGGTGTAACTGCCAGCGCTAAGCGTGTTATTGACGGTAAGGTTGCTATTGGCAGCAATGGTAAGGTGTGTGCTACTGCCCAAGTTGTTGAATATTGTGGGCACACTCAGATCATAGACCACAGGCCCTGAGCCCGCAGCAATCGACACCGCCGCTACGTTCTTGCCGTCCGGCAGAGCATCCCAGTTGGTCGGGTTGCTCCACAGGGTGGTACCCCCCAAGCCCGTCCAGTTAGACTGGGGCCGGATGGTGATCTCGCCCGTGGAGTTGAAACTGGCGGCATTGGTCAAGCTGTAGTTACTGGCCAGCGCGACACCTGCCGGCCGTGTGCCGTCGGTCAAGCTCAAGCCTGTAATGCTGATCGGCTGGCTGCCCACGTTACGGTCGTCGTAGAGGGCGCTGGCAGCGCCCACACCCAAAGATTCACCAGTCACCAGGTTATTAAACGTAGCTGTAGCACCAGCCAATGTCGCTGTCGTAGTGCCGTCATAGACGCGGCTAGGAACGGCTAGGGCAGTCAGCGTCACTGGGCGGGGTGTAATGGTGCTGGTGGTGTTGGGCACGTAGCTCAGCGTGTAGTTCTTGCCGCTGTTGCCATCGGTGACGCTGCCTCCAGCGACGCTGATGGTGCGATCACCT
>JAYVJV010000320.1:0-9422 GCA_043769005.1 Polaromonas sp. | reverse complement strand
GAAAACTTGTCTGCTGTCCTCTAGCTTGCAGCCCATCCCGCTAAGGGATGCTCTGGCAAACTATTGCACAGCTTTTGCTGCCAACCAGTGGGCAGTGGCACTAAAGTGTCGTCGCCAGACGCTTTAGCAAACACCGCACTGCCTGAGCCCGTCATCCGGGGCGCAAAACCCTGGGCTTGCAGCGCGTACAGCGCTTGCGTGACCTGAGGATTGAGCAACTCGGCTACGGGCTGCAAATCATTGTGACCAAAGTCATAAGGAGATGCAGCAAAGCCTGAAATTATAGCATGGGCACTGTCCCGCTTTAGTGCGGGATGCGCAAAAATTGCCGGGGTGGACAGGCCCTGCGCGGGTTTGACGACGATAAATTGTGCTGCGGGTAAGTCGATAGGCGTAATGTGCTCGCCCACACCTTCTACCCAGGCGTTATGGCCGCGTAGAAAAAACGGTACATCGGAGCCTAGTGCTAAACCAATTTGCTCTAATTCTGATAGCTGCTTACGCGCATTCCATAAGCGGTTTAGCCCTAAAAGGCAAGTGGCAGCATCCGACGAACCGCCGCCCAGACCGGCTTGGGTGGGGATGCGTTTTTCCAATCGGATGTGTACGCCCAGCTCCGTGCCGCAAGCCGCCTGCAGGGCGCGGGCAGCGCGTACGCACAAGTCGTCTGCGGGCAAAGCATCGTTTGCCCCCATGTCTTCCCGGCTGATCACGCCGTCGCTGCGCAGCTCCAGGTGAATGGTGTCTGCCCAGTCGATCAGAACAAAAGCCGATTGCAGCAGGTGGTAGCCATCAAAGCGCCGCCCGGTGATGTGCAAAAACAAATTGAGCTTGGCCGGGGCGCTCAGGTCGTACAGGGCTTGCATGGTGGGGGCTATTTTTCCAGGGCGATGCGCAGTTGCGCACTGGGCGCAGGCTCGCTTCGCAGGGCGCTGATGCGGCCATCGCCGTGGCGCGACAGGTCAACCTGCCAGCCGGGCGCTTGGGCAGCTTGGCCGCGCAGCCAGGCAAACAAGGCCTCTAGCGGAATGGCGGCACCCGTGGTGTGCTCTAGCATGGCCTGCACCGAGGGGTATTGTTGGGTATTGCTACCGTTTTGCAGCAGCGCCACACCGGGGCTCCAGCGCAGCACGGCTGCCGTGCTGCCCAGGGGGGTCAACAGGCTGAGCTTGCCTTCGATGGCATCGCCATGCAGGTCAAAGCCGCCAGTAAACGACTGCACGGGCTGGCTGGCCACTTGCAGGCTGATGCGGCCGCTATAGACTACGCCAGAGGCAGCATTTTCAGCACTATTTTGGCCACCAGGCCTTGTAGGAGTTGCGCAAGCAGCTAGCAAAAATATAGCAATTAGCAGCCCGGAAACAGTCCGCCAGTGTTGCCCCATGGACCGCAGCATGGCGCTCACAGCTTCACGCGCAGGCGTTTGAGGGTTTGCAGCAGGGTTTCGTTTTCGCCGTTGAGCAGCATGCCTTCTTTCCATACCGCAATGGCTTTGTCGCGCTGGCCGGTCACCCAGTACACCTCACCCAGGTGAGCGGCTATCTCGGGGTCGGGCTTGGACTTGTAGGCTTGTTCGAGGATCTTGGCAGCCTGCACCTGGTTGCCCATGCGAAACTCCACCCAACCCAGGCTGTCGGTAATGAACGGGTCGCCTACGGCAAACTCCAGTGCTTTTTGAATCAGGGCTTTGGCCTCGGGCAGGCGCACGTTGCGCTCGGCCATCGAGTAGCCCAGGGCGTTGTAGGCCTGGGCATGGTCAGGCTTGGCCGCAATGAGCTGGCGCAGGAGTTTTTCCATCTCGTCAAAGCGGTCGAGTTTTTCGGCCATCATGGCCTGGTCGTAGAGTAGCTCGGTGTCTTTGGGGTTGATAGCCATGGCCGAGGCCAACACGTCGTAGGCTGCCTGGTACTGCTGGTGCTCGCGCAGCAGTTGCACCTCGCTCATCAGCTTCATGCGCTTGTCTTCTTCGCTGCGGTCGGGCAGGGCGCGGATGAGCTGGCGCGCCTCGGCAATCTTGCCTTGCTTGGCCAGCAGCGAGGCGCGGCGGCTTTGCGCGCTGACCAGCGCCTGGGAGTTGTCGATTTTGGCAATCCAGCTCTCGGCCAGCGGAAAGTCCCTGCGCTTTTCGGCCACTTGCGAGAGCAGGAGGTAGGCTTGGGTGAGGCCGCGCTGGCGGTCTTCGTCTGCGTTTTGCTGCTGCGCCAGTTCGACGTAACGTTTCAGCGAGGCATCTGCGCTAGCGAGTTGGTTGTCTTGTAATTGCAGGCTGCCTTGCACCAGCCAGGCTTCGGGGTAGTCGGGCTTGTCGCGGGTGACAACTTGTACCTGGGCGGCGGCCTCGCTATTGCGCTGAGACTCCAGCAGCGCGCGGGCGTAGCCCATGCGGATGTCTAGCGAGGGTTTGTCGGTTTCCAGATAGCGTTTGATGACGTTTTCGGCCTCGGGCTGCTTGGGGTTCATGATCTCCAACGCCAGCATGGCCGGGCCCTGGGCGTTGGCGCTGGCAGCTTGGGCTTTTTGCGCCGCTTCGAGCGCGCCGGGGTTGTTATTGGCTGCCAGGCGCAGGCGGCCCACGGCGGTCCAGGCGGGTGCGGCTGTGGCGCTGTTAGCCAGGTACTCGGCAATGGCTTTTTCCACTGTGTTGGCGGCCAGGGTTTTGTCGCTCACCCGGCTGTAGCTGCGCGGAATGAGGGACAGCACTGCGGCGCGCTCTGCCACGGGTGACGTGGCCAGCTCGGTACGCAGGGGCTCGGCGCTCTCGGGGACGCGGTTCAAGGCCACCAGCACTTGCAGCAGTTGGCGGTTGGCCAGGCGTGAGTTGGGCTGGGCCTGCTTCCAAGCGCGTGCGGCTTGCAGGGCATCCTCGCCTGAGCGTGCCTCTATGGCGATGTCTACCGCACGGGCGTACAGTTTGGAGTCGTTAGTTTTACGGGCGGCATCTAGCACCATTGCATAACCTGCAGCGGGCTGACCGCCGCGTGCATTGATCTCGCCTAGCAGCACGTTATAGAACAAGTCAGCATCCATCGACGAAGACAAAGGCGCGCTGGCCGCTGTCTTAATTGATGAAGCGGAACTGGCAGGTGCGGTCACGGGTGGGCTGGCAGGCTGCGCCAGCACGCCCGCGCAGCCCGCAGCTACAAGGTATACACCGCCAAGCAAGGTAGCGCGTGCGGTAGAGCGCAGAGTGGTCGGCAGTGGGAAAAGCAGGTTCATTGAGGGATGATAATCGAAGCATGCCTGAATTGCCTGAAGTTGAAGTGACCCGCCTGAGTTTTGCCAGCCGTATCGAGGGTGCGCAAATCCGCAGCGTGCATATGGGTAAAGCCCTGCGCTGGCCGCTGGGGGTGGACCCGGACGAACTGGCGGGGCGGGTGGTGGTGGCGGTGCGCAGGCGGGGCAAGTATTTGCTGATAGACCTGGCTACGCCCGCAGGGTTGGCCCACGGGCTGCTGCTGGTGCATTTGGGCATGTCGGGTTCGCTCAGCTTTGCCGCTCAGCCGGGCGAGCCGGGTAAACATGACCACTTCAGCATGGCCACTACCCGTGGGGTGCTACGCCTGAATGACCCGCGCCGCTTTGGTGCGGTGGTCTGTGCAGGCTCTGAAAATGATAGCGTTTCGCGCAAGCTCTTGGGAGGCTTGGGCGTAGAACCCTTGTCTAATGACTTTCAGGCCCAGGCTTTTCATGCGGCTTTGCGCCAGCGCACCACGGCCATCAAGCAGGTGCTGCTGGCGGGCGATATTGTGGTGGGGGTGGGCAATATTTATTGCTCTGAGGCACTGTTTATGGCGGGCATCCGGCCCACGGTACGTGCCTGCAAGCTTAGCGCGCCGCGTGTTGCCCGTTTGCACCAGGCTATCCGCGAGGTGCTGCAGGCGGCGCTCGACCAGGGCGGCAGCACCTTGCGCGACTTCAGCAGTGCCGAGGGGAAAACCGGGTATTTCCAGTTGCAGGCCATGGTCTATGACCGTGCGGGCCAGGCCTGCCGGGTCTGCGCGCAGCCCATCAAGTTGATGCGCCAAGGCCAGCGCAGCACCTACTTTTGCGCGCATTGCCAAAAATTCTGAGGCCAAAGGTATACGCCAGGGTAGGGCGGTGTTATATTGAGTGGTTATGACTAGTACGCAGACTGACGTGGTGGCGTCCACGTTTAACGAACAATTTGACTCCCACGGCACTTGGCGGCGCGAATTTGCCCTGCGCCTGAAGCTGCTGTCCGAATGGATGCGAGACCACGAACTGCTGGACGCAGCTGTGGAGGAGCGGCTTCAGCGCCTGGAGGGGCAGATGCGCTCGGACAAGGTGATGATCGCCTTTGTGGCCGAGTTCTCGCGTGGCAAGTCGGAGCTGATTAACGCTATTTTTTTTGCGGAATATGGCCGGCGCATCATGCCCGCCAGTGCCGGGCGCACCACCATGTGCCCGACCGAGCTGGGCTGGGATGCCAGTGTGCCGCCCTGCCTGCGCCTACTGCCCATCGAAACCCGTTTGCAACCTCAGGCTTTGATGGAGTGGCGCGCTGCCCCCGAAAAATGGACGCGCATTGACCTGGATGTCAATGATGCCAGCCAGTTGGCACAGGCTTTTGAAAAAGTCGCTGAGGTACGTAAAGCAAGCAAAGAAGAAGCGCGCGCCCTGGGCCTGTGGCACGACGATACGCCAGAAGACAACCCCATGGTGGATGCGCAAGGCAAGGTGGAAGTGCCGCGCTGGCGCCACGCCTTGATCAATATTGCCCACCCCCTGCTCAAACAGGGCTTGGTCATTCTGGATACGCCGGGTCTTAACGCCATTGGTGCCGAGCCCGAGCTGACGGTGAGCCTGATACCCCAGGCCCACGCGGTGGTGTTTATTTTGGGTGCCGACACGGGGGTGACCAAGTCTGATCTGGCCATCTGGCGTGAGCATCTCGTGTCGGAGAACAGCGACCAGTCGTCTCGCCTGGTGGTGCTCAACAAAATCGACACGATGTGGGATGCGCTGTCAACACCTGCGCAAATTCAGTCCAACATTGAGCGCCAGCGTGCCAGTACGGCCGAGATATTGTCGCTGCGCAAAAACCAGGTAATTGCGGTGTCCGCGCAAAAAGGCCTGGTGGCCAAGGTCAATGGTAATCAGGCGCTGTTGCAAGCCAGCCAGTTGCCCATGTTGGAGCAGGCTCTGAGCGAGGGCATGATGGGCCAGCGCCGCAGCATCTTGCAAGGGGCTGTCTCTAGCGGCATTGCTGACCTGCGTACCGAGACCGGGCGGGTCATCAATATTCGCCGCCGCGATTTAGCTGAGCAAATGGTCGAGTTGCGCGGGCTGCGTGGCAAAAACACTACAGTTATCAAGCAAATGCGCCACCGCATTGAAGCGGAGCAAAACGAGTTTGATGCCAGTGGTGCACGCATCCATGCGGTGCGCTCGATTCACCTCAAGCTGGTGAAAGAAGTGTTCATTGCCCTGGGCAGCAACAACCTCAAGACCGAGCTACAGCAGCTCAATGATGCCTTGCACAAGCCTGGCATCAAACTGGGCGTGCGCAAAGCCTACAACGAAACCTTTGACCGCTTGCGCGCCATTCTCGGCAGGGCTAAGGGCATTAATGTTGAAATTCACAGCATGCTGAGCACCAGCTTTAAGCAGCTCAATGCCGAGTATGGTTTCTCTTTGCAAACGCCCCGCCCCCCCGATCTTTCCAAGTACCTGCAAGATTTGGCATCTGCCGAAGCAGCCCATTTGCAGTACCTGGGCTTGGGCAATGTGCTGCGCCTGGCGCAACCCGAGTTCGCCGACCGCCTGGTGCGTGCCCTGGGTACGCGCTTGCGGGTGATTTTTGAGTCTGCCTTGGCCGATGTAGAGCTGTGGAATAAATCGTCTGCCTCCCAACTCGATGCCCAACTGCGCGAACGTCGCAAAACCTTTACCCGCCGCATTGAGGCGATCGACCGCATTCAGGGTGCAGCAGATACTCTGGATGAGCGTATCGCTGAAATCACAAGCCAGGAGCAGCACTTGACGGCGCTGGATGCCAAGCTTATGCAATTGACAGCGCATCTGGTAGACAGCCCTGACCACTCCACCGACAAGATGGCTGCGTTGACCAAAGTGCCGCTGAAGGCAGAGCCTGCGCAACCTGTTGCGCTTGCTGCACCTGCCGCACCTGCTGGCGCGCCCGTTGCTTCGGCTCCTGCGGCCAGGCTGCCTGTCAAGCCCACCCTGCGCGAAGAAGCGCAACTCATGCCGCGTGCCAAAGCCTAGTCTCGAGCGTGAGCCATTGGCTCGCGCTATTTTGGACTGGCAAGCGCAGCATGGCAGGCAGGGCTTGCCTTGGCAGGGCACACACGACCCCTACCGCGTGTGGTTGTCTGAAGTCATGCTACAGCAGACGCAGGTAGTCACTGTGCTGCAGTACTACCCGCGTTTCCTGCTGCGCTTTCCCGATGTCGCTAGCTTGGCTGCCGCGCCGCTGGACGATGTGTTGGCGCTGTGGAGCGGCCTGGGCTACTACAGCCGGGCGCGTAACTTGCACCGCTGTGCCGTGGCGGTGGTGGACAATTTTGGCGGACAGTTTCCCAAGCGCGCCCAACTGCTGCAAACCCTGCCTGGCATTGGCCGCTCTACCGCAGCCGCGATTGCAGCGTTTTGTTTTGGTGAACGGGTGGCAATTTTGGATGCCAATGTCAAAAGGGTACTGACGCGGGTGCTGGGTTTTGCCCACGATCTGGCGCAAAGCGCCCACGAGCGCGCACTGTGGCAGCTAGCTACCGATGCACTGCCTACAGCCGCGCTGGCCAAAGCCCGCGCAAGCAGCCTGGCCCGTGTGATGCCGCGCCATACCCAAGGCATGATGGATTTGGGCGCTACTGTGTGCACGCCCCGCAAGCCCGCCTGTGTACGCTGCCCGCTGGCGCACCTGTGTGTAGCGCATGCGCAGGGTCAAGCTGAAAATTACCCGGTCAAAACCCGCACACTCAAGCGCAGCAGCCAGGCGCTGTGGCTACTTCGCGCAAACCGACCAGACGGCAGTGTGTATTTGCAGCAAAGGCCAACACCCGGGGTGTGGGCCGGTCTGTACAGTTTGCCCATGTACGAAAGTCGCCAAGCCTTGATGGACAGCTTAAAACCCGCGCAGCAACAACGCTGCTTCGACCACCCTGCGTTTTTGCACGTACTCACGCACAAAGATATGCATTTGCATGTGGTGGATTTGGCGTGGACGCAAAGGGCAGCACCGCAGGGAGAAGGCCAGTGGTGTGCCGCTGAGGCTTTAGCCCAAGTAGGCTTGCCAGCACCGATTCGCAAGTTGCTCAGTCACAGTCCGGTGAATGGGCTCGTGCGCTAGACAGCGCTGGCTGCCAAGACATGGGCGTCGAGCTCACGGTGGCGTTTCAGGGTGCTCCAGTCCTTGGAGAAATGGCGTGCTAGCTCTTCGACCAAAAATACCGAGCGGTGCTTGCCACCGGTGCAGCCAATCGCAACCGTGACGTAGCTGCGATGGTCTTGCGTCATGCGGGGCAGCCATTGGGTTAAAAAGTCTTGTATGTGCTGGCGCATTTGCAGCACATCAGGCTGCTGCATTAAAAAATCAACAACAGGCGCATCTTTGCCAGTCAGTGGGCGCAGTGCGGTTTCGTAATAAGGATTGGGCAGCATGCGTACATCAAACACAAAATCGGCATCCATGGGATTGCCGCGTTTGAAGCCGAAAGATTCAAACACCAAGGTGAGCTGCTTGGCGGGCGCACTGAGCAGCGCTTTCATATAACTCTGGAGCTGGTTCGAGCGAATCAGGCTGGTGTCGATCACATGCGACTGCAGGCGCAAATCGGTCAGCAGCTCGCGCTCGAGCTCAATGGCATCGGTCAGCGCATGCTGTTGGTCCACGTTAGCGTTATTGGACAGCGGGTGTTTGCGCCGGGTCTCGGAAAAACGGTTGACCAGGGTCTCGGTGGTGGCATCCAGGAAAATGGTTTTAATGCTGATGCCTTTTTCGCGCAGCTTGGCAAACTGAGCGGGCAGCAAGGGCAGCGAGGCAGCGCTGCGCACATCCATGGCGATACCAATTTTGCTCACGCGGTTGGTGTTTTCCACTTCAATAAAAGCACTCAGCAGTTCTGGTGGCAGGTTGTCCACGCAGTAGTAATGCGCATCCTCCAGCGCGTGCAGGGCCACCGACTTGCCAGAGCCTGACATGCCAGTGATCAATACAACTTCTATGCCAGATACGCTGTCCATAGCCGCTATCTTACTGCCCCAGCATTTCCTTGGCATGCGCCAGGGTCGTGCCCGAGAGCTTTTCACCGCCCAGCATGCGGGCAATCTCACCCACCCGCTGCTCACCGGCAATGGTTTGCACATCGCTCATGGTGTGCTGGGCTTTGAGTTGCTTGGAGACCAGCAAATGCTGGTCGGCGCAGGCGGCGACCTGGGGCAGGTGGGTGACTGCCATGACCTGGCGGTCTTTGCCCAACTGCTTCATCAATCGGCCTACGGTCTCGGCGACTGCGCCCCCTACGCCGGAGTCCACCTCGTCAAAAATCAGGGTTTGCGCTTTGCCCAACTGGCTGGTGGTGACCGCAATGGCCAGGGCGATGCGTGAGAGCTCGCCGCCCGAGGCCACCTTGCCTACAGGGCGCGGTGTGCTGCCTGCGTGGCCTGCGACCAAGAATTCAATGTTTTCTGCGCCGTAGGCGCTGGGCTCGGCCAGTGGCGTGAGCGCCACTTCAAACCTGCCGCCCTGCATGCCCAGGCCTTGCATGGCCTGGGTGATGGCGCTGCCCAATTGCGGGGCCGCTTTGCGGCGCGCCTGGCTTAAAGTTTTGCAGGCGCTGGTTAGGGCCGCATGGGCTTTGCGTTCGCTGGCCTGCAGGCCTGCCATGTCTGCGGCGGCTTCCAGCCGGGCCAGCTCGCTCGTCCAGCCTGCCAGCAGGGCGGGCAAATCGGCGGGTGTGCGTTTGTAGCGGCGCGCCAGCGACATCCACAGCGTCATGCGCTCGTCCAGCTGGGCCAGGCGCTGGGGGTCGGGTTCGGTGTTGCGGGTGTAGGCATGCAGGCTGTGGGCAGCATCTTCGGTCTGCGCCATGCACTGGGATAAAAGGTCAGCTAGCCCTTTAAATTCGGGCGTAAGCAGCTCATTATTTTGTAGCAACTGATGGGCTTTGGCAAGCTGGCTGATGGCACCGTCGCCAGCGCCGTCGCTACCCTCCAGGGCTTGCAGGCTTTGGTAGGCGGCATCCAGCAGGCCCTGGGCGTTGGCCAGGGTACTGTGCTCGGCATTGAGCGTGTCCCACTCATCTGCCAGCGGGGCGAGTTTGGTCAACTCGCCAATTTGCCACGCCAGACGCTCGCGCTCGGTCTCGATGCTGGTTTGCGCGGCTTTGGCATCGGTGAGGGTTTTGAGAGTAGTTTTCCAGGCGGCGTATTTGTCCGCCACC
>JAYVJV010000319.1:0-2481 GCA_043769005.1 Polaromonas sp. | reverse complement strand
GGTCAACCACCGTGACCTCGTGGCCGCGTTCTAGCAAATGCCACGCGGTGCTGATGCCGATGATGCCGGCGCCTAAAACAATGGTTTTCATAGGCGCTGAGTGTGGGCTAAATGGCCGCGAAACAAAAGCTAAATTAAAGAGTTAGCCAAAACATCAGATAAACTAATACTAGAAACTCTTGAGAAAGCAGGCTACGCATGAGCACCTTTGACCCCGACGCGCTGGAGTGTTTGGCCGCCATTGTGGAGGAGGGCGGCTTTGAGCGCGCCGCCCAGCGATTGTCGATCACGCAGTCGGCGGTGTCGCAGCGCCTGCGTTCATTAGAGGCGCAGGTGGGCACCGTGCTGATTGTGCGCACGCGCCCGCTCAAGGCCACCAGCGCGGGCCAGCTGCTCCTCAAACACACCAAGCAAATGCGCCTGATTCGGGCCGATTTGGAGCGCGACCTCAAAGAGCTTGCGCCCAGCAGCACCGGCGGCACGCGCGACGAAGAGCGGGTGTCAATCGCCATCAATGCCGACAGCATTGCCACTTGGGCGCTGCCTGCGGTGGGTGATTTAGCACGCAGTGGCCAGCCTATTGAGATCATCACCGACGACCAAGACTTCACCCACGACTGGCTGCGTGAAGGCCAAGTAATGGGCTGCGTGACCACGCTGCGCCAAGCCCTGCGCGGCTGCAAAATGGTGCCTCTGGGCGGCATGCATTATGTGGCCGTGGCAGCGCCTGCATTTGCCGCACAACACATGCCGCAGGGCCTGAGTGCGCATAATTTTCGCAGCGTGCCCTTTATTGCCTTTAACCGCAAAGACGACATGCAAAGCGAGTTTGTGGCCCAAGCCGTGGGGCTCAAGCGGGTGGGCTTGCACCAGCTTTTTGTGCCCAGCTGCGAGGGGCAGGTGCGCTCAGCCAAGGCCGGCTGGGGTGTAAGCGTATTGCCAGAAATCTTGGTGCGCAGCGCCTTGGCAAGCGGCGAGTTGGTCAACCTTGCGCCGCAGTTTTCACTGCCCATTGCCTTGTATTGGCACTGCTGGAATTTGGAGTCTGAGGTGCTGGAGACCCTGTCGCAGGCGCTGATTCGCGCAGCGGCCAGTGCCTTGCAAACCGCATAAATGCAGCAGCCCGGGCTTTCTCGCCGCCAGCTCAACACCGCCGCGCTGGGCATGGCGCTGGCCGCGCTGCAAAGCGCCAAGGCCCAAACTGGCGCGCCACCACCACTCGCGCCAGCCCTGCGCAACTACCCCTTTAGCCTAGGCGTGGCCAGCGGCATGCCGCGCCCAGACTCGGTGCTGTTGTGGACACGGCTTGGCGGTAATTTTTTAGAGTTTTGCGAGCAATGTCAGCGTCATATGGTCATAGTGCGCTATGAAATTTACAGTGACTTGGCTTTGAAGAAGCGCGTGCAAACGGGCCAAGTCACCGCCCATTCAGACGCTGCTTTCAGCGTGCATATCCATGCCCAAGGCCTCCAATCTGGGCAAGACTATTGGTACCGCTTCATGCTGGGCGATGCGGTGAGCCCCGTGGGCCATACCCGCACCGCGCCAGCGTTACAGGCCAAGCCGCAACGGCTGCGCCTGGCACTGGCCTCGTGCCAAAACTATGAGCAGGGCTACTTTGCTGCGCACCGCGAAATTGCCCAACAAGACTTGGATGCCGTGCTCTTTGTGGGCGACTATATCTACGAAGGTATGGCATCGAAAAACCTGCTGATTGCGCCCCAACGCCGCCACACCAGCCCCGCGCAGGGCAACACCTGCAAAACTTTGGCCGACTACCGCGCCCGCCACGCCCAGTACAAATCTGACCCCGACTTGCAAGCCGCCCACTCCGCCCACCCATGGATCATGACCTGGGACGACCACGAAGTGAGCAACGACTACGCCAACGACCTTGACCAAGCCTACACCGAGCCAGCGGTGTTTTTGCAACGCCGCGCCGCCGCCTACCAAGCGTATTTTGAGCACATGCCTCTGTTGCTCGGCCCAGTGGGCAGCACCATGCGCATCCATGAGCGCTTCACATGGGGCGATTTAGCCGACCTGTGGACTCTGGACTGCCGCCAGCACCGCAGCCACCATGCCTGCCCTGATGCCATCCGTGGTGGTGGCCGCGTGGTGCTGGGCTGCGACGCGCTGGCCGACCCATCGCGCAGCATGCTGGGCAACCCCCAAGAGGCGTGGATCAACGAGGGCCTGCGCACCAGCAAGCGCCGCTGGAAGCTGCTGGCGCAGTCAACGCTCATAGCCAGCAGCGGCAGCGACACGCCCTTTGGCCGCACCAACTATACCGACGGCTGGGACGGCTACCCACAGGCCCGCACGCGCCTGCTGCAAAGCGCCGCTGCCGCCCAAGTGCAAGGCTTGGTGGTGCTGGGCGGTGATATTCACCAGCACATAGCGGCCAATTTGCGGGTCAAGGCCAACGACCCGCTCTCGCCCATTGTGGGCAGCGAGTTGGTCAGCTCCTCGGTGACCAGC
>JAYVJV010000318.1:0-3303 GCA_043769005.1 Polaromonas sp. | reverse complement strand
CTGGTGGGTGTGCAGCACCACCTTGGCACCCGTGATGCGGTGGATCGGCGCGTGAATGCAGCGGGCCGACAGCTCCACCGGGCCTGAGCCTGCAAGCGTTTGGCCCGCCTCGTTGAACACCATCAGGTCGCTGGCTTTGGCCTCGGACCAGTGGATGCCGAAAGGCAGAATCAGGAATTGGTCGTCTTTGCCCGGCACGCTGACCGTGAAGTGGTTGTCGATGCCTTCCTCAAGTTCATGCAAGGCCGCCAGCCTGTGCGCCGCCGCCAGTTGGATTTTGGCCTGGACGACCAGGTCTTGGCTACGCGAAGCGGCAAGGGCGTGAACGGACATGGTGCGTCTCCTGAAAGGTCGAAAGGGCGGGGCTATTTGAAAAAGTCGTTTGCAGATGGTTAGATTATTGCAAATAACAGGGCTGTGGGGCACAGGTGCAACGCCCGCCGCCAAAGTCCCTGTCACTGCCTTGAAAGCCATATTCGGCAAACATCCAACCCGCATTAGCATTGACGATATGAACGCAGCCATAGCCCAGCGTGGTACCGCTGCCAATTGGTCGAGGTGCTACAGACCCTCATGGCGATAGACAACTTCAAGATGGATCGAGTCTCGGTGGTGGCCAGCGCCGTACGCCAATACAGCGAAAGCAAAGCCGACTTCTCCGATTGCCTGATCGTACGCCTCTCCTGGGCCGCAGGTTGCAAGTAGACCATGACATTCGACAAAACGGTCGCTAAAACTGCGGGTATGCAGTTACTCCAATGATGCTTGGATTGCCAACGAAAAAATCTGCGTGCTACGTTTGGTTGGCCAGGGCGCTTGGCCCATTACCGATAGAACGCTTCCACCTTGCCCTTGAGCTTGATCATCAGCGGCTGTCCTTTGCGGTCTACGGTTTTGCCTGCGGGCACTTTAACCCAGGCTTCGCTGATGCAGTACTCCTCCACATCAGTGCGCTCTTTGCCATTTAAGCGGATGCCAATGGGGTGCTGGAAGACGGCGGCGATGTGGTGCGGGCTGCGGGGGTCGACCGACAGATGGTCGGGAAGCGCGGGGCGCTCTGGTTGGGTGGTGGACGCTGGGGTGGCTTGGGTCATGGGGAGCTCGATGGGATGGTGTGCCAATAATACCTGCTGCAGCGTCTATCGCCTGCGCAGGCTTTCTTTAGCGATGACGCACCATGTTTCTATGCAGGTTGGTTACGCGGGCAGTCTGGGCTATCACGGGATCAGGTGAGCTGGACTCCACCTAAAATCACTAGATGCAAGACACTCCCCGCACCGCCCAGCAAGGCCCCATCCACACCCGCGCGCTGGTGCTATTCTCGGGTGGGCAAGACTCCACCGCCTGCCTGGCCTACGCGCTACAAAAGTTTGCGCATGTAGAAACCGTGGGCTTTGACTATGGCCAGCGCCACAGCATCGAACTGGTACAACGCACGGTGGTTATCAAAGAGCTGCGCCAGGCATTTCCGAAGTGGGCTGCCAAACTGGGAGACGACCACCTGCTAGACCTGGCGGTGCTAGGCAAGGTGAGCGAGACATCGCTCACGCGCGACATGGCGTTCAAGATGGAACAGTCGGGCTTGCCCAATACCTTTGTGCCGGGGCGCAACCTGCTGTTTCTCACCCTGGCCGCTGCTCTGGCCTACCGGCGTGACTTGCAGGTAATAGTGACTGGCGTGTGCGAGACCGACTTTTCGGGCTACCCCGACTGCCGCGACGACACCATGAAGGCCATGCAACTGGCACTGTCGCTAGGTATGGACAAACGCTTTTTAATCGACACGCCGCTGATGTGGATAGACAAAGCCGCTACGTGGAAGATGACGCATGACTTGGGTGCAGCAGCTACAGCGCAAGAGGCCATTGCGCTAGATGACGTGGCCAAAGACAGTGTGGCCAACGACAGCGCAAACCAGGGTGGTCAGCGCCTGATAGACCTGGTGGTGGAGCACACCCACACCTGCTATATGGGTGACCGCCTGCACCGCCATGCCTGGGGCTACGGCTGCGGCACTTGCCCGGCTTGCAGCTTGCGTGCGCGGGGGTGGGAGCAGTTCAATGTGCTATAAATAAAATAGCTGCTTACACTATATTTTATTGGGCTACAGGCCTAAATAGCAGGTAAGTGATAGGTAAATTCAGGATGCAAAAAGATTGCGCATAGGTTGCAGACAGATTACAGGCAGGTAGCGCGCTGGCGGCATTCAGGTTTCAAACTGGTCTGCATTTTTGCCTTTGAACGGCGCATAAAAGGCCTTGATTTCCAGCATGTCTTTGTCGATATCGCCTGTGGGACGGAACACGGGGCCCAGGCCAGCGCGCTTTTGGCTGTAGTCCATAAAGGCCATCACGATGGGCACCTGCGCGCTCTGTGCAATATAGTAAAAACCGGTTTTCCAATAGCGTGCGCGGCTGCGCGTGCCTTCGGGCGGCACAGCCAGTTGCACCGGGCCGTCTGCGGCCTGGATAGCCTGCGCCGAGGCCGCCACCAGATTGGTTGACTGCTCGCGGTTGACCGCAATGCCGCCCAGCCACATCATCAGGCCGCGAAACGGCGGCGTAAAAATGCCCTGCTTTCCCATCCAGTAAATGTTCAAGCGCAGCACAAAGGCCACCATCAGGGTGTAAGGCAAGTCCCAGTTGCTGGTGTGCGGCGCGGCAATCAGCACGCATTTGCTCGCACCCTCAGGCAAACTGCCCTCGACCTTCCAGCCGGCGAGTTTGAGAAAACCTATGGAAAATCCACGTAGTACGGTGTTGACCACCGGGGTCGTAAAGATAGTGCGGTGCATGGGCTGAAGTATCGCTTACTCGGTGGTTGACTACGCACAACTAAATGGTTACTTCACGCCAGGTACAGCCAGCACGGAAAAATGCGCCTGGGCTCCGGCGGCCGCAGGTTCAAACCGCCATGCACTGGCATGAAAAGCTGCCACGGTCGGCCTGTGCGCTATAGATATAAGAGCGCCTTGCACCTGTTTTACTTGCGCCAACAATCGCTCGTAGATAGTTTTCTCAGCAGCTTCATCCAGCGCGCTGGTGGCTTCGTCGGCAAATACCCAGCGCGGTTTTTTCAGGAACACGCGGGCAATCGCCAGGCGCTGCTGCTCGCCGCCGCTGAGTTTTTGGCTCCAGGCGTCTTCGTCGTTCAGGCGCTCGTTTAAATGGGGCAGTAGCGCCGCCTCTAGCGCCGCGCGCAAGGCATCATCGTTGTAGGTGGATGCCTCGTCAGGATAGGCCAAAGCTGCGCGTAGCGTGGCGTTGGGGAAGTAGGGGCGCTGGGGGATAAACATGGCTTGCT
>JAYVJV010000317.1:0-12439 GCA_043769005.1 Polaromonas sp. | reverse complement strand
TGGTAGGCGATGTAGCTTGCTGTCATCAACCTATAACGCTTGACAAACTCCCTCCGTGGACTAGGTTGCATTAGTTTCTGCCGCCCAGACTCCTAGCGCCGCCTGGCAATTTCCGCCACCAAAATCCGCGCCAACGCCAGTTTGGGTGCCCGCTCTATCGCCTGGCTGCCCTGGGCATCCACCAGCAGCAAGGCATTGTCATCCTGCCCAAAAGTCGCCGGGCCGATATTGCCCACTAGGAGCGGCACGCCTTTGCGCTCGCGTTTGGCTTTGGCATGCGCCTGTAGGTTCTCACTCTCGGCAGCAAAGCCTACGCAGAACAAATCCCCCTTTTTTGCCCTCTCACTTTTGGCCACTGTGGCCAAGATGTCGGGGTTCTCTACAAACTCCAGCACTGGCGTTTTGCCCGAGTCATCTTTTTTGATTTTTTGATCCGCAGCGCTGGATGGTCGCCAGTCGGCTACGGCTGCAGTTGCTATAAATATAGTAGCTGCTTGCGCGCGTTCTATAACGGCTTGAAGCATATTTTGTGCAGATTTCACATCCACGCGCTGCACACCGCGTGGCGTGGGCAGGCTCACAGGCCCGGCAACCAAAGTCACCTGCGCGCCCGCCTCCTGCGCCGCCCGGGCAATGGCAAAACCCATCTTTCCGCTGCTTAAATTCGTAATGCCGCGCACCGGGTCAATAGCTTCAAAGGTAGGCCCCGCTGTGATCAATACCTGTTGTCCGGCCAGCAGCTTGTGCTGAAAGAACGCAATCACATCTTCCAGCAGTTGCTGCGGCTCCAGCATGCGGCCGTCGCCCGTCTCGCCGCAGGCTTGGTCGCCGCTACCCACGCCCAGCAGGTGGGCACCGTCGGCAGCCAGTTGCGCCATATTGCGCTGGGTGGCGGGGTGCGACCACATTTCGCGGTTCATCGCGGGGGCGACCAGCAGGGGCACTGCTTTGGCCGCGCCTTGCACACTGTCTGCACGGGGGCGCGCCAGGCACAGCAGGCTGAGTAAATCGTCCGCCTGGCCATGCAGGAGCTTGGCCATAAAGTCGGCGCTGGCCGGGGCAATCAGTATCGCATCGGCCTCGCGGCTCAGGTTGATATGCGCCATGTTGTTAGGCTCGCGCGCATCCCATTGGCTGGTGTAGACCGTGCGGCCACTCAGGGCCTGCATGGTCACTGGGGTGATAAATTGCTCGGCTCCTGAAGTCATCACCACCTGCACGGTAGCACCTTCTTTCACCAGCGCGCGGCACAGCTCGGCGGCTTTATAGGCCGCAATACCACCCGTCATGCCCAATACGATGTGTTTACCTAGTAAGTCGTTCATAGGTGGAAATGTAGCAGCAAAACCAGACACGCAAGTGACAACCCCTAGTGCGCTGGCCCGTCTCAGGCGTGACAATGGGGGACAATTGCGTCACCTACCAGACTTTCCATGGACGAACCCATTCTTACTATCGACGAACGCGCAGCGATCAACTCTGGTCGCTGGTTTGCCACGCTTTCACCGAGCCTGCGACACGATATTTTGCGATGCACCTACGTCAAACGTTACAAAGACGGCGATCTGATCTGCGCTCGCGGCGACACGCCCGACGAGTGGATCGCCTGTGCTCGCGGCGCAGCGCGCGTCTCCAGCACTTCCGTATCGGGCAAGCTGGTGACCTTTGCTTATCTGGAGCCGGGCATTTGGTTTGGCGACGTGGCCATGTTTGACGGTGACCGCCGCACGCATGACGTATATGCCCACGGCGAGACCACCATGGTGTGCGTAGCGCGGGCCGACTTTCGCAAAATTTTGGCCACCCATATCGAACTCTACGAAGCGCTAATGCGCCTGCAAGCGCGGCGCATTCGCCAGTTGTTTGGCTTGGTGGAAGACTTGAATACCCTGCCCCTGCGCGCACGTCTGGCCAAGCAGCTAGTGCATCTGGTGCGCAGCTACGGCGTGGCCAGTATGTCCAACCACGAAGAGATGCGCATTGGCCTGCACTTGGCGCAGGAAGAACTGGCGCAACTGCTGGGGGCCTCGCGCCAGCGCGTGAACCAGGAGCTCAAGGCCATGGAGCGCGAGGAGATCATTCGTGTAGAGCCGGGTGGCCTGGTAGTGCGCAACCGCGCCGCCTTGATGAAAATTGGTGAATCAGATGAGTGATTTTGATCATTTTGTAGGTACCGGTGCCGTCAGTGAAAAGCACGCGTTTGACGTGACTACTTTAACCGCATGGCTCGATGGAAACTTAAAAGGCTTCCAGGGGCCTCTGTCGGTAGAAATATTCAAAGGTGGCCAGTCCAACCCCACCTATAAGCTCATTACGCCCAGCAAAAGCTACGTGATGCGTGCCAAGCCTGGCCCCGTGGCCAAGCTGCTGCCCTCAGCCCACGCGGTAGAGCGCGAGTTTGCGGTGATGAGCGGCCTGTACGGCACCGACGTGCCCGTGGCCCAAATGCACTGCCTGTGCGAAGACGAGTCCGTCATTGGCCGCGCTTTCTACATCATGGAGTTTATGGCTGGCCGCGTGCTGTGGGACCAGTCTTTGCCCGGCATGATGCCCGCCCAGCGCCGCGAGATATACACCGAGATGAACCGTGTGCAGGCCGCCCTGCATACGGTGGATTTTGCCAAGCAAGGCCTGGCCAGTTACGGTAAATCCGGCAATTATTTTGAACGCCAAATTGGCCGCTGGAGCAAGCAGTATGTAGCCAGTGTCACACAACCCATCCACGAGATGGACGCGCTCATTGAATGGCTGCCCAAGCACATTCCCGCCAGCGCGCTGGACCCCAGCAAGGTCAGCATCGTGCACGGCGACTATCGGCTGGACAATATGGTCTTTCACCCCAGCGAGCCGCGCGTACTGGCGGTGCTGGACTGGGAGCTGTCCACCCTGGGCCACCCGCTGGCCGACTTCAGCTACCACTGCATGGCTTGGCACATACCACCCGGCAGCTTTCGCGGAATCGGCGGGCTGGACCACGTCGCCTTGGGCATCCCCACGGAAGAAGAATACATCCGCATGTACTGCGAACGCACAGCGCTTACGACACCAGAGGCTTTAAAGGCCGACTGGAATTTCTATCTGGCCTACAACATGTTTCGTATTGCAGCCATTTTGCAAGGCATTGCCAAACGTGTAGAGACAGGCACTGCGGCCAGCGCGCAAGCGGTCTCGTCTGCGGCAGGGGCAAGGCCCCTAGCGCAGATGGCCTGGAAGTTTGCGCAGCAGGCTTGAGCATTATTTATTTCTAAAGGAGGAATACGGGGAGTTTTTGAACGCAGAGGGCGCGGAGATTTCGCAGAGAACGCGAAATAGATGAAGAAAAGGAATACAAAATTAATTCAAATAACATGTTTAAATTTGAATTTTTGATTTTCTTTTTTGCCTTTTTTATCTTCTTCTGCGCGCTCTGCGAAATCTTCGCGCCCTCTGCGTTCAAAAATTCCCCGCTCCCTCGTCACCCTAACAAACCCCATTACCCACCGGAGAAAACCATGGATTTTGACTACTCACCCCGCACCAAAGAGCTGCAAGCCAAGTTGCTGGCATTTTTCGACGCGCACATTTACCCCAACGAGCAGGCCTACCACGACGAGATTGAAGCCAATACCGCTGCGGGTAAGCGCTGGACTCCGCTGCAAACTATTGAAAAACTCAAACCCATCGCCCAAAAGGCAGGTTTGTGGAACCTGTGGCTACCCCGCGATACCGCAAAAATTGCCGGCTTTGAGGGCGACCCGCTGTTTGGCGGCGCAGGCCTGACCAACCAGGAATACGCGCCGCTGGCCGAGATCATGGGCCGTGTGCCATGGTCTGGCGAGGTGTTTAACTGCTCGGCACCCGACACCGGCAACATGGAAACCATCGCCCGCTACGGCTCCCCTGCCCTACGCGAGCGCTGGCTCAAACCCTTGCTGCGCGGCGAGATCCGCTCGGCCTTTGCCATGACCGAGCCCGAAGTGGCCTCGTCCGACGCGACCAACATCGCCACCCGCGTGATCCGCGAAGGCAATGAGTACGTCATCAATGGCCGCAAGTGGTGGATTTCTGGCGCAGGCGACCCACGCTGCGCGGTGTACATCACCATGGGCAAGAGCGACCCCGACGCGCCGCGCCACAGTCAGCAAAGCATGATCATCATCCCGGCGGATACCCCCGGCATCAAGGTAGTGCGCCCCCTCACTGTGTTTGGGTACGACGACGCACCGCACGGCCATTGCGAGATGACTTTCACCAACGTACGCGTACCGGCTGATAACATGCTGCTGGGCGAAGGCCGGGGCTTTGAGATCGCCCAAGGCCGCTTAGGCCCCGGACGCATTCACCACTGCATGCGATTGGTCGGCTTGGCCGAGCGCTGCCTGGAGCTGATGTGCAAACGTGCCTCCTCGCGCGTGGCCTTTGGTAAAACCGTGGCCTCGCAAACCGTCACGCAAGAGCGCATTGCCGAGGCGCGTTGCCGCATCGACATGGCGCGCCTGCTCACACTCAAAACCGCGTGGCTGATGGACGTGGGTGGCAACAAGCTGGCCAAAAACGACATCGCCATGATCAAGGTAGTCGCCCCCAGCATGGCCTGCCAGGTGGCCGACTGGGCCATGCAAGCCCATGGCGGCGGCGGTATGTGTGATGACTTCCCGCTGGCCTACGCCTACACAGCCGCCCGTACCCTGCGCTTCGCCGACGGCCCCGATGAAGTGCACCGCAACGCCATTGCCAAGCTGGAGTTGGGCAAATATGCAGTGGAGAAGCGTGATGTGGAAATGCCGATTACGCGCAGTTAATGACCGAGGGTTACTACACAAACCCCATGTTCTTGAGCGAGTAGTTGCCAATATTTGGCACTACCAGTGGCAGCTCGGTGGCGCTTACGCCAAACCAGCTTGCCAGCGTGGCGGCAAACTGGTCCACCGATGTGCTGGGTAGCAACCGGCCCTGCCCCACGTCGTCTGGGCCATTCACTGCAATGGCCGGGGCAGCACCATAAAACTCTTTGCCCCTGACCGCGCCTCCCATCACGAAGTGGTGGCCGCCCCAACCGTGGTCCGAGCCATCACCGTTAGAGGCCAGCGTACGCCCAAAGTCTGATGCCGTAAAAGCGGTGACCGAATTGGCCACCCCCAGCTCGACCGTCGCATCGTAGAACGATGCCATGGCATCGGCCACACTAGACATCAACACAGGGTGTTGGGTGGGTAAAAAATCATGCGTATCAAAGCCACCCAGCGACACCATGAACACCTGGCGCTTGGTTCCCAGGGCGGTACGCCCGGCAATCAGCTTTGCCACCATTTGCAACTGCGTGGCCAGGGGATTGGCTACGCTCAAAGGATTGATGGCATTAAAAGGGGTCGCCAACGTTACCCCAGCGGTCGCTGCCGTCACGGCCACTTCAGCCTCCATCGAGCGTTTGGTGGTCTTGGCGTATTCGTTCTCCATCACATGCGTGCTGCCCTGGGTAATCAAGCTGTTCAATGCCGAGCCACAGGCACTGGAGCCATACACTCCACTTTGCACGCCCTTGATTGGCACCGCACCGCTGGGGCTAACCTGGTAGGCAATAGCAGACTGGCCTGCCAGATACACCGCGTTGCCAGTCACAGAAATACAAGTGAACGTGGAGTTGCCGTTGTTAGCCTGGCCCAGATCACCCAGGCGGCCACCCCAGCCCTGTACAGAACCTTCGGCCTGTGAGGATTGCCAAACTGACTGCTGGTCGTTATGGGAAAACAGTTTGGCGGGTAGTGGAACAGACCGGGCTTGGTATTGCGCCAGCGTAGTGGGCTGTACCAGCGGGCCCACGTTGAGCTGCACCGCAAGCTTGCCCGCATCAAACAGGTTTTTGAGTCGCCCCATTTGCGGAGCCAGCGCCAGTTGCATACCCCCAGGCAATGCTGTAGCAGGTGCTAGCGCAGTCAAGGCCAGATCAGCTTGGGGAATTGCAATGCCAGTTCGGATTGCTGCGTACTTGGCATAGTTGGCACTGTCGAAGGGCACGACGGTGTTGCCGTAGTCGTTACCGCCATACAAAAATATGCAGACGATCGCTTTGTAGTCGGTGGCGCTGAAAGCTGCGGCCTCGCCCATAGCAGCAAGATTCAATGCCCATGGCGTAGCGATGCCCGCCAAGCCCAAATGCCCGGCGCGTTGCAAGAAGGCACGGCGTGCCAATTTTTCAATCTGAATGGTATCCATATTGCTGTTCTCGCCTATTTTTGAATCAGATATTCGGGGCAGGCCATGGTCAGCATGATGGCCGCTTGCACGCGGGTGATCGGCCCGCTGGCTGTGGTGGCGCTAATAGAGCTGATGGCAGTGCGAATTGTGGCTTGCGATGCGGCACTCAATTGGCCCGCACACAGCAGTAAGTTCATACGATTGACCAGCGCAACAGGATCATTGGCCAACGCGACCTCTGGCGCATACGTGGGTGCCGTCAAGCCCCCGATGTTGCTGTTATACCCCGCTTTGATGCAGCCGAGCATAAAGTTCAAGTACCCCGCTACCGTGGATTCATTGGTCAGCTGAAACTCTGGGGCCACCAGACCACTCGTTGCCAGCGCTGTGCTGGGCGGTACATAGCCAGGACGGAAAAAGTTAAATACCGAGCCAGAACGCAATGGGCTTTGCCCCAGCTCCTTTGACGCATCTGACAAGTCTCCAACTGTCCAATTGCCAGAGCCAGATGTCACGCCAAAAGTGCGTGCCCATTGCACAAAACGCAGCATTGGTTCGCGCTGTTTGCCCCAAGCAGGCTGGGTAATATTGCTGTCGTCACGCGCTTGCGTATCTAGCAGCACCGCTTTCACCACCGCTTTGAGATCACCGCGCACTCCTGCGCCGTTGTCGTTAAATACTGCGGCTACGCGTGCGACATAGGCGGGACTGGGGTTGCTGGTGACCAGGCGCTGAATCAGTTGTTTGCCAAAAAATGGGCCCACATTGGGGTGGTTAAAAATAATATCCAGTGCCTGTTTTAGCCCTTCAGCAGCCGGTGTATTTGCGGCAATGGTTTTTCCGAGAAACGTCACAGCAGCGCTCTCATGCAAGGACGCAGTCACCACCATACGGTTTTTCATCTGTATCGGGTCAGTATCAGGTGTGCTGCCCGTATTGTCAAAGTTGTAGCCCGTAAACACGCTGGCCAGACTGCTGATAGCCGCTTGGCCGTAGGTTTCTATCGGCTGGCCGTTGGTGTTGAGTTTGTGGGTACCATCCAGGTTGAGTTCATACAAGCCAATAGAGAAAAGTTGCAGCACTTCGCGCGCATAGTTTTCATCAGGCACGCTACCTGTTGTGGGGTTGCCCTTTTTATTGCCACGGGTGTTGAGGTAGCTGCCCATCGCAGGGTTTAATGTAATCTCCTCCAGCAGGGCACGAAAGTTGCCAAAGGCCCCAGCAGCCAGCACATCCCAATAATGTGCCATCGCAAATATCCGCGATGCAATGGGCAGGCCGTTGATCGAAACCACAAAAAACTCGGACAGCGCCAATGCCACACGCTTGCGTACCGCATCGCTCGACGTGATGAGCTGGTGCCAAGCCATGTAGTCCGTCTGAGCTCTGGTGTTGCGGTATGCAAAGGTGTTGTAGCCCTTGGACATCATCCAGTCCCAGCCGGTGATGGCAGTGGGTGCAGCCATTTGTACATCCAGCCAAGCGGCATAGCCTTGGGACTGTACGTCCGCTATTTCTGCATCCGATGCAGAAAACTGCGCTTGCAAAAGAAAGCGCGAGGCTTGAAACGGTGTGGGGGAAGTTGCTTGAGCAGGCACGCGCGGATCTGGCGGCAGCACAGGGACAACCGCCGCACCATCTGTGCCCGCACCATCACTACCCGCATTTTTACCGCCCGCACTCTCACCAACACCTCCACCACCACCACCACCACCACAGGCGGCCAAAGCAATACCAACCAAGGCTGACATTGGCGCGGCAGGCGGTATTTGGCTGGGGGTGGATTGCCGCGTGCAGGCGTGCATTTCGCCCGAGGTCTCAATGGTGTTCATAACGGTCTTTATCGATTAAGCTGCTGAGCATAGCGGTACTCAACGCAGACTATGGCTACCGGGTTGAATGCAAAATTAAATAGTGACAATAAATCACATATTTGCAGTCATTTGGGCATATTGAGGTGCTCAATCGCTAATCCACTGCAAAGTTGCCCTGTGCGTGCTTGCAAGCATCGCCGAGCTGGAATTGGGCAAAGATGCGCTAGAAAATTACAAAGACAAATCCATCGCAAAGCTCGCTTGCGCCTGAATACAGGTACTGGTAAAAACGTTGACGGCGTGCTCCAGTGTCGGCATGTCGTCTTGGCTATATTGCATCCGGAGGTACGCTTTGCCGCGCAAGAGCATGAGTATTTTGGGCGAGGCAGGGTCAAATTCTGGCCATGACAGCAGCGCATCCACTATTTCTTGGTCCAGCCACAACATCGCAGTATCACGGTCGTTGGCCAAAATCGCGTAGTTGTTTAAAAATGGATCTCCCAAGCCTTCCCAGCCTACTTCCTCATAGATCGACAGCCAGCGCATCTCCTCGGGCATATTAGGGTCAGCGATGGTCTGGATCGAATCGGTGTATTGCGCATAAGCGCGTTTTTCCAAATCATTTTTCAAATGGCGGTTCATGATCAGCACCGCCACATCGTCACGGATGTCCAACTCGGCACGCCCACGTAACTCGCATCCCTTGATGAAATCGCGGGAGGGCTTGCCTTGCTCCATGCGCCAGATCTTTTGGCCGACTTTACCTTCCAGCTGATAACCTCCACGTCCGTCAGATCGCTTGGAATAGTTCCAGCCTTGTAGACTGGCCCAATTTGAGACCGTTTTGACATTGGCCTGCTCTGCCAGTGCGTCATACGAGGACGAAACGGTGTTGCGAGATTTTGTTTCAGCGCCAAAACCCAGTGCATTTTTAAATTTTTCAAACATATCTCAACATTTTGCTCTAAAGTGTGAGGATTGAAAGGATTTTATTCATGATCGATCTTTACTCATGGGCAACCCCCAACGGCCATAAGATTCACATTATGCTGGAGGAATGTGGCCTGAAATATGTGACTATTCCCGTCAATATTGGTGCCGGGGACCAATTCAAGCCCGATTTTCTCAAGATCAGTCCCAACAACAAGATGCCCGCCATCGTTGACTCCGAGGGGCCAGACGGCAAACCCATCTCTATTTTCGAGTCCGGTGCTATTTTGATCTATCTGGCCGCCAAAACCGGCAAATTCATGCCCAAAAGCGACCGTGACAAATACACGGTGCTGCAATGGTTGATGTTCCAGATGGGCGGCGTAGGCCCCATGCTGGGGCAAAACCACCATTTCCGGATCTACGCCCCCGAAAAGCTGCCCTATGCCATTGACCGCTACACCAACGAGGCCAAACGCATTTACGGCGTGATCGACCGCCAACTGGCCGCAAACCCGTATATTGCTGGCAAAACCTACAGCATTGCCGATATAGCTATCTACCCTTGGCTGCGCAACTGGAAAAACCAGGGCATTGAGCTGTCGGACTACCCGCACCTGAAAAAATGGTTTGAAGCGCTGGAAAAACGCCCCGCCGTGCAGCGCGGCTGCCAGGTGCTGGCCGACCTGCGCAAGCCCATCACGGGCGACAAAGAGCGCGAAATTTTGTTTGGCAAACAGCAGTATGAAAAGCGATGATTTCTTAGGGTAGAATACAGGTCTTCGGAGTGTGGCGCAGCCTGGTAGCGCACCTGGTTTGGGACCAGGGGGTCCAAGGTTCGAATCCTTGTACTCCGACCAATCAACTCGCCCTGCAATCCACCTGGTTTGCGGGGCGATTTTCTTTGTGTTTCATCGCTTGAGTTTTGTGTTTCCGTGACTGTCCGTAGCTCAGTTGGATAGAGCAACAGCCTTCTAAGCTGTGGGTCGGGGGTTCGATCCCCTCCGGGCAGACCATTTCAACGTTAAAATATAGGCTGCTTTGACAACAAGGCAACCGCTAGGGGTGTTGCGCGCCGTGAGGAGTGCGACTGAGAAAGTCCCTTTGAACCTGACTGAGGTAATCCTCGCGCAGGGAAGCTTGTATTGAGTTGGGTGGGTTTCTCTGCCACCCGCACCCAGGCGGCCGCTTCCAAGCGGCTTCGTGGGTAGCCGCTATGCATGCCGACCTGTTATGACGAATAGAAAGCTCGTTATGACATCGTTTTTTAAATCAAAAAACCTTATAAACCATACAATCATTGCGCAAGCAGCTCTTATTTTTATAGCTAGTAGTGCAACTGCACAGACCGCACCGCAAGCAACCCCGGGCACTACAGCCGATGCAGCATCCACCACGCTGCGACCGATCACCATCACTGCACCCACAGCCAACAGCCAGAGCGACATCACGGGTTTTGGCGACTCGCCCTTGCAGCGCACACCGATCAGCACCACCATTATCGGAACGCAGCAAATCAGCGAGGTGGGTGCCAAACGCCTGGCCGATGTTCTCAAGCTAGATGTTTCTTCCAGCGATGCCTATAACGCCATCGGCTACTGGGACTTCGCTACGGTGCGCGGCTTTGTGCTGGACAACAAGTTCAACTACCGCCGCGAAGGTCTGCCCATCAGCGCCGAGACCTTTATCCCGCTGGACAACAAAGAACGTGTGGAGATCCTGAAAGGCACCAGCGGCATCCAGGCGGGCACCAGCGCACCGGGCGGCTTGATTAACTACGCGGTCAAGCGCCCCACCGCCCGTCCGCTGCGCGCTATTAAAATAGAAGCTGCTTACGCTGGTTCTGTAAGCGCTGCAGCCGATTTAGGCGGACGATTTGGCATTGGCGATGCATTTGGCTACCGCCTGAACCTAGCTGCTGAAAAGCTCAACACCCCCACGCCAAACACCCGTGGCAGCCGCGAACTGGCCGCGCTGGCGATGGACTGGCGCATTGGTAAAGACAGCCTGCTGGAGGCCGAGGTGGAATACTCCCGCCGCAGCCAGCCCAGTGTGCCGGGCCTGAGCCTGCTGGGCAGTACCCTGCCCGCAGCCAACCCGCGCATCAACATCAACAGCCAGCCCTGGAGCCTGCCGGTAGAGCTGCAAGGCACCACAGCCAGTTTGCGGTTTGAGCAGGCCTTGAATCCCGACTGGCGCTGGAACGCCCAGCTAGGCACGCAGCGATTGAAGTCGCAAGACCGAGTAGCTTTTCCGTATGGTTGCGGTGATGCGGGGACTGGCTCTTGCAATGCGTACTACGCTAATGGCGACTACGATCTCTACGACTTCCGAAGTGAAAACGAGCGCCGCAACACTAATGCAGCGCAAATTCAACTTAAAGGCAAACTGGACACCGCTGGTATCAAGCATGACCTAAGCTTTGGCATTTTGCGCAGTAGCTACAAAGAGCGCGGCGAAATGAATGCCTACAACTATGCGGGCACAGTCAACTTGTATGCCCCCACAGTAGTTGCAGCAAATCCCGACCCATTGTCAGACTACACCCAACGCGATAACCGTTCAACTGAGTTATCCATATCTGATGCTGTCCAATGGAACACCAAATTTAGTACCTGGCTAGGCCTACGCCACACTGCGCTTAACCGTTCGACCAGTAACAGCACGCCGTACAGCCAAAGTTTCAACACGCCATGGGCTGCTATTGCCTACCAAGCCGGTCTCAACACGATGCTTTATGCCAGCCACGGGCACGGTATTGAGTCGCGCGTAGTGCCAAACCTGCCTGCCTATGGCGCGCAGGCAGGCCAGACGCTACCGGCTCTGCGCAGCCGCCAGACCGAGCTGGGTATCAAATCCAGCGTGAGTGATGTGCAGTGGAGCCTGGCGTGGTTCAACATCACCCGACCCTTGGCCGTTGATACGGGAAGTACCGTAGAGTTTGATGGTCGGCAGCGCCACACCGGTATGGAAGCAAGCGCGCAGACACACGTGGGTGCATGGCAGCTTGGCGGTTCAGTGTCGGCTATCCGTGCCACACAGCAAGATGCTCTCGTAAACAGCGCACTGAATGGCCAGCGCCCCACCAACGTGCCCCAGCGGATCGCCCGCGCCAACGCAGGCTACCGTTTTGCCAGCGTCCCTGGCCTGGCTGCCCATGGCTATCTCTCGCACGAAGGCAAACGCAGTGTGCTGCCCGATGGCAGCATCACCCTGCCCGCCTGGACACGCGTGGACGCAACCCTGAGCTACGGCCACAAGCTGGCCGGCGCTCAAGCCACCTGGACACTGGGCATTGACAACCTGCTGAACAAACAGTTCTTCAAAGAATCGCCCTTCCAGTTTGGCCATGTGTACCTGTTTCCACAACAACAACGCACAGCACGCATCGGTTTGACCGTGGCACTGTAAAAAGCACAAAATCCACGCTATAATTTAGGGCTTATGTTCCTCGATAGCTCAGTTGGTAGAGCGCCGGACTGTTAATCCGTAGGTCCCTGGTTCGAGCCCAGGTCGAGGAG
>JAYVJV010000316.1:0-3643 GCA_043769005.1 Polaromonas sp. | reverse complement strand
TCGCCGTGGACGGTGCCCACATTCTGCTGCTCGACGATGTGCTGTTCACCGGACGCACCATCCGCGCCGTGCTCAACGAACTGTTCGACTTCGGCCGGCCGGCCAGCGTCACGCTGGCGGTGATGGTCGACCGGGGTGGGCGCCAGCTGCCGATCGAACCGCGTTTTTGTGCCGCCAGGGTGTCGCTGCCCGCAGGCCAGAGCCTGCGTCTGGCCCGAAGCGACGACGGCGGGCTGCGCCTGCGTGTGAAGGAAAGTGCCTGAACCATGCTCTACCGACGCAACCCCCAACTCAATGCCCAGGGCGAGCTGATCCACCTGCTGTCGGTGGAAGGCCTGCCGCGAGAGGTGCTGACCAACATCCTGGACACCGCCGGCACCTTCCTGTCGGTCAATGACCGCGAGGTCAAGAAGGTGCCGCTGCTGCGTGGCAAGAGCATCTTCAACCTGTTTTTCGAGAACTCGACCCGCACCCGCACCACCTTCGAGATCGCCGCCACGCGCTTGTCTGCCGACGTGATTAACCTGGACATTGCACGCTCCTCGGCCAGCAAGGGCGAATCGCTGCTGGACACCATCGCCAACCTCAGCGCCATGGCCGCCGATATTTTTGTGGTGCGCCACAGCGAGTCGGGCGCACCCTATTTAATAGCGCAGCATGTCGCCCCGCATGTGCATGTGGTTAACGCCGGTGACGGCCGCCACGCCCACCCCACCCAGGGCCTGCTGGACATGTACACCATCCGCCACTACAAGGGCGATTTTTCCAAGCTCACCGTGGCCATTGTGGGTGATGTGCTGCACTCGCGCGTAGCGCGCTCCGACATTCATGCCCTCACCACCCTGGGTTGCGCCGAGGTGCGCGCTGTCGGCCCCAAAACCTTGGTGCCCAGCGACCTCGCCCACATGGGGGTGCGCGTGTGCCATACGCTGGAAGAAGGCATCAAAGGGGCCGACGTGGTCATCATGCTGCGCCTGCAAAGCGAGCGCATGAGTGGCGCGCTGCTGCCCTCCAGCCAGGAGTTTTTCAAGAGCTTTGGCCTGACACCCGACAAGCTACAACTGGCCAAACCCGATGCCATCGTCATGCACCCCGGCCCGATCAACCGGGGGGTAGAGATTGCCTCGGACGTGGTGGACGGCAAGCAAAGCGTCATCTTGCCGCAGGTCACTTTCGGCATCGCGGTGCGTATGGCGGTGATGAGTATTGTGGCGGGCAACGAGGCATGAGATACAAGCCAACGCACACACAAAGCACACAGACCCGGACAAGTCGCAGAGGAAGATAAAAAATGAAAATTTTGATTGCAGGTGGCCGCGTACTGAACCCCGCCACAGGTTTTGATGAGGTCTGCGATATCGCCATTGCCGCTGGCCGCATTCTCGCTATCAAAACCATTCCCAAAGATTTTGAACCGCGCAAAACTATTGATGCCACCGGCTGCATCGTCGCCCCCGGTTTGATTGATCTGTGTGCCCGCCTGCGCGAGCCGGGCCATGAATATGAGGGCATGCTGGGCAGCGAGCTGAGCGCGGCGGTGGCAGGGGGCGTAACCTCGCTGGTGTGCCCGCCCGATACCCAGCCCGTGCTGGACGTACCCGGCCTGGTAGAGATGCTGAAGTTTCGCGCCGAAAAGCTGCACCGCTCGCGCGTCTTCCCGCTGGGCGCGCTCACGCGCAATTTGGCGGGCGAGACGCTGACCGAGATGGCGCAACTGACCGAGGCGGGTTGCATCGGCTTTGGCCAGGCCGAGGTGCCACTGGCCAACACCCAGGTGCTGCAACGCGCCCTGCAATACGCCGCCACCTTTGGCTACACCGTCTGGCTGCGCCCGCAAGAGTTGCACCTGGGCAAGGGCGTGGCCGCCAGCGGCGCGCTGGCCACCCGGCTGGGCCTGGCAGGCGTGCCCGTAGCGGCAGAGACCATCGCGCTGCACACCATTTTTGAGCTGATGCGCGCCTTGGGCGGCAAAGCCGGGCCCAGAGTCCACCTGTGCCGCATCAGCAGTGCCCAAGGGGTAGAACTGGTGCGCACCGCCAAGGCGCAGGGCCTGCGCGTGACCTGCGATGTCAGCATCAACTCCCTGCATTTAACGGATGCAGATGTGGGCTACTTTGACAGCCGCGCACGCCTCACGCCGCCCCTGCGCCAGCAGCGCGACCGCGACGCACTGAGCGCCGCTTTAAAAGACGGCACCATCGACGTGCTGGTAAGCGACCACAACCCGGTCGAGCCCGACGCTAAAAACCTGCCCTTTGCCGAGGCCGAGCCGGGTGCAACGGGGCTGGAGCTCCTGCTGAGCCTGGCGCTGAAATGGGGCGAGGCCAACGGCCAAAGCCTGGCGCACACCCTGACCCGCGTGACCTGCCTGCCCGCCTGCGTGCTGGGCGAATCCCTGGGCACGCTAGAGAGCAGCCTGGGCCAACTACTGCCCGGCGGTGTGGCCGATGTGTGCGTGTTTGACCCCAGCGCCATCTGGAGCGTGACCCCCGAGGTGCTGAAAAGCCAGGGCAAACACACCCCTTTCGCCCACGACATGAGCGGCACCCAGTTGCAAGGCCGCGTGCGCTGCACGGTAGTGTCGGGCCATGTGGCGTATGAAAGCACCTGAGCCATCCGCAGGGCTGCCAGCCCGTTTGCGCCCATGTCTGTACGTGGGTGGGCGCACAGCAGAGGGTTGTGTAGATCTATATTCGCTATGTATTCAATAGCTTCTTACACAATATTTTATTGGTCTACAGCCTGATTTGATGCATAAAAATAATGTTCTCCAGCCTTCCCATACAAATCCGTGCCTGCATCAAAGCGCTGCGCTGCACTGCCCACCTGTTCTATGGCATGGGCACCATTGCACGGCATTTTTCTGGCGCTACGCCCGAGCAAAAAGCGCAGCATGTCTCGCAGTGGGCCACCCGGTTTTTGCAGCTCTTGCAAGTTGAGTTGCTTACCTCCGGCCAGGCCGTCACCACCGGCCCGCTGATGGTGGTGGCCAACCATATTTCGTGGCTGGATATTTTGGTCATGCTGGCGGTGCAGCCGGTGCATTTTGTCAGCAAGGCCGATGTACGGCACTGGCCGATTATCGGCTGGCTGGCTACCAATGCGGGCACTCTGTACATAGAGCGCGCCTCACGTCGCGACGCGTTGCGCGTGGTGCACCATATCGCCGAGGCCCTGACCGAGCCAACCGAAGGCCCGGCACCGCGCCCCGCCAGCATCATCGCCGTCTTCCCCGAGGGCACCACCAGCGACGGCAGCACCGTGCTGCCCTTTCACGCCAACCTGATCCAGGCCGCCATCTCCGCCCGCGCACCCGTGCAAGCCGTTGCCCTGCGCTACACCCAAGCTGCCACCGGAGCGCTCAGCCTGGCACCCATCTACGTAGATGACGACAACCTCATTACGTCGGTCTGGCGGTTGCTCAGCTCGCCCAGCGTCGTTGCCACAGTGCATTTCACGCCCGTACAACATGCCAATGGCCGCGACCGACGCACTTGGGCCGCAGACCTGCAATGGACGGTAGCGCAGGCGATGAACTGAAGCAGCGCTAGGAGTCTGGGCGGCAGAAACTAATGCAACCTAGTCCACGGAGGGAGTTTGTCAAGCGTTATAGGTTGATGACAGCAAGCTACATCGCCTACCA
>JAYVJV010000315.1:0-2454 GCA_043769005.1 Polaromonas sp. | reverse complement strand
TCAGCTACTATTTCGCAGTGTTCCCGACACTGCATTAACCAGCCAGGGCATCACTTATCTTTCGGGAAATGCTGTTCAGAGCCTTCGGACCACCTCTATCGTGCCTTCTACCCTACTGTCTTGATCGTTATCGCCTCGTACTATGTCTTGTTTGCCGTAATGGGTGGCTCGATGCAAACCTTGGCCATGGAATCGGCGGCAATGGTGGTGTTTCTTTTGATCTCCATCGCAGGCTTCAAATATTCGCTCTGGCTCGTAGTAGGCGCACTCGTCGTCCATGGCGGCTTTGACATCATTCATGGACGATTCATCGCAAACCCAGGCGTGCCGAACTGGTGGCCAGCGTTTTGCCTGGCATACGATATCGTAGCTGCTGCTTATCTCGGATGGTTACTCAAGACCGCGCGGGTCAAGGTCAATGCGACGTAACCAATAAGATCAGATCGCATTTGCCACGTCTTGTCTCCGACTTGCATGGTTTCATTTACCTGGCCGGCGACGCGCAAGATGGCGAAATAGAGCGGTTGATTGTGTGAGACCTGATTGCGCTGGATACACAAGATGACGCAACCCAGTGACCATGCCCACCGCCCCGGCGCTTGGGGTGAGTGGCGTAGCGGCATCAAGGGGGAGTAGGCGGCCATAAGCCGCCACGGAGGACAGCCGCGTAGCCAATCACCCCAAGTGCCGGGGCGTACAAAGCCCCGGCAGATTTTTACTGCGCAGCAAGCGCCGCTTACTGCGCTTGCAAGTTAATAGACTTGGCCATGGCCGCACCCGAGATAGCTTCTTTCTTGTAGAAGCTGTCCAGTTGCGCCAGGCTCATCGGCTCGGCAATCACCGTGCCCGAGGTCTCAATGATTTTGCGGACATCGGCGTTGGCCAGGGCACCGTAGGCGGCTTTGTGGATGGCGGCTAGCGGGGCTTCTGGCATTTTGGCGCTGGCTTGGATGCCGATCCAGATGCTGAACTGGTAGTCTTCAAAGCCTTTGGTGGCGCTGGCCAGAGCGAGCTTGGGCAGGCGTGCCAAGGGTTGGTTCGACGCTACTGCTAGGGCCTTGATTTGGCCGCCGTCAATTGCGCCCAGCACGGGGCCAACCAGGGGCACCACGGCAAAGTCGATCACGCCGCCCATCAGGTCTTTGAGGTACGGAGCCAGGCCGTTGTAGGGCGCATGCAGGCCTTTGGCACCAGCGGATACCATGGCTTTTTCGGCCATCAGGTGGTAGAGCGAGCCCACACCGGTGGAGCCAAAACTCAGCGGTTTGTCGGCTTTTTTGGCATAGGCCACAAATTCTTCCAGCGTGTTGACGGGCAGGTCTTTGCGCACGGCAATGGCGATGTTGGTGTGGCCCACCAGGGCGGCCATGCGCATGTCGTCGGGCTTGTTTTTAGCGGCGGCGATGCCCAGCGGGGTGTAGATCAACTCCAGTGGCGAGCCAGCCATGATGGTGTAGCCATCGGGCGTGGCGTTAGCTGCTTTGATGACACCCAGCGATCCGCCCACGCCCACTACGTTTTCCACAATCACGGGCTGGCCCAGCGTGTCTTGCATGCCCTTGGCCATCGCGCGACCCAGCACATCGGAGCCGCCACCGGGTGGGAAGGCGACGATCATGGTGACGGGCTTGTTAGGAAAGCTTTGTGCCAGAGCAAAAGGCGCGAGCGCTGCAATGCTGGTGGCCAGCAAGAGTTTTGTCCAAGTTTTCATGGGGATACCTCACAGTTAAAAAAGTAAATTGTCCAGTTGGACAGGTCGGGGTGGAACGCTGCACCGCTGACCAGGCGGCAGGCGTTATAAAAATCTACGCGGCCTTGCCCATTCCGCAAAACGCAAAGTCTACCTCGGGTGCCATGCCGCTCACAATACGGGCAATACTTTTGCCAGAGCCGCAGGCATGCGTCCAGCCCAGCGTGCCGTGGCCGGTATTGAAAAACAGATTGGGCAACTTGCTTTTGCCGACGATGGGCACATTGCTAGGCGTGGCGGGGCGCAGGCCCGTCCAGTAGCTGGCCTGTGTCGCATCGCCCGCACCTGGGAACAGCTGCTCCACGCGGCGCACAATGGCCTCGCAGCGCACGCGGTTGAGGTCACGGTCATAGCCGTTGAATTCTGCGGTGCCTGCAATGCGCAGACGGTCGCTGTTTGGCCCGGTCAGGCGCGAGAACACCAGCTTGAACTCATCATCGGTCAGGCTCACCTGGTGGGCCATGCTGGCATCTTTGACCGGCATGGTGACAGAGTAGCCCTTGGCGGGATAGATCGGCAAATTAATGCCTAGCGGCGCTGTGTAGATAGGGCTTAAGCTGCCCATGGCCAACACATAGCTATCTGCGCGCAGGCGCTGAAAACGCCCCTCGCTGTCGGTGGCTTCGATATGCTCTATCTGGCTGCCCACCCCTGTTCCGGTAGCGCGCAATGCAGTGATGGTGTGACTCATGAGGAAGTTAACG
>JAYVJV010000314.1:0-2565 GCA_043769005.1 Polaromonas sp. | reverse complement strand
CCAAGACCATCTTTGCGGCGCTGAAGGCCAGCGGATTGCTATTGAGCTTCAAAGGCGGTTAAGCCAAACTTGCGGCTGCCGCTGAAATCCGTCCGCAACTTCGACTACGTCATGCTGCTGTGCAACGACCTGCGCCCGGTGAAGGATTTTTACCAGCGGGTGATGGGGTTTAGGAAGAAGGTCGCCTCACCGGATGTTGTCGCCCCATCATTTCTGCGGCCTCACTTATGAACCTCTGGTGACCCCTCCAACCAGCCAACTTCCGTTGAAATATCTATAATATGCAGGATATCTTCAATATCTATTCACTATGCAAACACATGAAGCCACTGTCTCCCTATGGGGCAAATCCACCGCCTTGCGCATCCCGTCGGCCTTGGTTAAAAGTTCTGGCTTGAGGGTGGGCCAAACGGTGCGTTTCAAAAGCGGTGCGGATGGCAGCATCACGATGTACCCGGTGATCGACCGCCCCAATCTGGAAGCGCTGCTGGCTTTGGTGACGCCCGCCAACTTGCCTGACGAGGCCGATATTTCCTGGGGAAAACCGCGCGGGTCTGAGGCATGGTAGGCCCTTCCAGAAAAGCGCCCCAACAAGGCGAAATTGTCTGGATAGACTTTGACCCCCAAAGTGGACATGAACAAGCAGGCCACCGTCCTGCTCTGGTCCTATCAAAGACGGCCTATAACCAAAAAATCGGGCGGGCATTTGTCTGCCCCATCACGTCAAAGGTGAAAGGTTATCCCTTTGAGGTGCCGGTAAAGACCCGATCCGTTGAGGGTGTCGCGCTCAGTGATCATTTGAAGAACGTGGATTGGGTGTCTCGTGGCACAACGATGACCGGTGAGTTCGTGGCCGAGACAGCCCTTCAGGCGGTTTGGCGCCTGGTTGAAAGCATCGTCGATATACCGCAATAGCGATGGATCCAGCAGCACAGAGAGACCAGCGTTTTGTGGGACCCGCGCAGCGGTAGCGTGGGAGCGGGTTACAACATCAACGCCATCCTGCCCATCTAGAGCGCGCCGCTGGTTGGTATGCAAGGCCGGTGTGACACGGTGTGTACGCTTCGGGCGGTTTAAAACAATTGCGACTTTATTTTTAAAATTATATTTATACCAATATTAACATTATTTAACACACAATATAGCTATGTATTTTATATCTACTTGTGCCATATATTACGCCGTAAAAACCCATTTTTGTATAAATATATTTTTGAATATAAATAATTAGCCGTTTTTTCTTGCCGACCGCTCAAAAACTGCTGCCAGCCGAGAAGGCCTGGTTTGCCTGTAAATTGCGTTGAATGATTCAGCGCCTTCGCCACATCCTGTTCCCGCGCGGTTCGCGCCATACGCGTTGGGTGGCCGTTCCTTTGGCTGTGGGCGCTTGGGTCGGCTTGCTGGGCCTGTTCAGCACGCTCTGTCTGACGGTCTTCGTGGCATTGGCTGCCTTGCGCGGTGCCAACCTGCCGCCCGCACCTGTTTTTGCCGACCTGGTGCGCCAACACCCCGGCAGTTACCGTTGGGTGCTGGACCGCGACCAGCGCGTGTTAAGCGCCCAACGCGTCAACCCTCACTACCGGCAATTGCCGTGGTTACCGCTGGCTGGTTTTACCCCGCAGCTGCAAGCCGCCGTCGTGCAAAACGAAGACCAGCGTTTTTTTGGGCACACCGGGGTTGACTGGCAAGCGCTGGGCGGCAGCGCTTTTGCCGTGCTGCAAGGGCAGCGCCGGGGCGGCTCCACGCTCACCATGCAGCTGGTGCGCCTGCTCGCACCGCCTGGTGACATGCCGCGCACGACCCTGGGCAAATGGAACCAAATGACCACCGCATGGCAATTGGAGCGCCATTGGAGCAAAGCCCAAATACTGGAGGCCTACCTCAACCTCGCGCCGCTACGCAGCGACGTGCGTGGCCTGCATACCGGCGCGGCGCTGTGGTTCAACCAAGGCTCGACCGCTCTGGGTTTGCCGCAAGAGGTGTCCGCTGCCACTACCGCTTGGTTGGTGGCCTTGCTGCCCGCGCCGCAAGCCCCCATGCACCTGGTATCCGCACGGGCCTGCCGCATCGCGTTGCGCCAGGCGCTTTTGCCGTCTTGTGACAGCTTGGGCGCAGCCCTGCCGGGCGATAGCCGCTTTGCCGTCAACACGACGCGGCAAACCCGCCAACACCTGTTGCCGGTGGTGCATTCCAAATCAGCCGGTGTGTGGCATTCGCGGGTTTCGCTCGGGGTTCAGCAAATCACCGAGACGGCTCTGGCCGACCTGCTGGACGAACTCAAACCGGCCCATGTGCGCAACGCTGCCGCCGTGGTGCTGGACAACGCCTCGGGCGATGTGCTGGCCTATGTCGGCTCGGCCGGCCCCAGCTCAGGCGCAGCCTCGCTGGATGTGGCGCGTGCCCTGCGCCAACCAGCCTCGGCGATCAAACCCTTGTTGTATGCCGCTGCCTTTGACGCGGGCCGTTTGCACCCCTCCGATTGGTTGCCGACGCGCCCCAAAACCTTCGCACCCCGCCTGCCCACCGAGCCGCCTTTTCGCCCGCGCCACGAAGGCCCACCCGCGC
>JAYVJV010000313.1:0-2879 GCA_043769005.1 Polaromonas sp. | reverse complement strand
GGACATCAAGGCTTGATATAGGCGAACTTTTCGCGCGACTGCAATTGCCCGATACGCGCTACGCCAGAGGGGGTGAACTCTGCATCCAGAATAAACTGGGTTTTGTTCAGGTTGCGGTTTTTCAGAGTGATTTCGCAGATTTCAAACTTGACACCGCGCGCTTTCAAATCACTCACCAGCGCGGCATAGTCGATGTTGGGGTTGGCTTTGTCTTTGGCCCCTTCCATCAAAAAGTCCACGCCATTGGCATGCGTGACGACGATGATTTTGGTGTCTGGCGCTACGTCCAGGTGGTTACGCACATTGCGCAGGCCTTTGGTGGCCTGCGCTTCTGCATGGTCAATGTGGTAGACCGCTTTGTCCTGCGCCAAGGCCATGCCCGCACTCGCCGCCAAAACGACAGTAGCCATAACCAGTTTAAAAAGTCGCTTCATACACTTCTCCAGTCAGGGTTAATGAACAACGTCAAAGGACGATCCCTGGGTTGCCATCCAGGTTGAGCAACTTGGGGTTGTACAGCTTAATCGGCTTGATGACTTTCTTGTCTTTCAAGTAGGTCTCCACGACATCCCAAATGGGCGGGCCTGCGTTCTTGCTGGCTTCTTGCACGGGAGCCCAGCCAGCCACCTTGTAGGTTTTGTTCGCTTCAATCAGTTGGCCACCGATGCGCATATCGCTGATGCGGGCACCGGCCTTGGCCGTTGGGTCGCAGGTGTAGCTCATGCCCCCGGTACGCACCATGTCGCCACCTTGCTGGTAGTACGGGTCGGGGTTGAACAGGTTATCGCACACGTCTTCCAAAATGGTTTTGATCGTCTCGCCCGACATATTGGTGAGCGTAGTCCAGGGATAGGTCACGGCCGTTTGGTCCATCACATGCTCGCGCGTGATGGCCTGGCCAGACAGCAACGAGGTGCCCCAGCGGAAACCGGGTGAGAAGGCAATTTGCGCGCCGCGCACGTTGATGAGCGCATCGGTGATGAGCTGGTCAAACGTGCCATTAAAGTTGCCACGGCGGTACAGCAAGCCCTCTGTGACGGCCAGCTCTTCTTCAAGCTTGCTTTTGTAAGGCGCGCGCACTTTGTCGATCAGTGCGGACATCTCTTTGTCGGCGGGCAAATAATTGGCAAAAATGGGGAGTAGCTTGTAGTTGATGTTGACCACTTTTTTGTCACGCACATCCAGGTCGAGCACCCCTAAAAATTTGCCATTGCTACCCGCATTGGTGACCAGGGTTTGGCCGCCGGCATTCTTCACCATCGTCGGCACGGGCACGCCATCGTGCGTGTGGCCGCCCAAGATGGCATCAATGCCCGTGACGCGGGTAGCCATTTTCAAATCGACATCCATGCCGTTGTGCGACAGCACCACCACGGCCTGCGAGCCCTTGGCTCGCGCCTCGTTCACCACCTTTTGCATCTGCTCGTCCTGGATGCCAAAAGTCCAGTTAGGCACCTGCCAGCTCGGGTTGGCAATCGGGGTGTACGGAAAGGCCTGGCCCACGATGGCGACCGACACGCCGTTCATTTCTTTGATGACGTAGGGCTTGAACACCGGGTCTTCAAAGTCTTTGGTCTTGACGTTTTGCGCTACAAAATCTATCTTGCCTGCAAAGTCTTTTTCTATGATCTCTTTGACGCGCTCTTCGCCGTAGGTAAATTCCCAGTGCGCGGTCATCACGTTCACGCCCAGCAGTTTGCAGGCATCCACCATGTCTTGCGCATTGGTCCACAGGCTGGTGGCGCTACCCTGCCAAGTGTCGCCGCCGTCCAACAATAATGCACCGGGGCGGCTGGCACGCAACTGCTTAACCAAGGTAGACAGATGGGCAAAACCGCCCACCTTGCCGTACTGCTTGGCGCAGGCCTCAAAGTCCACATACGTATGCGCATAGGCCAATGGACTGCCCGCTTTCAGCGCCGCAAATTTAATCAAGTGCTCGCCCACCAAGTGCGGCACCTTGCCATGCATGCCTGCTACGCCCAGGTTCACATTGGGTTCACGGAAATAAATGGGCAACAACTGCGCATGGCAGTCGGTCATGTGCAGCAAATGCACATTGCCAGTTTTTGGCATATTGTACAAATCATTCGCCTGTTGCGCACTAGCCTCACGCATCAAAGGGAAGCCGGCTACCGCAGCAGCAGTCAGGACAGAAGAAAATTCACGGCGGGAGAGGTTCATGATTTTGACAAGGGAGAAGGAGAGGGGAATTTTTGAACGCAGAGGGCGCGAAGGTTTCGCAAAGGGAGCCAAAGAAGACAAGGAAAAAACAAAATTTAAAACACCAATGCAAAAATTATTTTTACCAGTGGCGTAAATATAAATTGCACTTCTGTTTTGTATTTTTTGGTATTTTCTTTTCTGCGCTCTTTGCGTAACCTTCGCGCCCTCTGCGTTCAAAAAAATCTTAGGTATTCAGTTCACAACTACTTATTCACCGGAGAAGCAGGGTCCAGCAGCAATGCCATCACATCCTTCATCTGTGCAGTCGTCAAAATACCCGCATCACCAAAGCGCGGCATGTTGCTGCACAGGTTGACGCTGTGGGTGTTCCACAGACGGGCCCAGGTGTATTTGACGATGGCTTCGGAGTCTTTGGAGTTGGGGTCTTTCACGCCGCGAATCACGCCGTACTTGTACAGTGAAGGGCCTAGCGTGCCATAGCTTATTTCTTGCGGTGCTATCTGATGGCAGGCGTAGCAGTTGGCACCGCTGGGCGCACCAATTCGGTCGGAGAATTGCAGACCCGTGCCGTCCTGGGCGATGCGTTCGCCCAACTTCCAGTCCCCGGTGTATTTGCCATCGGCGGGATAGGGAATGTCTTTGTACAAAGCGGTTTCAATCCGCGTCTTGGTTTTGTCATCTACTGCCTTGCC
>JAYVJV010000312.1:0-3231 GCA_043769005.1 Polaromonas sp. | reverse complement strand
TGACATCGTCCGCCACACGCAAGGTGGTGGTCAATTGGGCGGGGGTGAAATCGCACAAGCCATACCCTTTGGCCCGGTTGTCGGCAAAGGTGAAATGCGGGTTTTCGGCGAGCCAGCCATCCACCACGTTTCGGGCGGCATTGTTGCTGCGCGAGGTGATACCGGTGCCGCAAAACTCCACACCCACGTTGGCTGATTTGGTATCTGCATAGTCGGTTTTGACGTGGCCCACCCAGTTTTCATGCACGTCGCCGCCCAGCACGATGGCAGCGTGCTGGGGGTTTGCGCCACTGTGGGCGGCCTGGCGTTTGGCCAGCATGTCCGTCAAACGCTTGCGGGCCGCAGGGTAACCGTCCCAGCCGTCGTTCCACAGCGTTTTTTCAGGGCCCGGTTTGAAATCGCGCGGGCCCAATACCGAGCCTTGGCCCAGCACCTGCCAGCCGGGTGCGTTTTGCCCCAAATGACCAGCCAGCCAGGTTTCTTGCGCGGTGCCCAACATGGAACGGGCCGGGTCCGCCCATGGCGGGCAACTGGCCGGGTTAAACGTGCTGGAACCCAAGCGGCCATCTTTGGTGCACACGATGGGGCCTTTGTACTGGCGCGGGTCCAGCAGCAGCAGGTTGGCGAGCTGGCCCCAGCGCAGTTGCTGGTAGATGCGCATTTCAGCGCCCGCCCCAGGGCCCGCATTTAGCCCCGCATTGAGTCCCGCCAGCGCCCGCGTGAGCACGCTGGCGCGCACGGGCATGTGTTCGTACCAGGCCTGGTAGGCGGCGGCGCGGCGGCGCTCAAACGGTTCGGCACGGGCAGGCTCGGCGCTGGAGGTGAAACCTTCCGTGCTGCCGGTGTAGTCGTTGTGGACCTCGTGGTCGTCCCAGGTCAGCACCCAGGGGCAAGCAGCGTGGGCGGTTTGCAGGTCGGCATCTGACTTGTGCAGGGCGTAGCGGGCGCGGTAGTCGTCCAGCGTTTGCACCCAGCCACCCGACACGTTGCGCACGGCGTTGGCGGCACCGGGATACTCATAGATGTAGTCCCCCAGGAACATCACCAGGTCGGGCTGGTCTTGCACCAGATGGCGGTAGGCGCTGTAGTAGCCGTGCTCCCAACGCTGGCAACTGGCATAGGCCAGCCGCAGTTTGTTCACGGCGGCATCGGGTGCGGGTGCGGTTCGGGTGCGCCCCACCGGGCTGGTGAATATCTCGGTGCCCTGGCCTGCATGAAAGCGGTAAAAGTACCAGCGGTCTGCTTGCAGGCCGGCTACTTCGACGTGCACCGAATGCGCCAACTCGGGCGCGGCGGCGCTTTGGCCTTGCTGCACGATCTGTTTGAACTGGTCGTCGAGGGCGACCTCCCAGCGCACGGTGGCTACATCTTTGCCCAAGGAAGAAAAAAGGCCAGTGGGCAGCAGGCGCGTCCACAACACCACGCCATCCGCTTGCGGCGAACCGCTGGCCACCCCCAGGGTGAACGGGTTGCTGCTGATGCGCGCCTGGGCCGCGCCCGACTGCGCCCACAGGGGCCCAGCGGCAAGCGCAGCACCCAACGCAGCACCTGATTTAAATATATCACGCCTATTAATATTGAAATAACTCATGATTGTTCACGTAATAATTGCATAAAAAGCTATACATTAAATAGTAAATACGACTATTTTTAATATAAATACTTAATTAGATAACTTTTTCAGACGAAACAACAAATACAGCACAATGCCCAAATTCAGCAAGTTGAAGGCGATGCCGTTCACAAAAGCGGCCTTGTAGGAGCCGGTCCAGTCAAAAATCAGCCCCGACATCCAGCCGCCCAGCGCCATGCCAAACAAGGTGGCCATCAGCACCGCGCCCACCCGCGCGCCCGCCTGTGCCGGGGTGAAGTATTCGCGCACGATCAGCGCATAACTGGGCACGATGCCGCCCTGAAACAAGCCAAACATGCCCGACACCACATACAGCGGCACCAGGCCATCAAACGGCAAAAACAACAACAGCGCGATACCCTGCAATACCGAACCCAGCGAGAGTGTTCGCAGGCCGCCTATGTGGTCTGAAATCCAGCCGCTCAACAACCGACTGGCCACCCCCATACCCAACATGAGCGAGAGCATCTCGGCACCCCGGGCCGCGCCAAAACCCAAATCGCCGCAATAGGCCACGATATGCACCTGCGGCATCGACATCGCCACGCAGCATGAAACGCCGGCAATACACAGCAAGACCTGCAACGTGGCCGGTGACAGGCCCAATGGCCGCTCTGACACCCTGGAATGCCGCGACACCGCAGCCACCACACCCGCCACCGCCACCGGTGGCCGGCGCCGCAAAAACAGCGCCAGCGGCAGCATGGTGACCACACAAAAAATGCCAATACCCACATAGGTTTGCCGCCAGCCCACCGCCTGCACAAAATGCTGGATCACCGGCGGCCATACTGCCCCGGCAAGGTAATTGCCGCTCATGCAAATCGCCAGCGCGATGCCGCGTTTGCGGGTGAACCACATCGAGGTATCAGCCACCAGCGGCGAGAACGTGGCCGACGTGCCCAACAAACCGATGATGATGCCCTGGATCAGGCTGAACATCCACAAATTGGCGGCATACCCGGCGATGACAAACCCGGCGCCCAGGCCCACCGTTCCGATCAACACTGGCACCATCACGCCAAAACGATCCGACAACTTGCCCATCAAAATGCCGCCCAGGCCAAAGCCGACCATGGTCAAGGTGTAGGGCAATGACGCATCACCCCGCGCCACGGCAAACTCTGTCTGGATGCGTGGCAGAACCACGGTCACCGAATACATGCCCACACCGCCAATCGTCATCAGCGCCAGCGACACCAGCAGCCGTATCCAGGCGTAGGCGCTTTCGCCTTCCGGCGCGGGTGCGCCCGTAGCGGGTTGCCTGCCGGGGCCAGTTTCAGCGGTAGAAGTCATGCTGGATTGTGGCGCGATTTACCCCAGACCACATGCGGTGGGGCGTCGCGCTGGCCGGACTTGGCGGCGTATTCAAGCCTGCCACACCCCGTACCCCTTGCTGCGCAACAAAATGCCCAGCTCGATTTCCATCGCTTGCGCCTTTTTGTAGGGCATGGGGTTGTAACGTTCGTAGAGCTGCGGCAACAGATGCAAGCCATGTTTCAGCACATACACGTTGTGCTGAATGCCCGCTTTGTGTTTGTCAAACCGCACATCCGGGTCGAGCCCGGTCAAACCAACATACACAAACGGTTTGCCCA
>JAYVJV010000311.1:0-2041 GCA_043769005.1 Polaromonas sp. | reverse complement strand
TTTTTAGGAGAGAACTATGGCACTTAAAGAACAAATCACCGAAGACATGAAAAACGCCATGCGCGCCAAAGACAGCGAACGCTTGGGCACTGTGCGCCTTTTGCTGTCTGCCATGAAGCAAAAAGAAGTCGACGAGCGCGTGGTGCTAGACGATGCCATGGTGATCGCCATAGTGGACAAGCTGATCAAACAGCGCAAAGACTCCGTGGCCGCCTACGAGCTGGCCCAACGCCAAGATTTGGCCGACAAAGAAAGCGCCGAGATTAAAGTGTTGCAAGCCTATTTGCCTGCGCGCCTGAGTGCCGAAGAGGTGCTGGCGCAGGTTAAGTCCATCGTGGCTTCACTTGGCGCAAGTGGCCCTGGCGACATGGGCAAGGTAATGGGTGCTGCCAAAACCGCGCTGGCCGGCAAGGCCGAGATGGGCCAAGTGTCGGCGGCGGTGAAGGCCGCCCTGGCGGGCTAAAGACTAGCTGCCAGCCAGCTTCATCCGGTTGATCAAAATCGAACCCACAGTTTTTGCGCCGTAGTTGTAGGCATCTGCGCCCACAGCTTCTATGCCGATCAACATGTCTTTCATGTTGCCGGCTATGGTGATCTCTTGCACGGGGAAGGCTATCACCCCGTTTTCCACCCAAAAGCCGCTTGCGCCGCGTGAATAATCACCCGTGACGTAGTTCAGGCCAGAGCCCATCAGCTCGGTGACGAACAATCCCGTGCCCAGCTTGCGCAGCATGGCAGGCAGATCATCAGCAGCCTGCGTTTGGCGCGATGTGAGCACGAGGTTGTGCGACCCGCCCGCATTGCCTGTGGTACGCATGCCCAGCTTGCGAGCACTGTAAGAGCTTAAAAAATAGCCCTGCACGCGGCCAGCATCCACCACCTTGCGGGCTTGGACTTTCACGCCTTCCTCGTCAAACGGCGAGCTGCCTTTGCCGCCCAGCACATAGGGGTCTTCGCTGATGTCGATCCACTTGGGGAACACGCGCTTACCCAAGCTGCCTTCTAAAAACGTGGTTTTGCGGTAGAGCGCACCGCCGCTGATCGCTTGGGTGAAGCTGCCCAGAAGGCCTGCGGCCATGGTGGATTCAAACAGCACAGGGCATTCGGTGGTGGCGATTTTGCGGGACTTGAGCCGCGACAAAGCGCGCTCTGCCGCGTAGCGCCCCACCGCCTCAGGGCTGGCCAAATCAGCTGCATTACGCATGGAGCTGTACCAGCCGTCGCGTTGCATGTCGGCCCCCTTGCCTGCAATGGGCGCCACGCTGAGCGAATGGCGCGACGATGCATAGCCGCCCCTAAAACCCTTTTGTCCGCCGCGCATGTGCCCGGCAAAAAAGTGGCTTTGCTGGGCCGATACGCCTGCGCCTTCGGAATTGGTGATTTTTTTGCTGGTAGACAGCGCCGCCGCCTCGCAGCGCAGCGCCACTTCAATCGCCTGCGCACTGTTGATAGCCCAAGGATGGAATAAGTCAAGCTCGGGGTGCTCATGTGCCACGTCGTCCAAATCGGGCAGACCCGCAAAGCTGTCTTCAGCGGTGAATTTGGCAATGTCGTAGGCCGCTTGCACGGTTTGCTCAATGGCTTTTTGCGAGAAATCAGACGTGCTGGCATTGCCGCGCTTTTTGCCCAAATACACCGTCACACCCAACGACTTGTCCCGGTTGCGCTCCACATTTTCTAGCGCGCCCATGCGCGATGACACAGACAGGCCGCAGCCCTCAGAGGCTTCGGCCGCGGCATCGGATGCTCCGAGTTTTTTGGAATGCTTGAGGGCGCTGTCGACCAAGCCTTCAAAAGTGGCTCGGGAGTAGCTGAAACCGTGCTGGGGGCTGTCCTTGGATTTGGCTGTAGATTGGCTGGAAATGGAGTTTTTTTGCATAGGCCTTGATCATAGCAGGCTCAAGGCCTATTTGTAAGGTTTTACAACCTGATGTCAGCGTCGTATGGTCATAGTTTGCTATTTTTATATGAGCAATTAGCGTTTTGTGTGGTTGTTTTCACAGGGTTTCGCTCTAGCTTAGTGTGTCGCGACTAATCGCGC
>JAYVJV010000310.1:0-3101 GCA_043769005.1 Polaromonas sp. | reverse complement strand
ACCCACCTCGCCGGCCAGGCGCAGCAGCACGTCCTGCGCGCCCGGGTTTTGTGCCTGCGTGTGGTAAGCCGCCAGCAAGGCCAGCTTGAGCTTGCGCTGGCTGTCGGCCGGCCCTTCCAGCGCGGCCCAGTGCAGCAGGCGGTGCGCGTCGAAGGTGTTCCAGATGCGCGGCCGGTCCCCAAAGGTGAAGCCCACGGCAGCACCGCGCTCGCGCAAGGTCTCGCGCCCCCGCGCCAGTTGCGCGGGGGACGCGCCGTACTTCTTGGCCAGGTGTTGGACGGTGTCTTCACCTTCCGGTGGCATGGCCGGGTTGAGCTCGAACGGTTGAAAGTGCAGCTCGACGGGAATGTCGGCGCCCACCCGCTGCAGCGCCGTCTCCAACGAATGCAGGCCCACGGCGCACCAGGGGCACGCCACATCGGAAACAAAATCGATCTTCATGAAACCCCTTGTCAGATAGGCAACATCGTTGTGTTCTTCACTTCTTCCATCACCGCGTAGGTGCGCGTTTCGCGCACCCCCGGCAAGGCCCAGATCACCGAGCCAACGAACTCGCGGTAGGCCTGCATGTTGGCCACGCGAGTCTTGATCAGGTAGTCAAAACCCCCGGCCACCAGATGGCATTCCAGGATCTCGGGCCGCACCTGCACCGCAGCCTTGAAGCTGTTCATCGCATCGTGCGTGGTGCGGTCCAGCACCACCTCGATGAAGACCATCATGCCCGCGCCCAGCTTGTCGGGGTTGAGCCTTGCTTCGTAGCCGAGGATGTAGCCGTCGCGTGACAAGCGCTTCACGCGCTCCAGTACGGCGGTGGGCGAGAGGTGCACGTCTTCGGCCAGTTTCAGGTTGGAGATGCGGCCGTCTTTTTGCAGCACGCGCAAAATCTTGGCGTCGATCTTGTCGAGGGTGTGGCTGCTGGTGTCTTCCATGGGGGTGTTGAATCATCGTCGGTGGATTGCCACAAGTTTAGCGAATAAATTCAGTCACCAGCCGATACCCTAGCGGCTTGTTCGTGAAAAGGGGTTGTTCATGTTCTCTCTGCCTGAGCCGTCTGCCCGCTTGCCGCACCCGTCGCGCAGCGAAACCGAAGTGCTGCACCAGCTGATGCCGGCACTGGCCGGCGCGCTGGACTGGCCCGCCGCCGCGAACGCCGCACGCCCCTGGGTGCAGGCCGTGCGCGACAACCCCGCGCCGTTCTGGGCCATGGAATCGCTGCTGCGCGAGTACCCGATTTCCAGCGCTGAAGGCCTGGCGCTGATGCGACTGGCCGAGGCGCTGCTGCGCGTGCCAGACATCGACACAGCCATTGCTTTGACGGCCGACCAGCTTGGCCGCGCCGACTTTGCCGGCAGCGATGAAAAGTCTGCCAAAGCACTGGCGCGGTTGTCGTCAAGCGCAATTGGTTTGTCCAAGAAGTTTTTACCGGCAGCCGATGGCACTGGTGGCGCGCTGAGCAAGCTGGGCGCACGTGCCGTGGTAGCGGCGACACTGCGAGCCGTGCAGTTGCTGGGCAAGCAATTCGTACTCGGCCAAACCATTGCTGACGCGATGGCCGAGGCCACCAGCGCAAAAAAGAAACAAGGCAACGTGCGCGTTTCGACGCCGGGCCGCCCCAAGTCGGAACCGCCCCCCCGGGGGTCAGCGCAGGACGCGGAGCGCCAAGCGTGGGGGCTTAGGTTCTCCTATGACATGCTTGGTGAAGGCGCGCGCACCGACCTTGACGCGCAAGCCTACCTGACCAGCTACACCCATGCTATACATTCAATAGCTGATAGCGCCCGTATAGATTGCGCTACAGAGCTAAATGATGGTATTTCTATCAAATTGAGCGCGCTCCACCCGCGTTTTGAGCACACGCAGCACGCCCGCGTGATGGCCGAACTCGTGCCGCGCGTGTGGGGCCTTTGCGAGCTGGCCGCGCGCGCCAACATCAACCTGACGATTGACGCTGAAGAGGTTGAGCGGCTGGAGTTGTCACTCGATGTGTTTGAGGCCCTTAGCGCACTGGTCGCGCAGCACCACCCCGCATGGCGCGGCTTTGGCCTGGCGCTGCAGGCCTACCAAACCCGCGCGCTTGACCTGGTGCAGCACATCATTGTGCTGGCGCGTAAATACAAACTGCGACTGATGTGCCGCCTGGTCAAAGGCGCATACTGGGACGCAGAAATCAAACGCACCCAGGAACTTGGCCTGCCGCACCATCCGGTTTTTACCCACAAAAACCATACCGATGTGGCATATCTTGCCTGCGCCAAAGCGCTGCTGGACGCGCCCGACGCGATTTACCCCCAGTTTGCCGGACACAACGCGGGCACGATTGCGGCTATTTTAAAAATGGCAACTTTGAGTGGAAGCGAGTTTGAACTGCAACGCCTGCACGGCATGGGAGAAGGTATTTTTCGGGAGGTGCTCAAAACGCCCGGCATCAGTTGCCGCATTTACGCGCCGGTCGGTTCGCACCGGAACTTGCTGGCCTACCTGGTACGACGACTGCTTGAAAACGGCGCCAACTCATCCTTCGTGCACCAGCTGGCCGATGAGTCGGTGGGCATGGATACGCTGCTAACGTCGCCGCTGGTTTTGCACCCAAAGCCATCCCTGCCCTTACCTGCTGACCTGTTTGGGCCGGCACGTGCAAACAGCGCCGGGCTGGACTTGAGTGTTGACAGCATGTGCCAGCCGCTGCGGATTGCCTATGCAGCCGCCAATGTTTCCCACGTCGCTGAATTTGATACACAATTGGCCTATGGCGCAATTAATACGGGCTCAAGCAGCTATCAAAAGTGGAGCGTTGTTCCAGTTGCCGAACGCGCCGCTATTTTGCGCAAAGCCGCTGACGCGATGCAGCGCGAGCTTCCCACACTGTGCGCCCTGCTGGTCAAAGAGGCCTTTAAAACCTGGGGCGATGCGATTGCCGAGGTGCGTGAAGCGATTGATTTTTTACGCTACTACGCAGGCGAGGCAGAACGCATCATGGCGCCCATCCATTTGCCGCAGGCGCATGGCGGCGCGGCCTTTGGCATCACGGGTGAAACTAATGTGCTGCAGCTCAAGGCACGCGGCGTGTGGCTGTGCATCAGCCCGTGGAACTTCCCGCTGGC
>JAYVJV010000309.1:0-2293 GCA_043769005.1 Polaromonas sp. | reverse complement strand
CTATTTATAAACGAACGCCAGCCCCCTTGACCACCGGTGCCAACGCGTCCACCTGCGTTTTCACATAGGCGGTAAAGGCGGCTGAACTCGCCAGGCTGGCCGGGGCGGTGGTGATGCCCAAGTCGAGCATACGCTTTTTGATATCCGCCTGCGCCAGGATCTCCTGGGTGGCCGCGTTGATGCGGGCGGTAATGGCAGGCGGCAGGTTGGCCGGGCCTGAAATGCCAAAGAAGTTGTCCAGCACCAGTTTGCTGTAGCCGAACTCGACCACACTGGGCACCTCGGGCAGCAGGGGTGAGCGGGCGGCCGAAGTCACCGCCAGCGGCACAATCTGCCCGCTTTTGAAATACGGCACATAGGCGGTGACTACGTCGATACCCACCGGGATCTGCCCGGAAATCAGGTCGGTTGTCATGGGCGCACCCCCCCGGTAAGGCACGTGTTGCAGGTTCACGCCCATGCTTTTCTTCATCAATTCGCCGTAGATGTGGCCAATCGAGGCCGGCCCGCCGCTGCCAAAGTTGAGCTGGCCATTTTTGCGGGCCCATGCCTCCAGATCGGGCAGGGTTTTGAGCGGTGCCTGCGGGTTGGCCATCACCACGCAGGGTGCACTGCCGATCAACGCAACATGGGTGAACCCGGTCACCGGGTCGTAAGGCTGTTTTTCCAGGGCAAAGGGCCCCATGGAGATGGGTGTGGAGTTCGACAGCATCAGGGTGTAACCGTCTGCGCTGGCCTGTGTGACGGCCAGACCGCCCACACTGCCACCCGCGCCGGGCCGGTTGTCGACCACCACACTGTGGCCGAGTTTTTTGGAGAGCTGGTCAGACATCACCCGCGCCACGATGTCGCTGGCGCCGCCAGCCGCGAAGGTGACCACGATCTTGATGGGTTTGTCAGGCCATTGCGCCTGCGCCCAAGCAGGCCAGGCCAATGTGGCTGCAGCCGCACCCAGGGTTTGAACCGCGCGCCGACGGCCCATGCCGCGCGCTGTGGCGGTATCGGCGGTGGGTTGAACATTGAGGGTGGGGTTGGTCAGAGGGCGCATCAAGGACTCCTGGGTTATTCTGTAAATACAATACTGACTGTTTATTGAATACAAATAGATCTAAAGCGGTACTAAATAAATAGCTAAAAATGCAATAAATATAGGAACAAATTATCTAATTTATTCTGAACTATCCAAGATTAAGTGATAAATCTGCAGCGCGGCAAGTCAGCGTGGGGCGCAAGGGCGCTTTTTTGGCCTTCATCGCCGCGTGTAGCGCGTACAGCGCATTTTGGGCTACGGCTGCAGTTGACACTAAGGCGCTGGCAGACCGGGCTATCCAACGGTTGCACGGATGTGGGGGCTTGCGAAGCATCGTGGTGAGCGTCTTTCAAGCATCAATGAATAAAAACGGGTCAGGCCCGGTGTGCAGTGAACCTACTGGCGCCATTGCAAACCGTAAACAAATTCTAGGAGCATTAACCGTGCCAAGCGCCATGGGCATACCCTAGCGGAATCACCGCCAAAACCCACCGAATCAGTGCAGGGGCCGGCCCACAGACCCCACACGGTGCACGCGGCGCGCAGGCCGACCGAACCTGTGGGCTCACCCCATCGCCGACATAATCACCCATTGAACACACCCGAGCCCCCTCACCCTGTTTTGCCGCCTGAATCGATCCACGCGGTCTCGCGTCTTCGAACCCTTCGACTGGCGCGCAGCAGCAAACCGTTTTTGGCGCGGCGCGGCTCGCGGCTGGTGCGCTGCCCGGGTTGCCGTCTGCCAACGGCTTATTGTTTGTGCAGTTTGCGCCCGCTGATCAACACGCGGGCCGGGTTCTGTCTGCTCATGGGGGATATCGAACCGCTCAAACCCAGCAACACCGGCTGGCTGATCGCCGATGTGGTGGCCGATACCTTTGCGTTTGGCTGGACGCGCACGGCGGCCGACCCCGACCTGCTGGCGCTCTTGACAGACCCGCAGTGGCAACCCTACGTGGTGTTCCCGGGTGAATTTGTGGATGCGGCGCGCCTTGTCAGCAGCCTGGCGCCACCCGATGGTCTGCCGGGCGAGCCATCGTTGATGCCGACGGACGAGCGCCAAGGGCCCGCAGCGCGGCGCCCCTTGTTCATCCTGCTGGACGCGACCTGGCCCGAAGCGCGCAAGATGTTCCGCAAAAGCCCTTATCTGGATCGGTTGCCAGTGTTGAGTCTGCAATCGGACCAGGTCTCGGCCTACAAGTTGCGTCGCGCCCAGCGCGGCAACCACTTTTGCACCTCGGAAGTGGCCGCCCTGTGTTTTGA
>JAYVJV010000308.1:0-2695 GCA_043769005.1 Polaromonas sp. | reverse complement strand
CTTGTCGCGCAGGTTGCGCAGCAGCTTGGCTACGCTTTCCAGCCCCCACACCAGGCTGTAGCCCGGCGCGGCAAACTCAAAGCACTCAGCCTCAGGGGCAGCAAAGGCCAAAGGCTTAAGGCCCGCCACAGCCGGGGCCACAGCACCCAGCCATCCCACATGGCGCACGCGCCAGCCTGTGTCGGCATCTTTGTAGACCGACACCGACCGGTTGCGGTAAGCACCCTTGGCTACACCGGCCTCAAAATCAGGATTGATGTCTTTGAATTGCGCATACAGACTGTCGCCTTCGCGTTTAAATTCTTCTACCCAGGCATAGGCCGGGTCGTCGTGCTTGGGGTGGCCCAGCACGGCGGGCGCGCTGTCAGGCGCATGGTTAGCCACCATCTCGTCCAAGTCAGCTACGCCAAAGCTCATGCGCTTGCCAGCACTGTCGGTGTGTGCACCGGCCTTGAAGACCTCAATCCAACCCGCCAACGGGCTGGGCTTGGGGACGGCGGGAGCAGCTGGAGCGGTAAAGGGCTTGGTTGTCATAGCCGCTACTGTCGGGCTTTGACGGCTTTCTAGCGTGGTGAAACACTTCACCCAAAACAAAAGCCCCGTAGCGGCTAACCAAGGGGCTTCAAGAGGGTCGGGGCTGCAAGGATGTAGATTTAAACAAACGCAGCCTTAAAGGCCTGTTTCAAACGACTTTGAACGGGGTTGCGCAGCCTAGGCCCGCCTGCCACCTAGGCCAAAGGGGTCGTTGGCCGATCCGGCATACGATTTAGGGGCGGCGGAAACTGGAGCGGGAGCGGCAAACATGTCGATAGTGTACACATCGCCCGCCTCGTCCCCACCCATGATGTTGATCACATGGCGGCGCGTGTAGCCGGTGGCCTCAGCCGTCTCATCAATCGTCAGGCCCTGGGCGCGGCACTGGCGCACCTGCTCATGGCGCAGCACGCGCAGGAAGCCATCGCACTTAGGCACATCCATGCTGATGCCTGCGTACTCGGCCACCAGCGCCTCAAAGGTGGCATTGCCCAGGCCTGCGCGCAGCGGGTGGTCGGGCAGCGCCCGCTTGGGCACGGTGATGCGTTGGCCACCCACCACGCCCGTCAGGCGCAGCGCCCCAGCGTCGCCCAGCACCCGCACCAGCTCGCGCAGCGCCTCGGGCAGGGCCTCAGGGGCAATCGACAGAGTGGGGGCAGCGTGGGGCTTCATAGGCTTTATTTCGCTGCCGTAAAGCGCGTCAGGCCCAAGCGCGCTACCCAAGCTTTGAGCTGCTCGATAGCTGCATTGAGCTGTGGGCCATCCGCAAAGCGCAGCGCGTCAAACGGTGCCAGGTGGGTTTGCGCAGCCAAGCGCGGCTTAGCCCAGGCCTCTATCGCCTTGTCGCACGCCGCAGGGTCAGCCGGGCGGGCCACAGCCCCCGCATCGGCCAGCGCATACCACAGGGCGCGCAGCTTGCGCACCAGCGGGTCGCGCACCGGCAGGCTGCTGGCGGCCTTGCGCTTGAGCGCAAAGCCCAAGCCCTTGAACATCTTGAGCAGCTCGTCCCGCTGCGCCGCGTTCAAAGCCGCGCTGCTGTCCACCCCAAAGCGCTCCATCAGCTCGCACACGTAGCGCTGCTTTGTCCAGCCCACGGAGGCGCGGGCAATATGAATGAGGCCCAGCTCGCGCTTGCGCTGGGTGTCGGCCGGGGTCACGGTGGAGTGGGGCATATCAATTGTCCGTTTCAATGTAGTCGCCGGCCACGTCGAGGGCCACAGCCAAGGCGGTGGCATTGTTGGTGCGCCAGATCTTTTGATAGCTCAGCAAAGTCGCGGCCAGCGGCAACTGCAAGCCTGCTGTGGCCGCCGTCAGCACGCCACTGGCTACCTGCCCGGTGTTCAGCCGGGTCACCATGTAGCCTACGGAGTTCGCCGCAAAAGGAGACGCGAACAGCGCAAGCTCATACGCGTCGACGCTGCGGGTGTTGCACGGGAAATTCACACCCAAATCAATCGGCGTTTGCGCCGCGCTGCCGCCGTAGTACAGTTTAAAAGTGGTATCCGCTGCGCCGTGCCCCATGCCAATGCTGTTGGTCAGCGTAGCGGGTTCCACATTCGTTGCCGCAGCGGTAAAGCTGCTCACCCCAGCAAACATCCGCGCACCAGCCACGGCGGCAGCATCTGATATGCCAAAGCGCAGCACCTTGGTAAAGCCGCCCAGGCCCGCGCCATCGCCCAAAGTCACTTGCGCCACAGGCACGCGCAGTTCCGCGAACCCGGCCGCCGTGGCCACCGAGGCATAGCCCAGGCGGCGCAGGCGGGTGAAAAAATTAGTCGTCGCCACGTTGCGGGCGGTCGCCGTGCCTACCGCAGTAGGCGCGGTGTAGCCAAACACGCCCGGCACGGTAGTGGCATTGCCCTGCGGCTGCCACACCCCCACCTTATTGCGCGCCAAGAAGGGCTGCAAATCAGCCGCCAGGCCAGACGGCCCAATCATCGCCAGCATCATCCGGCCAGCGATAGTCTGCGGGAAAAGTGTCAACGTGTTGGCGGGTGATGCGCCGGGTGTAGACAGCCCCAAATTCAGGTCGCCGCCAATGATGTCCACATTAGCCGCGCCATCCATCACGCCCACATTGTTGAACTGCACCGACGCAGGCGGCCCGGCGGGCGCGCCGCCCCCGCCACCCGCTGGCGTTTGCCAGGCGCTGGCATAGTTG
>JAYVJV010000307.1:0-14370 GCA_043769005.1 Polaromonas sp. | reverse complement strand
CTTGTCGCGCAGGTTGCGCAGCAGCTTGGCTACGCTTTCCAGCCCCCACACCAGGCTGTAGCCCGGCGCGGCAAACTCAAAGCACTCAGCCTCAGGGGCCGCAAAGGCCAAAGGCTTAAGGCCTGTCACAGCCGGGGCCACAGCACCCAGCCAGCCCACATGGCGCACGCGCCAGCCTGTGTCGGCGTCTTTGTAGACCGACACCGACCGGTTGCGGTAAGCACCCTTGGCTACACCGGCCTCAAAATCGGGGTTGATGTCTTTGAATTGCGCATACAGGCTGTCGCCTTCGCGCTTAAATTCCTCTACCCAGGCATAGGCCGGGTCGTCATGCTTGGGGTGGCCCAGCACGGCGGGCGCGCTGTCGGGCGCATGGTTAGCCACCATCTCGTCCAAGTCAGCTACGCCAAAGCTCATACGCTTGCCAGCGCTGTCGGTGTGCGCACCGGCCTTGAAGACTTCAATCCAGCCAGCCAGCGGGCTAGGCTTGGGGGCGGCGGCAGCGGCTGGGGCGGTAAAGGGCTTGGTTGTCATAGCCGCTACTGTCGGGCTTTGACGGCCTTGCGGCGTGGTGAAACACTTCACCCAAAATAAAAGCCCCGTAGCGGCTAACCAAGGGGCTTCAAGAGGGCCGGGGCTGCAAGGATGTAGATTTCAACAAACGCAGCCTTAAAGGCCTGTTTCAAACGACTTTGAACGGGGTTGCATGGCCTAGGCCCGCCTGCCACCCAGGCCAAAGGGGTCGTTGGCCGAGCCGGCATACGATTTGGGGGCGGCCGGCGCGGGCGCGGCAAACATATCGACAGTGTACACATCGCCCGCCTCATCCCCGCCCATGATGTTGATCACATGCCTGCGTGTGTAGCCGGTAGCCTCAGCCGTCTCGTCAATCGTCAGGCCCTGGGCGCGGCACTGGCGCACCTGCTCGTGGCGCAGCACGCGCAAGAAGCCATCGCACTTGGGCACATCCATGCTAATGCCCGCGTACTCCGCCACCAGCGCCTCAAAGGTGGCATTGCCCAGGCCTGCGCGCAGTGGGTGGTCGGGCAGCGCCCGCTTGGGCACGGTGATGCGCTGTCCACCCACCACGCCCGTCAGGCGCAGCGCGCCCGCATCGCCCAGCACCCGCACCAGCTCGCGCAGCGCCTCGGGCAAGGCCTCGGGGGCAATCGTCAGGGTGGGGGTGGCGTGGGGCTTCATAGGTTTTATTTGCTTGCAGTAAAGCGCGTCAGGCCCAGGCGCGCCACCCAGGCCTTGAGCTGCTCAATAGCCGCATTGAGCTGCGGGCCGTCGGCAAAACGCAGCGCATCAAACGGGGCCAGGTGGGTTTGCGCAGCCAGGCGCGGCTTAGCCCAGGCCTCTATGGCCTTGTCGCACGCCGCAGGGTCAGCCGGGCGCGCTACCGCCCCCGCATCCGCCAGCGCATACCACAGCGCCCGCAGCTTGCGCACCAGCGGGTCGCACACCGGCAGGCTGCCAGCAGCCTTGCGTTTGAGCGTAAAGCCCAAGCCCTTGAACATCTTGAGCAGCTCGTCGCGCTGGGCTGCGCTCAAAGCGGCGCTGCTGTCCACGCCAAAGCGCTCCATCAGCTCGCACACATAGCGCGGCTTGTCCCAGCCCACGGATGCGCGGGCGATATGGATCAAGCCCAGCTCGCGTTTGCGCTGGGCATCTATGGGGGTGGTGGGGGTAGTCATGGTGTCAGTTGGCAAATTGGGCTGTGGCCGCATGAACCACCAGCGTGGTGCTGGCATCGCCAGAGATCACCGTCAGCTCGGCCAGGTTGGCCACGGTAGTGTTGATAGCCACCGGCGCGGTCACCGGGGCTGTGGCATTGCCCAGGGGTGTAGCGGTATTGGCATTCAGCACCAGTTGGCCTATGGCCGTGCCCGCAGCACCTACAGACAGCACCGTAAAAGCGCCAGTCAGGCAAAACGGCACATTGGTGCGCGCTGTGGTGCCCAGCGCAAAGCTGGCACTGGCCACCACAGCACCCACCAGCGTCGTGGGCCCCACACGCAGGCGCAGCACCAGGGTGCTAGCGGTGGTGGTATTGCTCAAAAGCCCCCACACCGCAAAGCAAACCACGGTGCCAACTGCCAGGTCACCTGCAGCAGCCTGCAGGCCGATAACAGCAGCCTGTGCATTGGCTACCGACAAAGTGGTAGCACGGCTGGCTGCGCCACCGGCTAAGTTGTCTACGCCTTGCAGGCGTTGAGATAACCCATCGCTGCCCAGGGTGAGGGGGATTCTGCGCGCCATGGCTTACAGCAGCACCGGTTGTTCGATCTGCAGCTCCAGCTCGGTCGCGCTGATGGCGATGCCAATCACCACGTTGCACTGGCCGACGGCAGCGGGCGGGGTGGCCGTAATCTTGCCCGCCGTGGCCGGGTCCAGGAAGTACGTCGTGTTAAACACCAAGCCGCCGGTGGTGCCCGCGACGGCATCCCACTGGGCCGTAGTGCCCACAATGGTGCCGTCCAGGCCCACGGTGCCCGCTGCGGCTGCCGCTGTGGTGGCATCAAACGCCAAACCCACCACCTTGGAGGTGGCCTTGGCATTGGCCTGCGCCCGCTTGACCGAGCCCGCCGCAAAGGTGTACACCGGCGTGCCAAAGGGGATGGCTACGGCATCCGCATTAATCATTGAGCGGGTCGAGGATGTCGTGATCGCCGCCGCCAGGCTGTCGCCTGGTTGCAGTTGTTGCACTAAGCCGTCTGCGCCCAGTACCAAGGGTGATTTGGTTGCCATGTTGTAGTCCTAAAAGTTAAAGTTGAATCGGAAGTTGAAGTTTTAAAATGAGCCTGTCCGCACGGTCGGCAGTGCCGACCCATGTGTTCACGCCCGGCGAGCTTGCCGGGGCGGTAGACAGGCCACCCCCCACCGCAAGAAAGTACACCTGGCCTACGGCCAAGGTGGTTTGTCCAGTCACAGCCGTCCAGTCGGCCAGGCTGATGGTGTCTACCAGCGCAGCGGCCACCAAGCCCGGCGCAGTGGGCGCGGCCGCCAGGCCCACCACATAGGCGCTGCTTTTAAGGGCGGCATCCGCAGCAAACAGGTGGCCGGTGGCGCGGCTTTGGCACAGCGGGGTGCCTGCGGGCAGGGCCGCATCGCACACCGCCTGTACCGTGCGCTCGCTGCCCGCCGGGCCGGGCGAGCCAATGGCCCCCGCCGCCCCTTCAGGCCCTTGCGCAACGGCCTCTAAAAAAGTTACCACCTCCTCTTGCAGCACCAGCAGCTCGGGCGCGGCTGCGCCTGGCACCAGCACCTCCAGCACGGTGGCCTCAAAATGGCTGTGGGTGGCAGGCGGCGTCATAGCGGCACCCCCAGCAGCTCAACCACAAAGCGCTCGCGCCCCAGTGGGTAGTCCCGGCCCGCCGGGCTGGTCAGCACCAGGTAGCTGTGGTACTCGCCCGGTGTAATGGCCAGCGCCTGGCGGCTCAGGTTAATCGTGATCTCGCCGGTAGCCGGGGTCAGCACCAGGTCAGCCGTGCCGGTGCGCAGGTCTATCGCAGCCACTGGCGCGCCCGGCTTGGCCACAATGTAGCGCCCGCTGTAGCCGGTGGTGTCTATCGGCGCGCCGGCCGTCACCACGCCCGCCACCAGCACACTGTGCTTCCAACGGCGCACCAGGGTTTGCTGCACCCCGGCGATGGCGTACACCACATGCAGCTTGGGCGGCTTGGGGCCATCGCAGGGCGCAATCGGCGCGCTCATACAGGCACCGCCATCGCTTGCAGGGCGGCCTGCGCACGCGCAGCGGCCAGCGCGGCGATCTCGGTCTCTATTTGCTCATGGTTTTTCATAGGGGTTCCTTGGGGTTAAGCCTTGTTCAAAGGCCCGTTGCAGGGCATTTGAAAAAAGCCCCCGGCGCAGACTGGTAGGCCCAGCCGGGGGTAAATGAAGCGCATTCCAAACGCTCCAGGAGACATCGGTAATCAGTGCTGCGCCGCCACCTCAGCCACCATATGGCGCGCCACCGCCACCCAGCAGGCTTGCACCTCAGGGTGCAGCTCAGCCCATGCAGGCGCGGTAGACGTCCAGTCCCGGTCACGCAGGCGCGTCAGCTCACTGCCAGCGGCCTTTCTAAAAGCGGTGTAGGCCGCTTGGCCCAGTTGTTCAAAGCTCTTCATAGCGCCGCCACATCGAGGTTGATGGGCAGGTACTCGCCCGAAGTGTCGTTGCGCTCGTAGAACCGTAGGTAGGCCTTGGTACTGGCCACCTTGATGCTGTCCCCAATCGCCCCCATAGCTTCCAACCAGTCAGGGTGGGTGATCTCATAGCTGCGCAGCTCCAGCACGCGGCCAACGTTAATGTTGCCAGCGCTGTCCACGTCGAAGGCCTTGTTCACCAGCAGCTTGATGTCGGCGCTGCTGCCCTTGCTGGCGCTGACAATAAATTTGTCGATCAAAAGTTTGGCCGCCTGCAAGCGTTCGTCGAAGACAATCTTGTCCTGGATCTGGCGCTTGACCATGTAACGCCCGTCGTAGCTGACCAGCGTCACGTTGCCGCGCTTGCCGCCGTGCTTCACCTCATACTTGTCCAGGCTGTGTGCTACAAATTCCTCTACCGCCTGCGCGGCGGCCAGCTTAAAACCCAACAGGTTGGCGCTGGCTTTCTTGGCCTGCTCGCACAAGCCAATCACCGCCTTGTTCCGGTCTTTGTCAATCTCTTTAATTTTGGCCACAGGCACCAAGTTGCCGTTGGCATCTTGCCAGTAGCCTGGCGGGATCGCCGCTTGTTGATTTTCCATACCGTCGCTCACTTTCTTTCGTTTATAAATTTCGGCTTAACGCCTTCAAAGTCACTTTTTTTAATCGGCAAAGCCGCTTCAATGCCCGCAGGCGTCAGGCCAAAGGTACGGGTACGGCCATCCACGCCAGGCCCCGCAGCTATATAGGCCACCAGCTTGAGGGCGCGCAGACTGGCCGTGGCCTGTACCAGCGCCTGGCGATTGCAGCCAGTTCGCGCGCGTAGCCCATCCATGCCCAGCACACCCTCCTCCATCAGGTGCCACAAGATGGCCCGGCGCAGGTAGCCCGCTACCACCGCAAAGCCCTTAGCATGCGCTGCCACACCGACGCGCCCTTGTAGGGGCCTTGCAGCGCAATCGGTGCAGCCTTTGCGGGCACTGCGGCCCACCGGGTTTGTACCAAGCGTGCAGGGCCGCTGCGCCCTTGGTCGCAGTCGCAGCTGCAGCACTGGGGGGGGGTGCGCTGCTGGCACACGCCCAACTCGTCGCACGTATATTTGCTCATGCGCGCTCTCCTTCGGCGCGCCTGGCGTGCCCCGGCGCAGCCGCTATCGGGCGAGCGTGCGCGCAGCGCGGCACCAGCGGCTTGGCGCTGATGCGCTTAGCCTCAGGGAAAGCGTCCGTGGCTTCTTGGCTGGCGACAAAGCCATCAGCATAAATGCCGTGGTGTACGCCCTGGCTGCCGTCAGGCATGGTGATGGTCACAAGGTAGGCAGGCATCACTTCACCCCCTGCGCAGCCGCACGCGGCGGCATAAACAACACGGTCTTGGCCACCTTGTCCACATCCTTACCCGTCAGGCCCGGCTTGCACAGGTTGTAGTCTTTCAGCGCCGTCACAAAGGCTTCCTTCAACACCCGGGCGCTGCCCTGGCAGTAGGCCCACAGGGCATCCAGCACGTCGTCCCCCAGGTCACCCGCATCAGCCAGCGCATCACGCGCAATGTCATCCGCATCGTTGCGCGGAATCGCCTCAATCGTTTTAGGCCACATGCCTATGCGGCTGCGCACCTGGTCAAAGCGGCCATGGTCGCGCTTGAGCAGCGCGGTCAGCTTCTCGGTGCCCATCAGCACCACGCCCACCTCGCCCTTGTCGCGGATGCGCCGCAGGTACTCCAGCGCGCCACTGCTGAGGCGCTCGGCCTCGTCGGCAATAATCAAGTAGTTGGTACCGCGCACCCCGGCCACCACGTCGTTAAACTTGCGGTCCAGCCCCGCAGGCACGGCCAGGTTCAGCTGCCCCAGCAGCTCGGCCATCAGCACACCGGGCGTCATGTTCGGGTTGGCCTCTACCATCAAGGTCAAGGGCCGGGCCTGTTGGTACTCGCGCCCGGCGCTGGTCTTGCCCACGCCCACATAGCCGCTCAGCGCGCCCATGGCCCGGTGCTTGCGAGTGCGGTCACACACCGTCTCTACCAGGGCGTACAAGCTGCCCTTCACATAACCCGGCGTGCCATCCTGGCGGCGGCTGTCCTCGGTCAGCAGCACACTCATCATCGTGTCAATCAGCTTGGTTGGGCTGCTAATGTACTTGCCGCTCAATATTTGCGACAGCGTACTGTTAGGGATGTTGGCCTTGCGGCCCAGCCACGCGTTCGTCTCGTTATGGTCTTTCAGCCACTTCTTGATGCGCGTGGTGTGCTCCAAGTCTTGCGGGGTAAACACGGCAGCGCTGGCCGTGGCAGTTGCGGTAGTCATCAGTCTTTTCTCCAGTTGGTTAGGTCGAGGTCAAAATCATCGTCGGCAGCAGGTAGCGCATCCGCCATCGGTGCAGGTAGGGTCACAAGCGGCGTGGGCAGCAAATTTTGCAGGCCAACCACTTGGCTGTGCGCATCTATCGGGTCGGCGTTGCGCGCCTCAATTTCTGCGATGTCATTGCGCTTGCGCTGCACCGCCTTGGCCTCAGCATTCGCCCGGGCTTCTTCGATGCGGTCGGTTGGTATCGCGGCCACCTTGTAGGTCAGCGCGGCCTCGCAAATTAATTTGTTTTTGTCATCGCACACCCACACCTTGCTGTCGTCATGCAGGTCGTAGCGCACCCGCACTTCTTGGTCCTGGTAGTCGATCAACCCCGCATGAAAGTAGGTGCGCTTGTGCAGCGTCACCATCTGGCGGCGCACCGTGGCCATCTGCATCGGGCGTATCAGCTCAGCCACCGCGTGCACCGCAGGGATGCGCACAAAGCCCGCTTCCCATACCTGCATCGGCGTTTTACCATCCAGCAGCTCCTCCAGCACTTCATGGCTGAAGCGCTCTATGTAGCGCATCAGCGAGGCCTTGTAATCGTAAAAGCTGGGTAGGCGGCGCTTGCCACTCAAAATGTCAGGGCTCATACGGCGATTCGTTTCGTCCGCCATGTCGTCGCCGCAGTACACCAGGCCACCCGCAAAAAACTTATCATGTTCATCCCGCAGGCGGCGAAAGAAGCATTCCACCCAGCCCTTGCCATGCGGATTACCCGGGTGCGCTGCCATAATGTCAATGCCCATTTGTGCAGCAAAGCCCACGTTGTCCGCCGACATCAGCTTGGCCCGGTAGCCCGCGCCATGGTCTAGGTAAAGCATCGGCGGCATGTGGTCAAAGCGGCCAATGGCCGTGCCCAATGCGCGCAGCGTGTCCACCGCGTTCTCGCTGTTACCCAGCCACCAGCCGGTAGGCAGGCGGCTTTTCAAATCCATAAAAAACGTCAGCTCAGGCCGCCATGGGCGACCGGTGTTCGGGTGGGCTACATAACAGTCAATCGTGTGTCCGTCGCCCACATAAACATCACCAGGCCGAATATTGTCCAAATGGCGCTCTTGAAACTTCTGCATTGTCAGCCGGTGCAGGTGCGCTCCGGTGCGGGCAATGCCCCTGCTGCCCAGGCGAGTTGGCAGGCTTTGGATGTAGCGCTTCACCAGCGAGTCCGACACATTCTCAAACCCATACTCGTAGCGCAGCTCCTTAGACACGCCCGCATAGGTTGTCTTGCTCGGCGTGTTGTACAGCTCAATCGCCTTGGCCTCCCAGCCATACGCTTGGCGCACCCGCCCCGTGTGCTTGGGCAGCAGGGCCAGCTTGCCCTGCGCGGCATAGTTCAACAGCCAGCGCTTGAGCGTAGCCTCGCTCAGCCCCTCACCCCGCCGCAGCAGCAGGTCAGCCGCATCTTGCGAGGCCGTGGGCAGGCCGCCCTCGGCCAGCTTGGCCGCCAGCCACTGCGCCCCCAGGCTGGCGCTGTAGCCCCTGTCCACCGCCGCCCGCAGCAGCGTGCCGCGCAGGCTGGCCGTGTTGCGCGCATCGTCGGTAGCCGCTGCCCACACATCTCCATGCAACAGCATGGGCAGGTCAGCACGCACCAGGTGGTGCGCTTGGCGAAGGGAGACTACGGCGCTCATAGTTAGACGTTCTTGCGCTTGGCACCACGGGCACCAGGCGCATCATTGGCGGCCTTGTTAGCCCGCTTAGTCTGCCCATCCTGGTGCGCTGTCGTTAGCGCCTCAAAATGCCGCTGCACCAGCGCCGCCTCTTCGGGTCGATAAAAGGATTTGTGCTCTGGCGTAGGCAAGTCCTCGCTCGTCATGCCATGCTCATCTACCCACGCCGCCATATATATGCCCAGGCTGGCATGCAGCGAGCGCAGCGCGGTAAAGGCCTGCAGCTTGCTTGGCGAGGCCCAGGCCGCGCAGCCCTTCACATCCTGCAACGCATCCAACTGCGGGGCCAAGTCATGCAGGCTGGCGATGGCCAGCTTGGCCTGCTGGTACAGCGCAGCAGCTTCTCGGCGGATATCAGTCACCAAATAAGGAATGTCGGGCGTGACGAAGTGGCTCTCGGCCTCATTCGCCTTGCGGCTGGCTTTTATTTCTTCTTTGGCTTCCAGCGTGTTAATAGTCTTTTTAAGCTCCTTGATCTGGGCTTCCGCAGCGCGGGTGCTACCCTCAAGCATTTCTTTTAAAAGCTCGGGGCTTTCCATGATCTGCTCTCGCACTTTAGGGTTCGCCCCCAGCAACGCCACAGCTTTGGTCTTCCCCATTCCCAGCAGCGCCTCGCGGCGGCGCGCGTCGCCCTCTGCGGCATAGGCGCTAGCCAGCTGCATGCAGCTTTGGCTATCGCGCTCACCAATGCCAGCCTCAAACACCAGCCGCTCGAACTCGCCATGCTGGCATTTGGCACGCATGGCAATCAGGCGCAAACCAATACGCAACGATGCCTCTATGCCAGTGCGCACATCGTCTTTTACGCGCTGCATTTGCAGCTCAACCGCAGCCGCCAGATCAACCTCCAAATAGGACGCCAGAGCCAGCTCGGCTTCGCTAATCTCCAAAACCGCAGGCGCTTGCGGTTTTGCGACTTGTAGATTTTTAGCCATGGGCCATCTCGCTTTCTCGGCGCAACGCTGCAGCCAAATTGGCGCGCGCAACTTCGACCGTTTCAACAGCTTTAGAACGCCCTATATTTATAAGGTTGGTTTTTTCCAATTCCGCCTGTTTTTTTTGCTTTTTTCTCACCTGCTCAACATGCTCGTGCGCCTCATTGATACTGCCATCAGTATTAAATTGAGAATCCAGCTGGTACAAAAGCGAGAACGGCTCTGTCAGCACTTGTCCACCGTTAATAACCTTCACCAGCCCTGCATCCACCAGCCGCTGTACAGCAGCGTCAAACCAAACGCGCGACATCTCAGCTACAGCCCGCTCCTTGGCAAACTGCTCATCCACACAAAAGCCATCGATGAACTTGCCATCGTGGGGCCTAAAAAGCCAGTTGTACCGCCTACTGGCCAGCGCAAGCAGCCTTGCGTAAAAACACGATATCGCGCAGTGCGAATCAGCAAACCCGCCAAAATCTCCCTCTGGTGTAAGCCAAATTACAGGAGGCGTTGGCAGCTCTGCGACAAGCTCACGCTGCGCTGCGACTAGTTTCGCGCGCAGCGCAGTGCGCCAGCGCTCCAAAAAGGCCCGCGCCTTGACTTCTTGACCCAAATAGTCTGGCGCTGGGTTCACAACATATTCGGCATTCATGCGGCCACCGCCTTCACGCGGCGCAACACCGACGCCTTGGCCGGCGGGAACACGATGTGTACCGGCTTGCCGACCACACCAGCCACACGATCCTTAACGCGGGCCGACGTGGCTAGTCCGTTAATAACTCGGGTGACGGAAGGCCGCGCCAGGCCCATATCGTCTGCCAGCGCAGCGGGCGTTACGCCTGCCATACGCATGGCCGCCTTAATTTGTTCGGGGTGCATGATGTATCCTTTAGCCTTTATGTAACTTGATATTTATTTAAGTTACGTTATTGTGGCTAACTGCCACATTTATGTCAAGGTGTATTTAAATGTCCGACAAGCCCGTGGGGTTTTTAGAAATAATTAAGCGGTTGCTTCTGGTGCTAGAGCTGCCAAATGAGGTGGCACTGGCTGAGCGATTAGGGTTGCAACGCGCGGCCTACACCATGCGCAAGCAGCGCGACAGCGTGCCACTCAAGCAGCTAGAGGCGCTTTGCGCAGACGAAGACCTAAGCTTGGAATACATCCTCTACGGCACCGGCAATGTGCACGTGCCGCTAGAGGGTCAAACATGGGAGCAGCTATACCAGGAGCGCGCCCAATGCATCCCTGCGCATGCAGACTATCTCTTCAGCATGGGGCATCCAAAAAAAACAATTGACGAGCTGGCGATTGCCGCCAAGCCCGTCGCTAGGTACCTTCATTTGCTACGCGATCTCAACCATAGCGCCAAGGTGGATTTAACGTGGTTAATTGCTGCTACGCAAAATGAAACTGCTGATGTCACCCGCGATGAACAAGCCCTTCTCAAAGCCTACCGTAGCGCTGATAAACCCGGCCAAGAGTTCATTCGCCGCGCTGCGGGCATGGCCAAGAAATAAGCCATGCAAACACTTGTGCTACTACTCGCTTTATTTGTCTCATCGGCCCATGCTGCCAACACACCATGCTCTCGCGGCAAGGGCGGCATCTCGCATTGCTCGGGCCGCTACTTCGTATGCAATGATGGCAGCACCAGCCAGTCTAAAAAAGTATGCGATCCTGGCGAATATCCATCACCCACCACACCCGCCAAGAAAAAAGGGAAAACATGAAAACTACTAAATACATAGCTGCTTGCGCAATATTCTGCGGGGCCAGCGGCCTGGTTTATGCCCAAACCATGGGCGAATGCAAGGGCCTAACCATGGCCGAATGTGGCGACCAAAAGATTTTGCGCCAGCAGGCGCGCGAAAAGCAGTTAGACCAAAAAGAGGCCGAAGCGATGCTGCGCTACAGAGAGCAAGAGGCTGACAAAAAATTAGCCCAAGACTTACGACGCCGCCAATACCAAGAGGAAGAGGCTGCCCATCAAAAAGCCAAGGCTGACGAGCAGGCTGCAAAACAAGCCGAGTGGGCCGCAGAGCGCGCCAAAGAACAGGCGGCAACGCAGGCGCGCAGCGACGAATTTACAAGACAGGGTGAACAGCGCGAGCGCGCCCAAGCTGCCGCAGACCGCAAGGCGGCAGTGGCAACAGCCTCGGTCAAAGAAAAATGCGGCGATGACTACAAGGCACCCAAGATAGGCATGCACCTAGACCGCATCAAGTCTTGCGTCACCCCATTGCGCCTAAAGGCACAGCTAAATCGGGCAGACGGCGTGGTCAGCACTTATACCGGTGGTGGCGCTTACTTTCACATCATGAACGAGCGCCTGGTTAGCTGGGGCCGATAAGCGTCCCCTCCTAAATCGCCACGGTGAACTACTTCACCACGCCCTAGCAGGCGCAACTCCCGACACTAAGGGCTACAAATTCTGTAGCCCTTTTTTATTGTATGGAGAGTGCCATGTTGTCCAACCTTCCCCGCATGCTGCTGTGGGCTTTGCTCACCCTTGTCTTGATCGGTCTGGCCCTGTGGGCACAGGCCACCTACCCCGGCAACGTGTTCGCAGTCACCCTGTACAAGGCGCACCTGATGGCGCTGGGCGGCTGGGGCGGCTACTGGCTAGACCGGGCGCTTTTCCCGTATTGCCGCCCCCACCTGGCCGATGCTGAAATCTTTAAGGAAGCCATGCTGCGCCGCACCATCATCGTGGCTGCTTGCCTGGTGTGCGTGGGCCTGGGGGCTTGATGTCCCCCACACGCAGCACCCGTTGGTGGCAGCAATACAACCGCGCCCTAATGGCACGCCGCCTGCGCAACTACCAGCCGCCTACCCGGCAGGGCCTGGCCATCGCCGCCCGCGCCATGCTGCTGTCCATCGCTGGCCTGCTGATCCTGGTCGCTGCAAGCTGCGCCAGCAGCCCCGCCTATGCCCAGCCCGCCGCCATCCCGCGCGCCGCCCAGCAGCACCAGCTCAGCCTCAAGCGCGAGGCGCAGCGCGTCTGGGGCCTGCAAGCCCCGGTAGCCACCTTTGCCGCCCAGATCCACCAGGAGAGCCGCTGGAACGCCTCAGCCCGCAGCCCGGTAGGCGCACTAGGCCTCACCCAGTTCATGCCCGCCACAGCCCGCTGGATCGGCAGCACAGACGCCGCCCTGGCCAGCCCCGCCCCCCTCAACCCCACCTGGGCTATCCGCGCCCTGGTGCAATACGATTTTTGGCTAGCCCAGCGCATCAAGGCGCAAGACGACTGCCAGCGCATGGCCTTTGTGCTGGCGAGCTACAACGGCGGCCTGGGTTGGGTCTACAAGCGCCAGGCGCGCAGCGCCACGCCCGGTGTGTGCCTGGGTGCCACCTGCAACATCAACCCCGGCATCACAGCAGCTAGCCAGGCCGAGAACGCGCATTACCCCCAAGTCATCCTTCAGCGCTTCGAGCCGCTGTACGAGGCCGCCCGCTGGGGCCAAGGCAGCTGCCCATGATGGACGCACTCGCCCCCTACCGCCGCCTCATCACCCTCGCGCTGTTGCTCCTAGCTTTCGCGGGGTTGGCCTATGGTGCGTACGCCCTGCTCCAATCCGGCGTCAAGCAGGGCGAGCTGCAATGCACCGCCCGCCAGCTCAAAGCCGTGGTAGTAGCCGAAGGCATTGGCAAGAAAGAAACCGCCAAAGACATCGCGCGCAGCCAATCCACTGGCAGCGCCCGCGAGAGCGGCCGCCGCGCGCTAGACGCCCTGTTCGACCAACTAGCCAAGGAAGCCCACGATGCGCCCACTGACCCGATTGACACTGCTGTGCTGCCTGCTGACAGGCTGCGCCTATGGAACGCTGCCAACGACGGTGGAACGCTTGCCAGTGCCCCCACCGCCCAACCTGACAGCGCCGCCCCTGCCGCTGCCCCCAGCCCCTTCTGGCCAAGTGCCCGATTTGGAGGCCAACCACCGCCAAGTGGCCCTGCAATACCACCAACTAGCCCAGCAGCTGTGCCTGCTGCTGGCCTACCTGCAACTGACGCCCCCTGACTGCACCCCATGGACGAAAAATACCACGAACAAGCCCAAGCCCTAGAAGAGGGCCGCCGCGCCGACGCGCTGGGCTGCAGCCGCAGCGCATTGGCAGGCGCAGGCCAAGCCGACTGCGAAGACTGCGGCCGCCCCATCCCCACCGCCCGCCGCTTGGCCGCCCCCAGCGCCATCCGCTGCATCCATTGCCAAACCCTTTTTGAAAGACTGTAAAACATGAGCGATAACGAAAAAATAATTGATGCGCTAACCCAGATGGGGGCGGTCAGCAAACAGCTTGAGCTCATCGCCGACACCATGCGGCAAAACCATACTGACACCATGCGACGGATTGACCAAAATCACGCCGACACCAACCGACGCATCGACGACCTACACCACGCCCAGAACAACCGCATCGCCAGCGTAGAGGGCCGCGTAGGCACGCTGGAACAAAACGAGCGCAGCACAGCCATCAAGGCAGGCATCGCGGGTGCCGCCAGCGGCCTGATAGCGGCCGCAGGTATTGCCACCATCAAGCTGCTCAAATAGCCATGGCCTACGACCAGTCCACCCGCCACAAGGTACGCGCCAAGTTCGTGGGCGGCCTGCCGCTCAACACCGCCGCCGAGGCCTGTGGCGTGCCCTACAACACCGCTAGAAATTGGAAGCGCGAAGATGCCGAGCAGGGCGACGACTGGGACACCGCCCGCACCGCCCGCAGCATGACGGCCAGCGGCAGCGAAGAGCTCACCAACCAGGTGCTGGGCGAGCTGGCCGAGCAGTTCCTGGAAACGATCAAGCTACTCAAAGCCGACAAGAAGATGCCCGCCGCCCAGCGTGCGCAGATCCTGCTGCAACTGAGCGACAGCTACAGCAAAGCCATGGCCGCTGCCAGCCGCGCCGCGCCCAACACCAACCGCCTGGCCACCACCTTGGACGTGCTGCGCTTCCTGTCCCAGCACATCGCCCAGCACGCCCCCAAGCTGCGCGAGGCCTTCCTCAAAATCTGCGAATCCGCCGCGCCTGAAATTGCCCGCGAATTTGGTAGCGGCCGCTAAGCCGATCGCCTTTCACACAGCACCCCATGGCCAAGCAAAAACTACTGAAAGAAAAACAGTTCCTCGACGAACTGGCCGCCTTCGCAGACGAGCAGCGCCGCCTGGTCGAAGCCGAGGTCGAAGGCTTCGCCACCGACCATGCTGCGCGTGATGTGCGCAGCACCCGCGCACACAAAGACTTTGAGTTTTTCAGCAAAACCTATTTCCCG
>JAYVJV010000306.1:0-11932 GCA_043769005.1 Polaromonas sp. | reverse complement strand
CCTGCCGCACTACAAATCGGCCGTAGCGCTGGACATGATGCGGGCGGTGAAAAAAGCGCTGGATCCGCAGAATATTTTGAATCCTGGGAAGATGCTAGTGCTCTAGATACGGGCAAGCGGTGCATGGCATAATGCATGAATCTTGCGCATAGATTATGCGCAAGATTCATGGAGAATTTTATGCTCAGCAAAACAGAATCCACTGCCAAACGCCCCATTAACCTGTCGCTCACGGCCAAAACGGTGGATATGGCCAAAGAATTGGGCATCAATTTGTCGCAAACCGTGGATAGCCTCTTGGGCGATGCGGTGAAAAAACGCTATTGGGAAAAATGGCGCGAAGACAACATGGAGGCCATGCTCGAGTATAACGAACGCGTGGCACGCGAAGGGCTTGCGCTAGAGCGCTACCGCACCTTTGCGGTGGGAATTTCTGCCAAGCGTGACAAGACAGACTGATGGCGCGCTTTGACGTTTACCGCAATCCACTGGCCTCTGAACGCGATATTATTCCGTTTTATGTGGATGTGCAAAACACCTACCTCGATGCATCAGGCACACGGGTGGTGATTCCCATGCGAGCTGCCCATGCATCCGCAGGACAGCTGGGCGACCTCAATCCAGATTTATTGGTCAATGGCGATCCAGTGATTTTGGACACTGCACTAATCGGTGCGGTGCCACTCAAAGCCCTGGGCGCTAAAGTATGCAATATCAGCGAACACCAGAACCTGATTCAACTGGCAATGGACAAATTATTTGGCGGCTACTGACATGACTACCACCACATCTACAACCCCTGCTTCCAACCAATACGAAACCTTCATGCGCCATGTCTACGAACACGGCGTAGCCAAATCCGACCGCACGGGCACGGGCACGCGCAGCGTGTTTGGCTACCAAATGCGCTTTGACCTGGCCCAAGGTTTCCCGCTGGTTACCACCAAAAAAGTCCATCTCAAATCCATCATTGTGGAGCTGTTGTGGTTTCTCACCGGCTCGTCTAATAACAACTGGCTCACCGAGCGCGGCGTGAGCATTTGGAACGAATGGGCCAAACCCGATGGCGACTTAGGGCCCGTCTATGGCGTGCAGTGGCGCAGCTGGCCCACGCCAGACGGTGGCCATATTGACCAAATCACCGAAGTCATCCACACGCTCAAATCCAACCCCGACTCGCGCCGCATCATCGTGAGCGCCTGGAACGTGGCCGACCTGAACAAAATGGCACTCATGCCCTGCCACGCCTTCTTCCAGTTTTATGTAGCCCCCGCCACCGAGCCCGGCGGCAAAGGCCGCTTAAGCTGCCAGCTCTACCAGCGCAGCGCCGACATCTTTCTGGGCGTGCCTTTTAACATCGCCAGCTACGCCCTGCTCACCCACATGGTGGCCCAGCAGTGCGACCTGGATGTGGGCGACTTTGTGTGGACGGGTGGCGACTGCCATATCTACAGCAACCACCACGAACAGGTAGAGCTACAGCTGAGCCGCACGCCCTACCCCTACCCCAAGCTCAACATCAAACGCCAACCTGCGTCAATTTTTGACTACCAGTTTGAGGACTTTGAGATGCTGGACTACCAGTGCCATGCAGCCATCAAAGCGCCTGTGGCGGTATAAATAAAGCGAGTAAAACACGATGCAGATCAACCTCATCTGGGCGCAGGGACGCAACCGCGTGATCGGACAAAACGGCACCATGCCCTGGCATCTGCCTGAAGACTTGGCGCACTTGAAACGCAGCACGCTGGGCTGCCCGGTGATCATGGGACGCAAAACTTGGGACTCGATACCTGCCAAATTCCAGCCCTTGCCCGGGCGCACCAATATCGTCCTCACGCGGCAAACCGATTGGCAGGCCAGCGGTGCACAGCGCGCCAGCGACTTGCGGGAGGCGCTCTTATTTTGCGAGCAATTATCCAGCAAACCGAATCTCGTGTGGATCATCGGCGGTGCGCAAATCTACGCACAGGCCATGCCACTTGCTAACAAAGCCGTGGTGACCGAGATCGAGGCTGATTTTGAGGGTGACAGTTACGCCCCACAATTCGATGCCAGCTGGCGTGAGACTGCGCGCCAGGCGCATGTCTCCAGCACTGGCCTGCACTACAGCTTTGTCACGCGCCAGCGTGGCTAGACACCGTTTTTTCAATTGATTTTTTAGGAGACATCCATGTCAGGACAAGGTTTTCACGTACACGGCCCGCACGACCACGCGTTGGAGCATGCCGCGCAAGGCGACCACCATGAGGGCGGCGAAGATGCCCACCACGGCGTAGGCGGGGGCAGCTTTACCAGCCAGATCGCGCTGTTCACCGCCATCATCGCCACCGTGGGCGCGATGTTCGGCTACATGGGCGGGGCTACGCAGGCCAACGCCGGGCTGTACAAAAACAATGCTGCCATCAAAAAAACCGAAGCCTCCAACCAGTGGAACTACTTTCAGAGCAAAAGCACCAAGCAGTCGCTGGCCGAAGTGTCGCGCGACCTGACCGCCAATGAAGGCGACAAAGCCAAGTACCAGGCCAAGATTGACCGCTACGAGAAAGAAAAAGGCGACATCCAAGCCGATGCCAAGAAGATCGAGGCCGAGGCAACTACCTGGGACAAAAAATCCGATGCCGAAATGCACCAGCACCACCGCTGGGCGCAAGCCACCACGGTGCTGCAAATCGCTATTGCACTGGCCGCTATTGCGCTGCTAACCAAGAAAAAGTGGCTGGAGTACGGCATGTTCGCCGCAGGCGCTGCGGGTGCCATCATCGGCGTTCTCGCTATGCTGCACATTTGAATAGCTACTAATTAGATAGCTGCTTACGCTATATTCTAAAGGGCTACAGGCCAATATGACCATCAAAATTGCGACCTGGAACGTCAACTCACTGACCATCCGCCTGCCCCAGGTGCTGGACTGGCTGACGGCCAACCCGGTGGACGCGCTGGGGCTGCAAGAGCTGAAGTTGACGGACGAGAAGTTTCCGGTCGCTGAGCTAAAGGCCGCAGGCTACGACAGCGCCTACTTTGGCCAGAAAACCTACAACGGCGTGGCACTGCTGACCCGGGCCGAGACCGTGCGCGGCGTAGACGCGGTGGTAAAAAACATCCCCGGTTTTGCCGACGATCAGTCGCGTATCATCGCGGCCACCCTAGCTACGGCCCAGGGCTCGGTGCGGCTGGTGAACGGCTATTTTGTCAACGGTCAGGAGCCTGGCAGCGACAAATTTGCCTACAAAATGCGCTGGCTTACCGCCCTGCACGGCTGGCTGCACACCGAGCTGGCCCAGCATGCCCAACTGGTGCTGGTAGGCGACTTCAACATCACCTGTGACGACCGGGATACCTACGATGCGGTAGGCCTGCGGGAGACCATCCACCACACCACCGAGGAGCGCGAGCGCTTGCAAAAACTGCTGGCACTGGGCCTGCACGATGCGTTTCGCCTGTTTGAGCAGGCCGAGAAGAGCTATAGCTGGTGGGACTACCGCGAAATGGCCTTCAGGCGCAACAAAGGCATGCGCATTGACTACACGCTGGTGAGCGAGGCACTCAGGCCCCTAGTGCAAAGCTGCGTGATCGACAAAGCCCCGCGCAAAAACGAGCGGCCCAGCGACCATACGCCGGTGGTGGTGACGTTGGGGTGAAGTGCGCCTAAAACCACCCACTCTGCGCAGCGCGCAGGACTGCCCCCGTATACGCCCCCCGCCACGCCCCCACCGCTACAGTGCGCGAATGTTCTTGCGCACCCAAACGGCAAACTCACTCTCGCTCATTTCTCCCGCAGCTACTGCCAGCACCGCAGCCGTAGCGTCTGGCTGGGTGGCAATAAGTGCATGTCCGTTGAGCCGCAAAAACAAACCCACGGCCAAAAACGCGGCTCGCTTGTTGCCGTCCACAAACGCATGGTTTTTAGCCAATCCATAGCCATAGGAGGCCGCCAGCTCGGCGACATCGGGTTGTCCGTAATAAGCCAAGTTTTGCGCCCTGTCCAGCGCAGACTCCAGCAGACCTTGATCACGAATACCCTCTGCACCGCCAAATTGCGCCAGACTCATGCCGTGCAAACGCAGCAGCCCGGTGCGCGAGATCCAGCGCCAAGCTGGCGGGGTGGCGGTCATTTAGCCAGCACTTTAAAAGTCTCGCGGTACTCGTTCATAAAGGCCTGGCCGATGGCAATTTCTTCCTCCAACTGCGGGTCATAAGGCGTGAGGGTGCACCCGTCGGGCGTAGCGGTGGCAAACAGCGAATCACCCTTGCCCACATGTAAACTGGCAAGCAATTCTTTAGGCAAAATCACCCCCACAGAATTGCCAATACTGGTGAGTTTGAGTGCGTGGGCTTGCATGGTGGGCTCCTGGGAGTGGAAAGTTATAACAAATGTTATCACAAAATCTCTTAGCGCGTCGCTTCGTACTGCACAGCCACATCATCAAAGCTGGGGTTGGATTTGCCAGTGCCGTTGACAAACACCACCGGCAATTCGCCACCCATCACGCGTTGCACTTGCGCCATGACGACAGGGTCGGGGTTAGGAAAAGTAAAGTTGGCCGAGCTGGAGCGCACGCTGGGAATACCTCTGTCTGCCAAGCGACGCATCAGCTCGTCAGCGCGCTGGCCAGCTTCTTTGGGGCAGTTGGGCGGCGCAAAGACAATTACCCCTTTTTCGCTTTGCCCCGTGGGGGTGGGAATACTGACAAAGCGCCTTTCACCTGCCGCCGATATCGCCGCTTGTACCGCTTTTTGCGTACTGCGCTCGGTCCAATAGGTGTAGCCGCCGTAGGCCAGTGCAGCGATGACGGCCAATTTAAAAACGTCCATAGAGTTTTTAGCAATCGTTCAAATATAATTTGCTATGCTTTTAGCAGCTTTTTACGCTATATTTTAAAGGGCTAGAGCTCAAATTCTTTAAAATTCTTATATCCTCACCACCACCCTGCCCCGCACTGTCCCCGCCATCAACTGGTGGGCTTTGTCAATAGCGCCCTCTAGCGGCACCTCGTCTATCATGCTCTCCAGCAGCGCCACGTCCAGATCGCGCGCCAGGCGGCTCCAGGCGGCTTGGCGGCGCGCTAGGGGGGCCATCACCGAGTCAACGCCCAGCAGCGCCACGCCGCGCAAGATGAAGGGCATCACGCTGGTGGGCAGATCCAGGCCCTGGGCCAGGCCGCAGGCCGCGACAGCGCCGCCGTAGCGGGTTTGCGCCAGCGCGTTGGCCAGGGTGTGCGAACCCACAGCGTCCACCACGCCCGCCCAGCGCTCTTTTTGTAGCGGTTTACCGGGGGCGGACAACTCGGCGCGGTCGATGATGCTGGCCGCGCCCAACTGCTGGAGGTAGGCCTGCTCTTGCGGTTTGCCAGTGGCAGCCACCACCGTGTAGCCCAGCTTGGCCAGCAGGGCCACCGCCACGCTGCCTACGCCGCCCGTGGCACCCGTTACCAACACCTCACCGCTGGTGGGCAGCACGCCGCGCTCTTCCAGCGCCATCACGCACAGCATGGCGGTGTAGCCCGCCGTACCAATGGCCATGGCCTGGCGGTGGCTAAAGGCCTGTTTGCCCGCAGCCATCGGCGGCTTGACCAGCCAGTCGCCTTTGAGGTGCGCCTCTTGCGCCAGGCAACCCCAATGGGTCTCGCCCACGCCCCAGCCGTTGTGGATAAACGCGTCGCCCGCCTTCCAAGCCGCATGGGTAGACGCGATGACCTCGCCCGCCCCGTCGATGCCCGCCACCATCGGCCAGGTGCGTACCACCGGACTTTTGTTGCAAATCGCCAGCGCATCTTTGTAGTTCAGAGTGGAGTAGGCCACACGCACATGCACATCGGCGGGTGGGAGTTGGGCGGTGTCTACCTGGGTGCATTGGGCGGCGAAATCGGGGGATTTGGTGAGCAATAGGGCTTGCATGGTGGTTGGATCTCAGTTGAATGGGAAGTGACTGGGGCTTGAAGTTAGTGGTGAAAGGAGCGAAAAAGGCAGGCTAAGGATAAATCAAAAAGAGTTTCCATTTAAACAATAGACCAGTCGTCTAAAATTTTAATTTTGCTTGCATGTTATTGATTTCATTTTGAATTTTAGATTTTATAGATTTCTGTCTTTGACTTGAACCAGCGCCAGTTGTTCGTTTTTTTGCAAGTATTCCAGCAAGACTGCTTGCACTCGCCACAGCAAACTCCGGCCATATCGACACCTGGGTCAAAAACCCTTGCACCACTGCGTGCAGGGCCTGCGGGCTGCGCGCCAGCAGGCTGCGCAGCAGCGCGCCCTGCCAGGTCACCCAAAAATCTCGGGCGCTGGCGTCACACCGCATTTGCAGTAGACGAGTCGTCTTTAATTTTTCATCATTCGAATTGCTATTATTTATGTAGCTGCTTACAGTATTAAATAAAGCGCTAGACAGGGTTTTCTCCCACTCCTGTAAGCACTCCAGCAGCTTGACGCGAAAGCCGTCGTGCAAGCTGGCCAACTCTTGGCCTAGCGCGCCCACCAGGCAGCCCTGCTGATAGTGGTGGCGCTGCATACGGGCCACCGAATCGGTCAAAAAACCCTGCATGGCGGTTTGCAAATGCGCCAGACTTTCCATCGGCACATCGACCAGCCGCTGGTGCAGTTGACGCATAAAAGCAGCCTGGTAACTCTCTAACAGCGCATAGCCAAAGGCCTCCTTGCTAGCAAAATAATGATAGAAAGACCCCTTGGGTACCGCGCAGTCGCGCAGCACGGCATCAATGCTGGTCGCGGCCCAGCCACCCTCCAACACCTTTTGCAGGCCCACAGCCATGAGGCGATCGCGCGTGGTTTGCACACCCAGTTTGCGGCTGGCATGGGTACGGGGTAGGCTGTGAATCTGGTCTAGCATGTATTTATATTAGACCAGTCGCCTAAAAATTTCAAGCATTTTATAAAAATAATTAAATTAATATAAATCAAACACTTAAGAGATTTTCTTTGTTTGACTTGTTAAGTTAAGCGCGTTACACTGGCCCGCATGATGAAGCTCTATTGCGCCCCATTCTCCTGTGCAGCTCTGTTGTGCGCGCTGGCTATGGGCAGCATGAACGCCCAGGCTCAGGGCACGGCTGGCGACGATATGGCGGAGTTTTTGGCAACGCGCGGCCTGATTGCCCGGTTCGACGAGCAGGTCAGCCAGGCCAGCGCATTACTCAGCACCAAAGCCTCCGAACTGGTCGTTAGCGCCATGGGCTTTCTGGGGGTGCCCTACAAATGGGGTGGTAACAGCTTTGAGCAGGGGTTTGATTGCAGCGGTTTTGTCAAAGCCCTGTTTGAGCAAAGCACGGGTTTCATCCTGCCACGTCGCTCTGCCGAGCAGGCCGCAGCCACCCAGCCCATTGCCCCAAGCGAGCTGCAACCCGGTGACCTGGTGTTTTTTAACACCCTGAGATCAACCTTCAGCCATGTGGGCATCTATGTGGGCGACAACAAGTTCATCCACTCCCCCCGCAGCGGTGCAGTAGTGCGGCTGGAGGACATGCGCCTGGGCTACTGGAGCAGCCGCTTTGACGGTGCGCGCCGGGTCGCACCATAAAATCGCCCTGCTCTTCACACTGTAGCAACAAGCGCCGAGGCGGTGTAGCACACCGGTCAAGCGCAGGGCATCGCTTACATTTAGCGTATGGATGTAGACACCAAACCATGCGCTACCGCCACACTGACCTGACCCAATTCGCCCATGCCTTGCTCGGCGCAGCCGGTGCAGAATACAACAAAGCCCAGGCCGTAGCCGAAATACTGGTAGAGGGCGACCTGATGGGCCACACCACCCACGGCCTAGCGCTGCTGCCCAGCTACCTGGGCGAGCTGGTCTCGGGTTCGATGCGCGCCACTGGCAGCCCCACGGTGGTATCCGACCATCCGGCTCAGCCTGGCCGCCTACCACCGACGTGCCACAGAGCAGGGTTTGATGATGATTTTGAGCTGCTACGAAACCATCATGCCCGCCCTGTTGCCATGGGCCAGTAAGTTAGGCGTTACCGCGCCTACGGCTGTTGCTGATTGAGGTTTCCTTAGGTGATTGTTCTCTCTGATCTGTGCTTGCCTTGGTCATGTACAGGAGCAGGCCGACGGAGCTCTCAGCTACGCGGCTGTCACCCGGGTCGGCTTATGGCCGCCGCCTCCTCCTTCATGCCGCTACGCTGAGTACACCGCCGATCAGCTCTAGCGATCATGGTGGACGCTCCACCGCTTTGCCTTACACCAAGTGCCAGAGCGAGCACAGACCAAGAAAAGTGGTTTAGCGCCGATCCACCAGCGCATGGGCGATGGTGCCCAGGTCTACATATTCCAGCTCACTGCCCGCAGGCACGCCGCGCGCCAGGCGGGTGACTTGCAGGCCCCGGGCTTTGAGGGTTTGGGCGATGACGTGGGCAGTGGTCTCGCCCTCTGCGGTGAAGTTGGTGGCCAAAATTACCTCGATGACAACGCCGTCGCTGGCCCGCTCCATCAGGCGGTGCAGGCCGATTTCTTTGGGGCCGATGCCGTCCAGTGGGCTGAGCTTGCCCATCAGCACAAAGTACAGACCTCGGTAGGCACTGGTGCGCTCCAGGGCGGCTTGGTCAGCCGGGGTCTCCACCACGCACAGCTTGGTTTTGTCGCGCTCTGCGTCCAGGCAGGTGTGGCAGACCTCGGCCTCGGTGAAGGTGTAGCAGCGCGTGCAGTGGCGCACTTTTTGCACCGCCTCACTCAGGGCGCGCGATAGCAGCTGCGCGCCCTCGCGGTCGTGCTGCAACAGATGAAACGCCATGCGTGCCGCCGACTTGGCACCCACACCGGGCAAGCGGCGCAACGCATCAATGAGGCTGGACAGATTGTGGGTGTCGGACATGGAACAAATGTAAGCTATCGGGCGTAGCGAGCGGCTCGTAGGCTAGGCGCGGGTGGCGACGAACCGAAATGTGCTTGAAGGCACATGAGGATTCGGAGATCGGAACCGGCAACGACGCATACGAGACGCGCAGTAGCCCTGTTAAAAAGGCATCTTCATACCGCCGGGCAAGCTGGGCATACCGGCGGAAATCTTGGCCATCTTTTCGCTACTGACCGACTCGGCTTTGCTGACCGCAGCGTTAAACGCGGCGGCGACCAGGTCTTCCAGCATGTCTTTGTCGTCCGCCAGCAGGCTGGGGTCGATCTGCACGCGCTTGACATCGTGTTTGCAGGTCATGGTGACTTTGACCAGGCCTGCGCCAGACTCGCCCGTCACTTCCAGCAGGCCCAGTTCGTCCTGGGCTTTTTTCATGTTGTCTTGCATGGCCTGGGCTTGCTTCATCAGGCCGGCGAGTTGTCCTTTGTTGAACATATTGGATTCCTTCGGTTAAATAAATCTATTACAAAGCTTTGATACTACCGGGCACGATTTTCGCACCCCAGCGCTCTTGCAGGTCTTGCACCATCGGGTCGTTCAAGATGAGCGCTTCGGCTGCCTGCTGGCGGGCCGCTATTTTTGCGTTGTTGCGTTTGGCCCACGAGTCGGTGACTGGGCCTTGCTCGATGGTCAGCACTTCGCTACGGCCCAGCGCGGCAAAAGCCACTTGCAGCTTGTCGCGGGCCGCATCGCTTTTGAGTGAGGCCTGCTCTACCCGCAGTGTGAGGTGCTGCGCGCCCTGCTCTACGCACTGGCTCTGCACCGCCAGTTCGCGCACCAGGGCGTTGATGCTGTCTGCGTCCAGCATCTGCTGCACGGCTGCCACCCAGGCCTGATGCACCTTGTCGGCGGCTACAGGTTGCACCCGCTGCTCGGTGCGCAAGCTGGGTGGGCTCTGTTCACGGATCGGTATTGCTATGTATTTGCTAGCTGCTTGCGCACTATTTTGTTGGGCTAGAGGCAGATTTGTACCACTATCTGCTGGCCCCAGATCGACTATTGGCAAGGCCTCTGGCGTGGCGGCCTGCGCGGGACTGGGCACGCTAGGCTGCGGGGCTAAATTCAGGCTTTTTTTTTCCGCTGGCTCTGTCTGCGTCAGCACTGGGGACGCAGCGGGCGCAGCAACAAGGGGCGCACTTGCACTTACTGCGGGCGCAGATGCAACGCCCGAACTGACTAGGTTAGCAGGCTTAAACCCCTTAGGCTTAAAGGCCAGCAGCCGCAGCAGCGTCATCGTCAGTCCGGCATATTCATCCGGTGCCAGGCCCAGCTCGGCGCGGCCATGGATGCACAGGCTGTAGAGCAGTTGTGTCTCGTCCGCTGGCATGAGGCCCGCCAGGCGTGCCGTTTCAACGGCATCGCTGTCGGTGCTGTCGTAGGCACCCGGCACACTGTGCACCACCGCCATGCGTTGCAGCACACTGGCCATGTCTTCCAGCGTGCTGGCAGCGCTCAGGCCGTTGATGCGCAGGTTCTCAGATGTGTCAATCACCGTTTTACCGTCGCCTTGCGACAGCGCCTCAATCAGGCGAAACACATAGCTGCGATCCACCGCACCCAGCATCTGGCGCACATTGGCTTCCATCAGCACGCCATTACCGAAGGCAATCGCCTGGTCGGTCAGGCTGAGTGCGTCGCGCATCGAGCCGCGCGCAGCGCGCGACAGCAGACGCAGGGACGGGTCATCCGTCGTGACCGTCTCCAGCGCCAGCACCTTGTGCAGGTGCTCGTAGATTGTCTCGGGGGCCATGGGCCGCAGATTGAACTGCAGGCAGCGCGACAGCACGGTGACAGGCACTTTTTGCGGATCGGTGGTGGCCAAAACAAACTTGAGGTACTCGGGCGGCTCTTCCAGCGTTTTGAGCATGGCGTTGAAGGCCGTATTGGTGAGCATGTGCACTTCGTCGATCATGAAGACCTTGAAGCGCCCCTGCACCGGCTTGTATACCGCCTGCTCCAGCAGTTGCTGCACCTCATCCACACCCCGGTTGCTGGCAGCATCCAGCTCGGTGTAGTCAATAAACCGACCGCTATCAATGGCAGAGCAGGCTGCGCACACGCCACAAGGGTTGGCGGTGATTCCGCCCTGCCCGTCAGCACCCAGGCAATTAAGTGATTTGGCCAGGATGCGCGACACTGTGGTTTTACCCACGCCGCGCGTGCCCGTAAACAGATAGGCATGGTGCAGGCGCTGGGTGGTCAGCGCGTTACTTAAAGCCTGCACCACATGCTCTTGCCCCACCATGTCGGTGAAGGATTTAGGGCGGTATTTGCGGGCGAGCACCAAGTAAGACATGGGGTGATTCTAGTGTAGTGTGGTCTTGTAGTAGCAGTATTGCTCTGCATACGCCATCGGATGACTCGTCCCCAGCCCATTGATTTATGATTACCCTCTATGCCCAGCACACCCCCTAAACCCGCCCCATCACCCGACGCAGCGCCCGCTCCCAAAGGCATGAAAAAAGGCCTCACCAGCTACGGCGACGCAGGCTTCTCGCTGTTTCTGCGCAAGGCATTCATTAAAGGCGCGGGCTACACCGACAAGGCGCTGGAGCGCCCCGTCATTGGCATCGCCAACACGGGTTCAAGCTACAACCCCTGCCACGGCAACATGCCGCAACTGATCGAGGCGGTTAAGCGCGGCATCATGCTGGCAGGTGGGCTGCCGATGGACTTTCCCACTATCAGCGTGCATGAAAGCTTTGCCGCGCCCACCAGCATGTACCTGCGCAACCTGATGAGCATGGACACCGAGGAGATGATCCGCGCCCAACCCATGGACACGGTGGTGCTGATCGGTGGCTGCGACAAGACCGTGCCCGCGCAGCTCATGGGCGCGGCATCGGCGGGCATACCGGCCATTCAGCTCATCACCGGCTCAATGCTGACCGGCTCGCACCGCAGCGAGCGGGTGGGCGCGTGCACCGACTGCCGCCGTTACTGGGCCAAGTTTCGCGCCAATGAGATTGACGCACAGGAGATCGACGAGGTCAACAACCAACTGGTGGCCAGCGTGGGCACCTGCTCGGTGATGGGCACGGCCAGCACCATGGCCTGCAT
>JAYVJV010000305.1:0-15299 GCA_043769005.1 Polaromonas sp. | reverse complement strand
ATGACTAAGGAACTGGGCGAAGAGGTGTGCCTCGGGCAGTACAAGCTGTTCATGGACGCCGGGCTGATGCAGAACATGCCCTACTACCAGGAGACGCTGATCGTCGAGGTGGATGGGCCGAACGGCAAGCTGAAGATTCAGGATGAGCCGGTGATAGTGACGCAGCACTACCAGACTGAGGTGACCAGTTTTGTGGTGGCAGGACAGGTCTGATAACTTTGCGGGACAGACCAACGCACGCGCCGAGCGCCGCGTTGCTCTGTCCTCAACTGATTAATTCTTAAAGGAGCTCCAAATGGGCGTAGAAAATTTACTCTTTCACATCGACACCTTGTCGGTCGACGGCGTGCCGATTGCGTTTGAAGACGGCAGCGGCACCATCACCGGCGCGGCGCGCTACCAAAACGAGGTGGTGCCCAGCGCCAGCGGCGACGACTACAACAAGCGCAAGCGCGTGCCCACTTTTTTTAAATGCAAAATTCAGTTCAGCAACGCGGTAGACCCCAAGCTGTACGTGGGTCTGCAGGGCGTGCAGATCAGCGCGCGCGACAAGCAAAGCGGCCGCCGCGCGTTGATGCCCAAGTGCAGCTTTGGCGACATGGGCGAAGTGGGCACCGGCACCGTGGATGTGACGTTCAACGTGCTCAGCGAGATTCAGTGGTTATGACCTGATCACAGGAAGGCCGCAGGCCCTACCCAGGGCTGGCGGTTTTTTTTCAGAAGGGCGACCAAGTAGGTCGCCCTTTTGCTTTGGGTGAAGTGTTTCACCGCGCTGCAGGGCAGGCATTGCCAGACACTGCGTGCTATGACCACCCCCGCCCCCCTTGCCCCTAGCGCTGCCCCGGCACACCAGCCCGAGCGCATTGACGAACTGTATACCCTGACCCTAGCCGATGGCCTGCCGGTCGAGCTGGCGGGCAAAACCATTTACTACCGCACGGCGCGTCTGCGTGACACCAATGTGGCCGACGAGCGCAAAGCCGAGGGCTTGAGTGAGCGGGCCATGCTGGTCAACGGGGCCTACAAGCTGCTGGTCAGCGAGAGCAACTTCAAGCATGTGCTGAACATGCTGCACATCGAGGCCTTTGTGTGCGACGGGGCAGAGATACCCCGCGCCGTAATTGACCTGGCGCTGTACGACAAGCTGAGCACCCGCGACCTGGAGCTGCTGGAGCAGCGGATATTTATGCTGACGCTTGCCGCAGAGGTGCGCTACGGCAACATGGCGCAGGAAGAGTTTGAGCAGATCATGGCCGGGCTGGCCCCTGTGGTGGCAGCACAGCCCCCACAGCCCTCGGGCCAGGCTGCAGGGCTGGGAGCGCACGCTCAACGCCCTGAGCCTGGCCCTGCACTGCTCGCCGACTACGCTGGAGCTGCTGCCCAAGGCGCGGCTGCGGGCGCTGGCCGCGCAGCTGTCTAAAACGCCCGGCTGAAACCACCTAACCCAAGCCCCAGCGATGCGCGAACTCAAACTCAAATACTTTATAGAGTTGGCCAGCAACATTGGCGCGAAAGCGCGCACTGAGGCGCAGGCCCTGGAGCAAAGCCAGCGGGCGATGCAGCAGGCCGTGGACAAGACCGGGGCCTCGGTGGGCAGGCTAGACAGTGCCTTTGCCCGCTTTGGTGCCAGCACGGCCACCGAGCGGCAAATAGGCTACATGCAGCGCTTGGCCACTGGCATAGACCAGGCCCGCAGCAAGATGCGCAGCCTTGCTGAGCTGAGCGCTAGTGCGCTGCAAAAAGCGCCGGGTGCACTGGCGGGTGCGACTGCGGGATTTTATGTGGCCAAGGCGGCGCTGGACAAGCCGATGGACTACGACATGCGCCTGCGCGCGGCGACTGCCACGGCCTTTGCTGGCCAGGGTGTAGAGGCTTTGCGCAGCGGACGTGGCGATGTGAACAAGCTGGTTGAGGCCGCTACGCGCCAGGCGCCCGGGTCTACCCGCGACGCCACCCTGATGGCGTTTGAAAAACTGATCGGCAGCGGCTCTTTTAGCCTGGACGAAAGCAAGCAGCTGCTGCCCAGCATCATGCGCACCAGCGTGGCCTCGCGCAGCGAGCCTGCCGACTTGGTGGCGGCGGCTGAAAAAATGAAGGTTAGTCTGGGCATTACGGCCCAGCAGATGCCCATGGCGCTGAGTAAGATCATGCGGGCTGGCCAGGAGGGCGGCTTTGAGATCAAGGACTCAGCCAAGTGGATGGGGCCGCTGCTGCCCTACATGAAGGGCTATAGCGGCATGCAAGGCGTGGAAACGCTGGTGACCATGCTGCAACAAACGCGCTCGACCGCAGGCACCAACGACGAGGCGGCCAACAACCTGCGCAACTTCTTGCAAAAAATGGGTTCGGACTCGACCCGCCGGGATTTTAAAAAGCAAGGCATTGACCTGGATGCCGAGATGGCCAGCGGCGCAGTGGCTGGGGCTACCCCGGTAGACACCTATATGGGCCTGCTAGAGCGCGTGATGGCCAAGCAAGACCCGCAAGGCAAAGCCCGAGCTGCCATGCGGGCCGCTGACAAAAGCCTCAGCCCCGAAGAGCAAAAAACCCGCTACGACGCGGTGGCTGAGATTTACAAAAGCGCAGGTATCAGCAAGATCATCAACGACTTGCAAGAGATGGGCGGCTACAGCGGCCTGGCGGGCACCAAAGCCTACGGCAAAAAAGTGCTGGGCGCGGTGCGCGGCGAAACAGGTGGCGCGGTAGACACTGGCTTTACCTTTATGACCGAAGGCACGGGGGCCAAAGCCGCTGCGCTGGGAGCCGAGCGCGACATTGCGGTAAGCAACGTATTTAACAGCAAATCCGGCCCACTCAACGCGCTATTGGACAAGGCCACCGATCTGGCTCGCGAGTTCCCCACTGTCACCACGGCGGCGGTCGGCGCGGCGGGTGCGCTGGGGGTACTGGCGGCATCGGCTGGGGTGTTTAGCCTGCTGGTGGCTAAAAGCGCGGGGGCACGTGGCCTGCCTGGCGTGCCGCTGGGTGCTGGTGCGCCGTTGGTTTTTCCTGCCATCGAGGGGGCGGCCAAGGGCGCAGGCCCCAGCACGCTAAGCAAGGTGGGCAGTGCCCTGGGCAAGGTGGGCAGCTTTCTGGGGCCGGTGGGCATGCTGCTGGGCATGGAGGGTGTGAGCCAAGAGGATATAGAACGCCTGCGCGCCTACGAGGCCAAGCAGGCGGGTGGCGCTGGGGGTGGCCGTGGTGGCCTTAGTGGCCGTGGCCAGGGCTACAACGACCCCCGATTATTGACCCTGACCAGGCCCGGCATCCCCGAGCAGGCGCTGGCGCTGGGACAGGCCACCGAGATCAAAATGGGCGCGGGTGTGCTGGATGTGAAGGTCACCGTGAGTGATGAGCGCGTGACGGCGACCACCGGTGTGCCGGTGCCGATGCCGCTGCTCAAAATCAACGCGGGGTCGACCAACCCTGGAGGGTTTTAAAACATGGCCTGGTATGACGATTTGCAGATGGCCAGCTTTCGCGATGTGCCCTTTCATGTAGACACGATAGAGCACCAGCCGGGCGATAACGTGGTGCTGCGGGAGTACCCGTTCCAGGACTTACCTACGGTGTTTCGCATGGGCGAAGGGGCCGAGGACATTAAGTTCAGCGCTTATGTGATTGGCGAGGACTACACGCAGCAGCGCGATGCGCTGCGCCAGGTGCTGAGTGGTGAGGGGGTGCTGGTACACCCTACGGCGGGGCGGCTGCGGGTGTATGTGGCGGGCAAATACACCATCAAAGAAAACCCCACTGCTGAGGGCGGCATGGCGCGCTTTGACCTGCACTTTGTGCGGGCCGATGCGCGGCGCTACCCGCTGGGGGTGGTCAGCACCCCACAAGAGGCTTTTCGCAAGGCTGAGCGGGCCAAGCAGGCCGCGCGGGATGCGTTTGCTGCGCAGTGGCGTATAGACGATGCGCCGGGCTGGGTGGCTGAGCGGGCGGTGGCACGGGTGGCCAGCAGCCTGGATGTGCTGTGGCCGCGCCTGGCCGCGGCCACGCAAAGCCTGGGCGACTTTACCAGCCAGGTGGTGGGCAACTACCAGGCGTTGCGTACGGGGCTGAACGACCTGGTGCGCACGCCGCGCCTGCTGGCGGACGCGGTGGCCACGCTGTTTGAGCTGCCTGCTGAGCTGACACAAGCATCGGCACGCGACTTTAAAAACACCTTTGAATGGGTGTTTGACCTGGATAAAAGGCTGTTTAAAACGGGCTTTGAAGCCATCATCATGCCGCCTGTGGGCCAGGGCCTGGTGATGTATGGCGCGGGCACGCCGCCGGTGCTGGCCCAGGGCGGCTTGGCGCAAGCGGCGGCGCTGCATGCGGGCAGCGACCAGCTGCTGGAGTGCCTGTCCACGGCCGCGCATGCCCAGGCCTGCGCAGTGCTGGAGCTGGTGAACTACGACGATGCGCTAGCCCTGCGTGCCCAGGTGCATGCGCAAATGACGCGCCTGCTGCTACGCGCCAGCAGCGCCCCCGCGCCTGCTGTGCTACCCGAAAGCAGTGTGCACGATGCCCTGCTGGCCCTGCACAGCGCCACCCTGGCTGACCTGCAAGCGCGCAGCCTGAACCTGGCACGCCTGACCAGCTTTACGCCCACGGCTTGGATGCCTGTTGAGTACATCAGCTACTACTTGTTTGGCACCGCGCAGTATGCCGACGAGATACTGGCCATGAACCCGCACATTACCCACCCGCTATTGGTGCCGCCGGGCATAGCCCTGCGCATCGTGCGGCACGACTGATATGCCAGAGCAATACGCGCGCGATAGCGCAAAAATAACAGTGGAAGTGCGGGGCCTGGTGTACCAGGGCTGGCTGCAAAGCGATGTGGAGCGGTCTATCGAGAACATCAGCGGCACCTTCAGCATCCCGGTCAGCCTGGTGCCGGGCACGCTGCCCGCCGTGGCGCGGCAAGATGCGGTGGTGGTGCGCATAGGCGCTACGCCGGTGATCACCGGCTACGTCATAGCGGCCGACCCGTTTTATCGCAAGGGCGACTGTGGTCTGCGTATTACCGGGCGCGACCGCACGGGCGACCTGGTGCGCTGCACCGCCATCCACAAAGGTGGGCAATGGCGCAACGCCACGGTCGAGCGGATCTGCAAAGACCTGCTGGCCCCGTTTGGCATTGGGGTGCTGGTACAAACCGAGGTGGGCGCGCCGATAACAGACTTCAAGCTGAGCCACGGCGAGACTGTGGTGGATGCGATCAGCCGTGCCGCCCGTCTGCGCGGCCTGCTGGTGACACGCGACGACCTGGGCCACCTGCTGCTGACCAAGGCAGGCCTGCAGCGCTTTGACGCGGTGATACGCCGTGGCCATAACGTCATCAGCATGCAAGGCATAGGCTCAGACGAGCAGCGCCACAGCGACTACTTTGTCTACGGCCAGAGCAACACGGCGGCCGACTTTGAAACGGCCCGCAGCCTGAAGGCGCAAGCCAAAGACCCCGAGATCAAACGCTACCTGCCGCTGGTCATCAATGCCGACGGCAACACCACGCAGGCTGACTTGCAAACCCTGGCGAACCACACCCTGCGCGTGCGCCGGGGGCATGCAATGGGCTTTAAGTATGTGGTGGAAGGCTGGACGTACAAGGGCAAGCCCTGGCCGCTGAACCAACGGGTGCCGATCTATGACGACATCGCGGGCCTGGACGGTGCCGAGTGGCTGATCTGCTCGGTGAAAAATACGGTAGACCTGAAAGAAGGCGATGTAACTGAGTTGATGATGCGGCCCATAGAGGCCTACGACACCGCGCCCCTGAAAACCAAGGTCAAGCACCGGGCCTGGGGCAACAAAGGCAACCGCACCAACCACCCGCGTGGCCCAGGTGATGGTGCGCTGGGGGGTGAGCGCCGATGAACATGCTGGCCAACCTGGCCCGCTGGGTGCGCGTGCGCGGCCTGCGCGAAGGGCCAATGCAGATAGGCCGGGTAGAGGGCCTGCCCAACGATGCGCGCGATGATGCGCAGCGGCCGCAGGACTATGGCTTTGCGGCCATGCCGGTGGACGGCCAGGGCCTGAAGCTGGAGATGGGTGGCCACGCCATCATCATCCGCATGGACCGGCTGGCCGAGCGCCCCCACCTGGCCGAGTACGAGGTGTGTGTGTGGCACAAGGAGGGCCACCGGCTGACCCTGAAGGCGGGCGGCGTGGTGCAGGTGGACTGCGCCGAGCTGGTGGTGAGCGCCAGCGGCCGCGTGGCCATTAACACGCCCGCGGTGTCCATCAGCGGCAACCTGGAGGTGGGCGGCACCACCACCAGCGTGGGCGATGTGCTGGGTGCGGGTGTGTCGCTGCAAAGCCATACCCACGGCGGCGTGCGCGCTGGGGCGGACAGCACGGCGCCGCCCAACTAATCGCTGCGTTTTTCTTGGGCGGCTCTGGCTGGTGAAGTATTTCACCGCGCCGCATTGCCGCCCCGGCGCGACACTTGCGCCATGTTTGACTTGGCCACCCAACCCCTTAGCCTGCCGCAGCCCGGCACGGCGCTGGGCGTGCCATTTGACTGGCGCTTAACGGCTGCGGCTGGCTTGGCCAACTACCCCTATTCCGATTTTGCAACGCCGGACAGCTTGCCCGTGGTGGACGGTGAGATGCTGGCCACCTACGCCCTGGCGCTCGAGGATGGCTTGCAAACTGCCGTCGTCCTCAGCCTGTTTACCGACAGCCGCGCCGACCGCGATGCCGTGCTGCCGCTGAACCAGACCGACCGCCGTGGCTGGGTGGGTGACGAGTTTATGGGCGATGCGCCGGGCGCACGAGCCGACGTGTGGGGCAGTGCCCTGTGGCTGGTCCACATCAGCAAAGTCACCCCCGATGTGCTGGAGCGCGCCCGCTTTGCCGCCCAGGAGGCGCTGGCCTGGCTGGTGCGTGATGGCATTGCCAGCCGCGTCGAGGTAAGCGCACTGTGGGCAGGCCCCGCCCTCGACCGCCTGGCTATCCGCGCCAGCATCTATAAGCCCGACGAGCTGGCACCCGTCTACGACGTGCTGTGGGGCACCAGCCTGCGCCGCCTAGACGCGCAGGTGCAGCCCGACAATGCCGTGGCCTGCTGCGACCCACCTGCGCCTGCTGCGCCGCCACCCCCGTCAGGCTGTTACTCTTTTGTTTACGGTGGATTCAAGGTCGAGAGCCTAGGCTACTTGCATTACCAAATGCCGCTAAATTTTGATGCCTCGGTGCAAGGTAGCCGGGCTTTTTTGGTGTACCTTAACCCGCAAGGGCCCTCGAATTTAGGTGTTCCCACGCAGGTAAATGTCCCACTATTGGTTGAGGGCGGGGTTGATCTTGGCTACCTTTGTGACACTATAAAAAATCAACTTCCGGGTTTTGATTGTTTTATCTCCACGACTAATGAGCTGGTTCTACAGGCGGGCGCGCCATTTGCTGTGCAAGATGGGGCGGGTTCTGCCTTGGGTCTGTGGGATTACTCTTCTTTCTATACAGATTTCGATAACAACAGCTTTCCAAAAAGTCCATTTAACACTGTGCTACAGGCGGGCGCTAGCTACCAGCCCGTGGTGGGCAGGGCGAGCATCAGATTCCGGGATGCCCCCGATGTGGGGGACTTTAATGGGCCAGCTGCCAGAACCGCGCCGATATTTGTGGTTGTTGAAAATGTATTAGAAGTCGCATTTCCCGCGGAGGTCCTGGTGCGCTCAGTGCAAGCTGTGGCGGGTGCAGAGGTCAATGCACTGCTCTGGACTTTTCCCGCATTGGATATTTATGCCAATGGGGAGTACCAGTTATTTTCTGCCAATGGCAACGCTAGTGCTGGCCTGGTTTCTGGTTATTTCTACCTAGAGGCGGTCCTTCTTCAGGCTCCTTTTGGGTCTCCACCTGTTATTCAAAGTGAAGGGGGTCAGTTTGTTTACGCAACACCCCCGCATCCATAGTAGTTATGACCTTGATCAACGTCCCCATCCCCGACATCCCCACTCTGTCGCAAAACGCCGCCCGTTTGCTGCAGCAAAGCCTGGCCCAAGCCGCACAAACTGCTGACCCGGCGCTGCTGAGCACAGTGGATCTGGCGCTGGCGCGCAGCAACATCAAGGTGTTGTCGTTTGTGCAAGCTGTAGGCTTGCACGGTGCCTACAAATACCTGCGCGACTTTATTGCGCGCCAGGCTATCCCCACCACCTCGGCGGGCGAGATGCTGGACGGCTGGCTGGAGACCTATGGGCTGCCGCGCAAGCAGGCCGGTGCGGCGCAGGGCCTGGTGCGCGGCACGGGCGTGACGGCTGCGCTGCTGACGGCGGGCACGCTGCTGCAAACCGCAGGCGGCCAGCAGTGCCGGGTGCTGGCGGACACGGTGGTGGTGGCGGGCGTGGTCGAGGCCCCTGTCATCGCGCTAGAGTTGGGCTTGCCTGGCAATGTCGGCGCAGGCGCTGCGCTCACCCTGGTGTCTGCCCTGTCCGGCATTGACGCAGCCTTTACCACGGTGCTGGGCATCAGCGGCGGTGCCGACACCGAGACCGATGCCCAGGCCATCTACCGATTGCAGCAGCGCCTGTCCAACGAGCCCATGGGCGGCAGCCCGGCCGACTACGCCCGCTGGGCTCTGCAGGTGCCGGGCATTACCCGCGCCTGGGGCATCCGCAACCCGGCAGGCCCCACCAGTGCCGGAGTGATCATCATGGCCGACGGCAACGCCGCCCAGGGCCTGCCCACCCTGATGCAAAAAAACCTGGTCAACGACTATATCCGCGACCCGCGCCGGGGGCCGCCCGACGAGCTGTTTGTCATCATCCCCGTGGCGCAGGTGGTCAATATCACCCTGAGCCTGGTGCCCGACAGCCTGGCCAACCGCGCGGCCGCCATCGCGGCGCTGCAAGATTTGTTCTACCGCGAGGCCAGCCCCGGCCAGAGCCTGCCCATGGGCCACCTGGTCGAGGCGATCAGCGGTGTGGTGGGCGAGTACAACCACACCATCTCGGTGCCCGCCATCACCAGCGGTGGCCTGCTGACGGTGGCGGGGTTTGACCGCCTGCTGGTGCTGGGCGCGGTGACCTTTGTCTAGAGCCATGGAAAAGTTTTCCCAAGCCCTTGTCTACCTGCTGCCCACCGGCTATGCCTGGCCGCGCGACCAGCGCAGTGTGCTGATGCGCGTGCTGCGCGGCCTGGCGGGCAGCTTGGCCCAGTTGCACTTGTGGTGCAACCTGAGCGTGCGCCACTGGCAGCCTGCCACTACCACCCGGCTGGCCGAGTGGGAGGCGGCCTGTGGCCTGCCGGATGCGTGCCTGGGTGTTGACCAATCTGAGGCGCTGCGCCGTAGCCTGCTGCTGGCGCGCCTGCGCGGGCCGCGCCTGGCGTATGCGGACAGCAGCCCGGCGGCTCTGGGTGCCATTGAGGACATGTGCCTGGCGCTGGGCTATGTGGTGACGCTGCGCTACCACACTCCTTTTAGGGTGGGTCGCAATCGGGTGGGTGAGCGGCTGCGGCGGCTAGATGGACGCCTGGTAGTGACGGTGCAGGGCCTGGTGCGCACGCCCATGCGGGTGGGCGTGGGGCGGGTGGGTGACCCGCTGGCCAGCTACAACCTGCCGGTGCACGAGCTGGAGTGCTATTTGCAGCGGCTGATCCCGGCCAGGTTTTCTATTCATTTTGCAATTGTTTGAGGAAAAATATGGACTACACAACCAGCCCCCAGTTTGCGGTGCATCCCGTGACCGGCAACCGGCTGCACGACGACGCGGCCACGCTGCCTACAGTGCTGACGGACGACGACATCAACCAGCTGACCTGGTCGATCATGGAGGTGGTGAAGGACGCAGAGTTGGTGCCCTCGGCCTTTAACAAGGACGCGCCCGCCACCTACCGCCAGTTGGCGGCGGCCATCGATACGCTGATCGGTAGGGCATTGGCGGGAACCAATGCGGGCGTGGGCTTGGGTGTAGGGCAGACTTGGCAAAACATGACTTCCGCGCGGCTTGATTCGGTCTATTACCTCAACGCTACGGGCAAGCCTATTGAGGTTGCCATCCAAATGGGCAACAGCCAAACAAACAGCGGTGGCAGTTTTTTTCTGCTGAACAACGCGACCAGCGAGGAGTTCAACCCGTACTTCGTTTTTATGCCGGCGGGCATGCCCGACGTGATGAACATTACTGTTCCCGTTGGCTTCAGCTACAAATACGTCGCCAGCCAGGCGGCGAATTTATTGGGTTGGCTGGAGCTTCGCTAAAAGCCAGGTTGAAAAAATTTCAAAAAAGGTGATCTCATGAGATATTACAAAGACGGCAAAAATCAGATTTATGCGGTTGAAAACTCCGCAGAAGGCCAGCCTCACTTGCCGCCGGAAGGCGCAATGGAGATCCGACGCGAAGATGTGGTGGCTGCCAGTGCAGAGCGGATGCAGCCAGACTTTGAGAAATACGCAAAAATGCGACTGACCGTGTTGCGCCAGGCGCGCGAAGTGGTTTTAAACCGCATCATGGGCATCATGGTGAGCGATGCCCAAGCCAAGGAGCCGATGAAATCGGCCTGCCTGAGCGCCCGCCTGGCGCTGCTACAGCTACCCCAGAAGCCAGACCTATTGGCGGCCAAAACCGCCGCTGAGCTTGATGCGAGCATCGAAAAACACCAGGCTGATCTCCGGGCCGCATCCCCCGACTATTTGGACAAGGTCTTTAAGGGGATCCAGCTCTAAAAAACAGGGCGAGTAGCCTGGGTGCGCTAACACTCAGATCACCCGCCTCCGCCGCGATCACGCGCGGCATTGACCGAAGACCCTGCCACCTGTACAGGCCAGGGCATTATGGACGATGCCGATATGACCGAGATTCGATGCGCCAGCTGCAACCGCAAGCTGGCCGACGCTGACTACCAGCGCCTGACCATCAAGTGCGCCCGCTGTGGCGTGCTGAACAGTTTTACAGCGGGCCACCGAGCCCCACCACCTGAGCGCCCCGAGCGTCAAAACCACAAAGGTATTGACCATGGGCATCCCCATTCAAGCACAAAGCCAGGCTAAATCGTTCCTCGGCTGGGTCGGCGGCAAAAGCCAGCTCACCGCCACCATCATCCCGCTGATCCCGCCCCACAAGGCCTACGTCGAGGTCTTCGCAGGCGCGGCCTGGATGTTGTTTCGCAAGCCACCCAGTGAGGTCGAGATCATCAACGACATCAACCGCGACCTGACCACCTTGTACCGGGTGGTGCAAAACCACTTGGAGGAGTTCCTGCGCTACTTCAAGTGGGTGCTGGTCAGCCGCGAAGAGTTTGACCGCTTCAAGCAGCTTGACCCCGCCCACATGACCGACATCCAGCGCGCCGCCCGCTTCTTCTACCTCATCAAAGGCGGTTTTGGAAGCCGCCTGACCAACCCCAGCTTCGGCATAGGAGCCACCCAAAAGCCCCGCATCAACCTCCTGCGGCTAGAGGAAGACCTGAGCGACGCTCACCTGCGCCTGTCCCGCGTCTTCATCGACAACCGCCCCTACGACCAGGTCATCCAGCGCTTCGACAATCCCGGCACCTTCTTCTACATCGACCCGCCTTATTGGGACTGCGAGGACTATTACGGCAAAGGCCTGTTCGCCAAACCCGACTTCGAGCGCTTACACGCCCTGCTGGCGGCCGCCAAAGGCCAGTGGATCGTCAGCATCAACGACGTGCCCCAGATCCGCGCCCTGTTCAAAGACTTTGACATCAAGCCCGTGGCCACCAGCTACAGCGTCGCAGCGGGTGATCGCAAACCAGTGACCGAGCTACTGATAGCCAACTTCAAGTTACCCAAGTGACTTGGCCAAGTCGCTTGGCTGGGTTGTGGCCGACGGGCAGTACCAGACGGCCGTGGCCTGGTGGTCGGCCTGGGATGGCGCTGGTTTTGTTTTGGTGGCGTCTTGATATGTGGATTTGGCTGGCTGTGGCATGCCAGTGGGCAGTTTGCGCAAATTCGCAAACTCCCTCTGTGTGGCTTCCCGTGGACACCTTAGCCCACCTATGCCAGACGACGCCAGTCTGGTACAGCAGACAGTGCTTGACCTATTGGGCGGACAGAGCGGTACTGTGGTTTTCAACCTCAAAGGCCCTTCTATGACCAGTCCCAGCCCGCAGCTACAGTTAGCCCCGACCCAGAACCCCGGATGGGGCTTTTGGGGCACCATGGCCAGCCAAGCCCCCGCAGCCTGGCCAGAGGCCCAGCGCCAAATAGCCCAAGCTACAGGCGAGCCACCCGAGGCCATCCGAGCCTTCCTAGACAGCCGCCACGGCCGCCACTTCGCCAACCACGTACTGGACCAGGCTCAAGCCCTGCCGCTCCCCCAAGCCATCGCCAAAGCCACCCAAGCCTGGATGGCCTGGCCGGTCACCCGCCAAACCAGCAAATACTACGGCACCCCTCAAGGCCTGCCCTACCTAACTGGCTTCGTGATCCAGGAGGCGCAAGCCCAGGAGATGGCCGCCACCTAGCAACCCCAACCAACACCAGACAAACCAAAGGCCCTTCAAAGGGCCTTTTCCACGTGTTCACACCATCTTTAAATGCCAGATCAACAATGCGTCTTAGCCATGCTTAAATGCCAGATCAAATTAAACGTCCGACCAGATCAAATTAAACGTCGCGCTACTCGTGCCCTTCTTCATCCACTACACGCAGGGCTTTACGCATGCGCAGCGCTTGCGCACGATCTGGATTTCCAGCTTCACCGTGTTTGTGGTGATTGGCCTGAGCGCGCTGGTGGGCCTCAAGTTGCTGGATTTTTTTGGTGTCACGCTGGCCAGCTTTCAGGTGGGTGGCGGCATGCTGCTGCTGACCTCGGCGCTGTCCATGCTTAACGCCCAGCCCGCCGAGGCCCGTTCAAACGCCGACGAGCTGCACGATGCCGAGGCGCGCACCAGCATCGCCGTGGTGCCGCTGGCCATCCCCCTGCTGACGGGCCCGGCCACCATGTCTACCGTGGTGATCTACGCCGAAAAAGCCAAAACCTGGCTGCAACTGGGCACCCTGGTGGGCTACGGCCTGCTCATTGCCCTGGCCACCGCCCTGTGCTTCAGCCTGGCCCAGCCGATTGCCCGCGTGCTGGGCAAAACCGGCATCAACGTCATGACCCGCATCATGGGCCTGATGCTCGCCGCACTGGCGGTAGAGGTGATGGCCGATGGGTTGCAAAAGCTGTTTCCGATATTGGCGAAATAGCGCCAGGCCATGCAAAAATTACTCCTGCTCGAAGACGACCCCGCCATTGCCAGCACTGTTGTGTTTGCCTTGCAGCGCGAGGGCTATGCGGTGGAGCACAGCACCCTCCTGCGCGATGCCCGCAGGCAGATGCAGGCGCACAGCTTTGACGCGCTGATCCTGGACATCGGCCTGCCCGACGGCAATGGCTTGGATCTGTGCCGCGAGGTGCGCCTGGCCGGGCACCTGCCCGTGCTGATGCTGAGCGCACGCGGTGAAGAGCTAGACCGCGTGCTGGGCCTGGAGCTGGGTGCCGACGATTACATGGCCAAGCCTTTTAGCCCGCGTGAGCTGGTGGCGCGGGTGCGCGCGCTGCTGCGGCGCAGCGCGGCTACGGTGCCAGCGACCAACAAAAACGCCAGCCCTTTCATGCACGACACCGCCGCCCAGCGCATCAGCCTGGCAGGGCAGGTGCTTGACCTCACCCGCCGCGAATACGGCCTGCTGGCCAAGCTGCTGCAGGCCAACGGCCGCATCCATGCCCGCGATACCTTGCTCAACGCGGTGTGGGGGCAAGATGCCGACAGTACCGACCGCACGGTAGATACGCATGTCAAAACCCTGCGCGCCAAGCTGCGCGCAGTGGATGCCAGCCGCGAGTTCATTACCACCCACCGTGGGATGGGCTACAGCATCTCACTATGAACGTGCACGCATGTAGCGGGGTGCCGCCGTGAAGCTGGGCATCCGTCTGCTGTTTGCGTTTTTCCTGATCAACGGCCTGGCCGCCTTCTTTGTGCTGCGCGTGTTTACCGCCGAAATCAAACCCAGCGTGCGCGAAGTGATGGAAGACATGCTGGTAGACACCGCCAACATTCTGGCCGAGCTGGCCAGCGACGACTTGGCCGCAGGCAAGCTGCAAGAAGGCCCATTTGCCAAGCATGTGCGCAACTACGCCACCCGCCCGATTGACGCGCAGATCTGGGGCCTTTCCAAACAGTCGCTGGACTACCGGGTGTATGTAACCGATGCCAAGGGGCTGGTGCTGTTTGACTCGGACAACATCGCCCAGGGCCAGGATTATTCACGCTGGCGCGACGTGGCCCTGACCCTGCGCGGCGAGTACGGCGCGCGCGCCACCCGTGAAGTGCAGACCGATGCCAGCACCTCCATCATGTACGTGGCTGCACCCGTCATGCATGAGAAAAAAATTATCGGTGTGCTGACCGTAGCCAAACCCATGAGCACGGTGCAAGACTTTATCGACAGGGCAGAGCGCAAAGTCTTACTCAACGGTTTGCTCATGCTCGCCCTGTCGGCCGCGCTGGGCGTAGCGGTCACGCTGTGGATGGTGTGGCATATCCGCAAGCTGCGCCGCTACGCGCAAAGCGTGCAGGCAGGTGAAACCTTGGCCGCACCGCAAGCGCCAGGTGAGCTGGGAGACTTGGCGCGCGCCATGCAGTCCATGCGCCAGCGCCTGGAAGGGCGCGAATACATGGAGAACTATGTGCGCGCGCTCACGCACGAGCTCAAAAGTCCCATGGCCGCCATCCGCGCCTCGGGCGAGCTGCTGCAAGACGACTTGAACGCAAAAGACCGCGCCCAGTTTGCGGGCCAGGTGGTGGCACAAACCGAACGCGTGCAGCGCCTGATCGAGCGCTTGCTGGAACTGACCAAGCTGGAGCAGCGTGCGGTGGCCAACGGGCGACGGACGCTCACCACGCCCGTGGCATACGCTGACTGCGTGGCCGATGCTTTGGTGGCACTGGCTGCGCAGATTAGTTTGAAAAATATTACTATTAATAACGTAGCTGCTTACGCTAATAAACAAAGGGCTACAGCCTTATTAGATAGGGAAATGGTGGCTTTGGCCGTGAGCAATCTGCTGGAAAATGCCATTGAGTTCGCAAGCGTTGGCAGCCGCATCACAGTCACCAGCGCAGACCACGCCATTACGGTGCAAGACCATGCGGGCGGTGTACCCGACTACGCTCTGCCTCGTCTGGGGGAGCGTTTTTTTACCACCCCGCGACCGGATGGCCAACGCAGCGGCTCGGGCCTGGGCCTGGCCATCGTGCGCCAGGTGATGTCCCTGCACGGCGGCGAGCTGCGCCTGGGCAATGCAGAAGGTGGACTGTGTGCGGAACTCATTTTTCACGCAGAGTGAGTGCGC
>JAYVJV010000304.1:0-2398 GCA_043769005.1 Polaromonas sp. | reverse complement strand
GAACAAGTAAAGCCCCTCGACCTTCTCGCGCGCCCACGGGGTTTTGCGCAAAAACTTCAGGCTGGAAGGCACGCTGGGGTCTTGCACAAAACAACGCACCGGGATGCGCACGCCCAGTTCTGCCCAGCCGTAGTGCGCCGCCAAGGCGGTGACGATGGCCTCCAGCGTGAGGCCGTGCAAGGGGTTGCGCGGCTGTGCGGGCAGCGGCTTGGCCGTGCTTGCCGTAGAAGCCGCGTCAGTCTGGCTGGGTGACGCCGCTGGAGTGGGCTGGTCACTCACGGGTGGAGCCCAATTGGGTTTTGCAAAACACTCATATATTTATTTTTGTAAACATGTAAAGCAAAAAAACATATATTGTTCTTGTATTAATTGAACAAAAAGCTATAAAATAAATAGTATATATAAACTAATTTAATACAATAATTAGTTAAATATTAAAATAAATAGCATTCTTTTGGTCAATCAATGGTTGTGTCCACCAGCCCCATGTACGTGTTTGTGTTCGATTTCTACCGGCAAGGCGGCACGCACATCGGTCACCTTCAGCTGAAACTTCAGCGCCTTGCCCGCCCAGGGGTGGTTGCCGTCCAAGTGCACGGTGTCGCCCTTGATTTTCACCACGGTAAATACCTGTTCTTGCCCCTCAACACCCGCGCCGCGCAGTTGCCCGCCCACCTTTACACCGGTGGGGAATTCCTTCTTGGCAATGGTTTGCACCAGGTTTTCATCGCGCAAGCCAAACGCGTCGGCTGCCAGGCTTAAGGCGGTGGCAAAGCCTTTGGTTTTGCCCTCGAGCGCGGCCTCAATTTGCGGCAGGGTGTTGTCATAACCGCCGTGCAGGTAGGCCATGGGTTCTTTGGCTTCTTCAACCAGGCGGCCCAAGGCATCTGAAACTTTGTAGGTGAGGGTGACGACGGTGTCTTTGGATATGTTCATGGCGAGATTTTCGCTCAGCTTTTCAGGTTACCAGGCAAGGCGTTTGGGCGGGTGCTGAACCGTGTATCAAAGCGGCCACTTGTCATACAGCCGGGCCGGGCGGCGCTCGCCCCACAGGTCGACATAGGCCGCCGTGCCGATGTGCGGCTGGTTGGCTGCTGCACCGCGCACGTATGCCAGGCCCACACAGGCACCGTGGCCAGCGTCGGCCCGGGGGCTCCAGCCTGCGCTGGAGAGTTCACCCACCGATGCCCATTGCGCCGCATGGTCGCGGTCACCTGTGCTGATATCGGGCAGCAAGATCGATTCACCGCCCCACACATAGTCGTCGCCTGAATCCAGCACCACTGTCACCAGTTTTTTGCGCAGCGGCTTGCCTTGCTGGGCCAGCAGAGCCGCCTTGCCGATGAATTCGGCTGGTTTGTCCAGTTTGACGGCATAGGTCAGGCCTGCTTCAAAGGGCGTTTCGTCTGGCCCCAGTTCGGCACCCCAGGCGCGGCGGCCCATCTCGATGCGCAGGGCATCCAGCGCGAAATAACCAGCATCTTTCAAAACCAGTGCCGCGCCAGTCTGGGCCACCGTTTGGCGCGCTGCCTCATGCAGGGCCAGGTACACGTGGCGCGTCATCTCGGTGGGCACGTACAACTCAAACCCCGGCCCGCCCACATAACTCATGCGCGCGGCCCGCACGCGGGCCAGGCCCAGGTCGATCAGTTTGGTGTGTGAGAACTTCAGGCCTTCGGGCGACAGGTCATCCGGGCTCACCCTGGCCAGCAGTTCACGTGCCTTTGGGCCCATCACGCCCAACACACTGTACAGGGGTGATACATCCGTCAGCAGCGCGTGCTGATGCGGCTCGATGTGGCGCGAAATCCAGTCAAAGTCACGTGTGGTTTGGGCGCTGCCAGTGATGATCAGGAAACGCTCGCCCTGCGAATTGGGCTGTTGCCGAATCACGGTGAGGTCGCTCTCAAAACCGCCCCGTTCGTTCAGCATTGCGGTGTAGACCATTTTGTTGATGGGCACGTCCATCTCGTTGGCGCATATTTTTTGCAGCACCTGCAAGGCATCGCGCCCTTGCAGCAGCAGCTTGCTGAAGCTGGTTTGGTCATAAATCGCCACGCTTTCGCGGGTGGCCCGTTGCTCCTCAATCATCCAGGGCAGCCAGCTGGGTTTGCCCAGCGTATGGGCGGGTGCGGGTTGGCCATCTGGTTTGAAATAGTTCGCCCGCTCCCAGCCATTCCTGCTGCCGAATTCAGCGCCTTTTTCCTTGAGCAAATCGTACAGGGGCGACGTTCGCAAAGGCCGTGCCGTGGCCAGCTCTTGCCGGGGCCAGCGCATGGCGTAGTGCAGGCCCAGGGTCTCGCCCGTGCGTTCGGCCAACATCTTTCGGTTGCCCATGAACCAGCCAAACCGGCGGATGTCCACGTCCCACAAATCGGTGCTGGGTTCGCCGCCGATG
>JAYVJV010000303.1:0-9106 GCA_043769005.1 Polaromonas sp. | reverse complement strand
GTCAGCGTGGCTGTGCCACACGAACTCGCCCTTGACTTTGACGACCATGAGGTCATGCCCGTTGAACAGGCCAACGGTTCTTGGACTCCAGTGTTCAGTGAACGTGTCCAGTTTCTCTGCGAGGTTGATGACTTGGTTTTGCATTGTGTTGATGATTTGGTTTCTACTGACGGGAGAGGTAGCGCACGGATTCAGGCGAAGTGCTCATTCCAGCGCCTTTCAATCAAGCCGCGACGCGCTTGCGTGCTGCCACTCTTGGTCGGCCTGCTAAATCTCGCTCCACCTCTGTGCGAAGCGCTGCATTGATCCGTGACTGGTAGCCAGCACCTTTTGACTTGAAGAACTCCAAAATATCTGCATCCAAACGGACAGAAGTGAGAACCTTTGTGGGCGCCGCCTGCGGCCCGCGCCCACGCTTGAGCACTGGCTCGCCCAACATGTCTTCAGTCCATGCTGGGTTGTCTGGATCGTTGACCTTAGCTGAGGTTTTCTTTGGCAACTTGGCGGTAGTAGCGAGCTTCATGTTTTTCTGCCTTTCGCAGCGATATCACGTGAGGCCCTTTGGGGCGCTCGGTGTAAACCATCACAACCACATCTACCTCTAGAAGACCGAAGCAAACCAAGCGCTCTTCGCCGTAATCTTGCCGTTTGTCTTCGCGAGTCACTGTGAAGTGGTCCCATATTGCATCGCATCCAACGAAGTCAAGCCCGTGATTCTTGATGTTCAGCTTGCGCTTTGGTTCGTCCCATGTGAGCACGGTTAATTGTATCTACAAAATACTTGAGTGCAAGGTGAAATTTAACGTAGGAGGCCACCGGCACGCAGCAACTGTAGCGCAGCGGCATCCAGCTACTGTGTGTCCGCTTGGGCCGACCAGTTAACCCGCATGCATACGCTCTTCACCGCCCGCTAGCCAACCCGCTTGGTTTAGCGCTGTGTCGCCCGGCGTTAGACTCTAGCCATGGACATTTCGATCTCGCTGATTCTGGGCATACTCAACACGCTGCTGCTGGTGTGGCTACTCATTGGCCATTTCTTGCTGAAAGCCAATAAAAACATGCGTGAGCAGCTCCTGAAAGAGGAGCAGAATAATCGACATACCGACATCAAAACCACGCTGCTGGGCACCAACGAGCGGCTAGAGCGCGAGCTGCGCCGCGAGATTGCAGAATCCGCACGGGGGGACAGGGCCGAGCAGGCGCAGTCGCTCACGGCTATTCAAACGCATCTCACGCAAAGCCTGGGCGGTTTTCAGGGCAACCTGACGCAGCAGTTGCAGCAGATCACCGACAGCAACGCGCTGCGCATGCGCGAGGTGCGCGACACGCTGGATGTGCAACTGGCGCAACTGCAAAAGACCAATGCCGCCAAGCTGGACGAAATGCGCCAGACGGTGGATGAAAAATTGCAGTCCACGCTGCAAACCCGCCTAGGCGAGAGCTTTAAACAGGTGGCGGATAGGCTGGAGCAGGTGCACAAGGGCCTGGGCGAAATGCAGACGCTGGCGCAGGGCGTGGGCGACCTCAAGCACCTGCTGACCAACGTGAAAACGCGCGGCATATTTGGCGAGGCGCAACTGGGCGCGCTGCTGGAGCAGATATTCTCCAGCGAGCAATACAGCGCGCAGATAGCCACCATACCGGGCAGCAAAAACGTGGTGGACTACGCCGTGCGCCTGCCTGGCAAGAGCGATGACGGCGTGCCGCTGTGGTTGCCCATCGACGCAAAATTCCCCAACGAAGACTACGAACGCCTGCTGGACGCGCAAGAACGCGCCGACGTGCTGGGCGCAGAGGTGGCGGCGAAGGCGCTGGAGCAGCGCATCAAGCTGGAGGCCAAGTCCATCAGCGACAAATATGTGCAGCCCCCGTACACCACGGACTTTGCGATTTTGTTTTTGCCGTCTGAGGGCCTGTACGCCGAAGTGCTGCGCCGCCCCGGCCTGATGGACGCGCTGCAACGCGACTACCGCGTCACGCTGGCAGGCCCCACCACGCTGCTGGCCATGCTCAATTCGCTGCAAATGGGTTTTCGCACCCTGGCGTTGGAAAAGCGCAGCTCTGAGGTGTGGCAGGTGCTGGGCGCGGTCAAAACCGAGTTTGGCAAGTTTGGCGACGTGCTCACCAAGATCCGCGCGCAAACGCAAACCGTGCTGACCACGCTAGACCAAGCGCAAACGCGCACCAATGTGATGAACCGCGCTTTGAAGCAGGTCGAGGGCCTGAGTGAGCCGCAGACGCAGGCCCTGCTGCCGCTGGACAAAGAGCCCGAGGAAGGCTAGAACCTCTTGAATAATTCACTCTCGCGCCCCTTATTGCACCTGATCGTGGGACAGGTGTGCCTGCACGGTGCCATGGCAGGCATGCGCATGGCAGCGCCGCTGTGGGCGCTGCGCGAGGGCTTTAGCGCGGCGGCGGTAGGGGTGCTGCTGGCACTGTTTGCGCTCACCCAGGTATTTTTGGCCATTCCTGCCGGGCGCTACGCCGATGCCCATGGGCTGAAAAAGCCCGTGGGGCTGGCCATCATCATGGCCAGCAGTGGCTTGCTATTGGCTGCTGCGCTACCGCACTTTGCCACCCTGTGCATTGCCGCGCTGTGCAGCGGCGGTGCCACGGGCATTGCAGTCATTGCGCTGCAGCGCCATGTGGGGCGTGCGGCTGAAAACCCGCTGCAGCTCAAGCAGGTGTTTAGTTGGCTCTCTATTGGCCCGGCAGTGTCGAACTTTCTGGGCCCTTTCATGGCGGGGCTGCTGATTGACTTTGTCAGTTTTCGCGCCGCATTTTTGTTCCTGGCTTTTTTGCCTATCGTCACCTGGTTTTGGGTGCGCAATACCCAGGAGTTGGCGCCTATTGCCGCTAAAACCGAGCAAAAAAAGCAGTTTTGGGACTTGCTGCGCGAGCCGCAGATGCGCCGCCTGATGATCGTCAACTGGCTGCTGTCCTCCTGCTGGGACGTGCACACCTTTGTCGTGCCGGTGCTGGGCCACGAGCGCGGCTACAGCGCCAGTGTGATCGGCACCATTCTGGGTGCGTTTGCTATCGCCGCTGCTGCCGTGCGCGTGCTGCTGCCCATGCTGGCGCACAGCCTGCGCGAATGGGCGGTGATTACCGTGGCCATGGCGCTCACCGCCATGCTGTTTGCGGTGTACCCGCTGATGCCCACCGCGCTGTCGATGGGCGTGTGCTCGGTGTTTTTGGGCTTTACGCTGGGCAGCGTGCAGCCGATGATTATGAGCACCCTGCACCAGATCACGCCGGAGGACCGCCATGGCGAAGCCCTGGGCCTGCGCCTGATGGCGATCAACGGCTCCAGCGTGTTGATGCCCATGGTGTTTGGGCTGGCGGGTGCGGCAGTAGGCGTGGCCGCGCTGTTTTGGGTGGTGGGTGCGGGGGTAGGGGCGGGGGCGCTGCTGGCGGCTAAGCTCAAGCTGGATTAGTATGATATTGATAGCTGCTTGCGCAATATCTATAAGGATTTTAAGGTTTCTTGCCTTGAAAACGGTGATTTTCAGGCAGTAAATTGACCTAAACCCGAGTTCAACGGTTGCTGACTTTGGTAGACAATTTGCTCCAGGGCGTTGAGGGCTTCCAAAATCGCCACGCCGATGGCACGGGCTTCCAGGTCACGTTGCTGACGGATGTACTGGGCGTGCTTTTGAAACAAGGCCTCAAAGATCGGCATAGAGGACTCGCTTATCTCGCTGACCCTGCGTTTGATTTGCGACTCGGTCATTTTTTCAGGCAATGGCATATGCGACGTACTTAGCGGGTATTCCTAGATTGGACAAATTGATGATGCTTTTACACAAAAAAATATGGAGTCAACTATCTTTGGCAATCTTGTTGATAAGTATCAGATTATCGTTGATCAAATCTGTCACAATCTGACTTGACTAGTAAAGGCCCTTCCCAGCCATGTCGCATCCGCTAACCGGTTCAGCCGTGTCGCGGAAGGTTTATCAACCAGCTTATGTTTCCCTTAGGGAGACGGAGGTCAGCAAATATGTCAGCGTCTGTATACCAGGCATACGGTAGCAATACCTATCTATTCGGCGGCAACGCCCCGTATGTCGAGGAGATGTACGAAAACTATCTTGCCAACCCCGGCTCCGTCACCGACTCCTGGCGCAGCTATTTCGATGCACTGCAAAACGTGCCCGCATCAGACGGCAGCACTGCCCATGATGTAGCCCATCTGCCCGTCATCAACGCCTTTGCCGAGCGCGCCAAACAGGGTGTAACCCATGTAGTGACCGCCAGCACAGATGCCGCCATGGGTAAAAAGCGCACGGCTGCGCAGCAGCTCATCGCTGCCTACCGCAACGTCGGTGCTCGCTGGGCCAACCTGGACCCTTTGCAGCGTACCGAGCGCGAGCACATCCCTGATCTGGATCCTGCCTACTACGGCTTTACTGATGCCGACCAGGAAGTGGTGTTCAACACCAGCAACACCTATTTTGGCAAAGAGAGCATGCCCCTGCGCGAGCTGCTCAACGCCCTGCGCGAAACCTACTGCGGCACCATCGGTGCCGAGTACATGTACTCCACCAACCAGGACGAAAAGCGTTGGTGGCAGCAAAAATTAGAGAGCATTCGCAGCAAGCCCAGCTTTACGAATGACGAGAAAAAGAACATTCTGCAAAACCTCACGGCCGCCGAAGGCCTGGAGCGCTATTTGCACACCAAATACGTCGGTCAAAAGCGCTTCTCGCTGGAAGGTGGCGAGAGTTTTATTGCCTGCATGGACGAGCTGGTGCAAAAGGCCGGTGTAGCAGGCGTGCAGGAAGTAGTGATCGGCATGGCCCACCGGGGCCGCCTGAACGTGCTGGTCAACACCCTGGGCAAGATGCCCAAAGACTTGTTTGCCGAGTTTGACCACACCGCCCCTGAAGACCTGCCCGCAGGCGACGTGAAATACCACCAGGGCTTCAGCTCCGACGTGACCACCCCCGGTGGCCCGGTGCACTTGACGCTGGCGTTCAACCCCTCGCACCTGGAGATCGTCAACCCGGTGGTCGAAGGCAGCGTGCGCGCCCGCATGGACCGCCGTGGTGATGCCATTGGCGACAGCGTGCTGCCCGTACTGGTGCACGGCGACGCGGCCTTTGCCGGCCAGGGCGTGGTGATGGAAACGCTGGCGTTGGCGCAAACGCGCGGCTACTACACCGGCGGCACGGTGCACATCGTCATCAACAACCAGATCGGCTTTACCACCAGCGACCCGCGCGACACCCGCTCCACCATCTATTGCACCGACGTGGTCAAGATGGTCGAGGCCCCGGTGCTGCATGTGAATGGTGACGACCCCGAGGCCGTGGTGCTGTGCACCCAGTGGGCGCTGGAGTACCGCCAGGAGTTCAACAAAGACGTGGTGGTAGATATCATCTGCTTCCGCAAACTCGGCCACAACGAGCAGGACACCCCCGCGCTGACCCAGCCGCTGATGTACAAGAAGATTGCGGCCCACCCCGGCACGCGCAAGCTGTATGCCGACAAACTGACGACGCAAGGGCTGGGCGAGACGCTGGGCGACGACATGTTCAAGCAGTACCGGGCGGCGATGGACGAAGGCAAGCACACCGAAGACATCACCATCACCAACTTCAAAAGCAAGTACGCGGTGGATTGGCGGCCCTATGTTGGCAACAAATGGACAGACGCAGGCGACACCGCCATCCCCATGGCCGAGTGGAAGCGCATTGCTGAGAAGATCACCACCATTCCCGCCACCGTGACGGCGCACCAGTTGGTGAAAAAAGTCTACGACGACCGCGCCGCCATGGGCCGTGGCGACATCCCGGTGGACTGGGGCATGGGCGAGCACATGGCCTTTGCATCCCTGGTTGCGTCGGGCTATCCCGTGCGCCTCTCCGGCGAAGACTGCGGCCGTGGCACCTTTACCCACCGCCACTCGGTCATCCATGACCAGAGCCGCGAAAAGTGGGACTCGGGCACCTACATCCCGTTGCAAAATGTGGCCGACGGCCAGGCACCGTTTGTGGTCATCGACTCGTTGCTGTCTGAGGAAGCCGTGCTCGGTTTTGAGTACGGCTACGCGTCGAACGACCCGAACACCTTGGTCATTTGGGAAGCCCAGTTTGGCGACTTTGCCAACGGCGCGCAGGTGGTGATTGACCAGTTTATCGCCAGTGGCGAAGTCAAATGGGGCCGTGTGAACGGCATCACCCTCATGCTGCCGCACGGCTACGAAGGGCAGGGGCCAGAGCATTCATCGGCCCGTCTGGAGCGTTTTATGCAGCTGGCGGCAGATGCCAACATGCAAATCGTGCAGCCCACCACGGCCAGCCAGATCTTTCACGTACTGCGCCGCCAGATGATCCGCAACCTGCGCAAGCCGCTGATCATCATGACCCCCAAGTCGCTGCTGCGTGCCAAGGACGCAGCCTCGCCGCTTTCCGAGTTCACCAAGGGCGGTTTTCAGACGGTGATCCCAGAGAACAAAGCGCTGGAGGCCAAAAAGGTCAAGCGCGTGATCGCCTGTTCGGGCAAGGTGTACTACGACCTGGTGCGCAAGCGCGAAGAAAAAGGCGTGGACGATGTCGCCATCCTGCGCGTGGAGCAGGTCTACCCGTTCCCGCACAAGGCCTTCGCGACTGAGCTGAAAAAGTACCCCAACGCGACTGACATCGTGTGGTGCCAGGACGAACCACAAAACCAGGGCGCGTGGTTCTTCATCCAGCACAACATCCACGAGAACATGAGCGACGGTCAAAAGCTCGGCTATTCGGGCCGCGCAGCCTCAGCGTCGCCAGCGGCGGGCTATGCGCACCTGCACCAGGAGCAGCAAAAAGCGCTGGTGGATGGCGCTTTCGCCAAGCTCAAAGGTTTCGTTTTAACTAAGTAAATAAATAGGAATTCGGGAACGGATACCAGAACGCAGAGGTCGCAAAGATTACGCAGAGGCCGCAAATTTTCTTTGTCTTCTTCTGCGCACTTTGCGTAACCTTCGCGCCCTCTGCGTTCAAAAATTCCCTTCTCTCCCTCCCTCAATAGGAAATATATGGCAATCGTAGAAGTCAAAGTACCGCAACTGTCCGAATCCGTGGCCGAGGCCACCATGTTGCAGTGGAAAAAGAAAGTCGGCGACGCTGTCGCCATCGACGAAATATTGATCGAGATCGAGACCGACAAAGTCGTGCTTGAAGTGCCCGCGCCCAGCGCTGGCGTAATTACCGAAATCCTGGTGGCTGATGGCGGCACTGTGGCGGCCGAGCAGCTGATTGCGCGTATCGACACCGCAGCCACTGCGGGCGCTGCGCTGGCTGCCCCAACCGCCACCAAGGCTGCCGTCGCAGCAGCGCCTGCGCCTGTGTCCCCAGCAGCCAGCACGGGTGGCTCAATGGCTGGTGTGGCCATGCCCGCCGCCGCCAAGATCATGGCTGACAACAGCCTGGCCGCTGGATCGGTAGCGGGCAGTGGCAAAGATGGCCGCGTGACCAAGGGCGATGTGCTGGCTGCTGTGGCTGGAGGCGCTACCAATAAAATAGCTGCTTACGCACCATCTACGGGCGCTGCAGCCACTATTCCTACTGGCGCACCGGTTAAAGTGTTGCCCCAGGTGGCATCGCCTGCGGTAGACCTGGGCGAGCGCCCCGAGCAGCGCGTACCGATGAGCCGCCTGCGCGCCCGCGTAGCCGAGCGCTTGCTGCAATCGCAGTCCACCAACGCTATCTTGACGACGTTTAACGAAGTCAACATGGCCCCGGTGATGGAAATGCGCAAGCGCTTCCAGGAAAAGTTTGAGAAAGAGTACGGCACCAAGCTGGGCTTCATGAGCTTCTTTGTCAAAGCCGCGGTGCATGCGTTGAAGAAATTCCCGGTGCTCAACGCCTCGGTCGATGGCACCGACATCGTCTACCACGGCTACTTTGACATCGGCATCGCCGTGGGCAGCCCACGCGGCCTGGTGGTGCCCATTTTGCGCAACGCTGATCAAATGAGCTTTGCTGACATCGAGAAAAAGATCGCCGAGTTCGGTAAAAAAGCGCAGGAAGGCAAGCTCGGCATTGAAGACATGACCGGCGGCACCTTCTCGATTTCCAACGGCGGCACCTTCGGCTCGATGATGTCCACCCCCATCATCAATCCACCCCAGTCCGCCATCCTCGGCGTACATGCCACCAAAGACCGCGCAGTCGTAGAAAACGGCGTAGTGGTCGTGCGCCCCATGAACTACTTCGCCATGAGCTACGACCACCGCATCATCGACGGCCGCGAAGCCGTGCTGGGCTTGGTAGCGATGAAAGACGCGCTGGAAGATCCGGCGCGTTTGTTGTTTGATATCTGATCCGGAAAATGAAAAAAGTACGGTACGGTCCCGAGGTTGCAACTGAAACGCCCGCAGCTGGCGTGACTGGTTTGCTGTGCAAGTCATTAGATGGAGCGTTTTTTTTTCGCGTTCGCGATGAAAAAGGAGCGTGCGTCGATTACTTCCTTCGCCACGACGATATGAAGATCACGATTAGCCAGGACGCGATGGCTTCGTTTTACAGATTCGAAAATGGTGAAGGCGTATTGGATCACCCTTCAAACGTCTTAGGTCTGCACTGTATTGCGCCATAAATTTCCCTCGACTGCCGTTCCTCTTGAATTCCCCCCGTGTTTTGAAAGCTTGTAAATGAGTATTAAACAATTCGACGTGATCGTCATCGGCGCAGGCCCTGGTGGCTACATTGCTGCTATCCGCGCAGCGCAGCTTGGTTTCCAAGTGGCTTGTATTGATGAGTGGAAAAACTCTAAGGGCGGGCCAGCACCTGGCGGCACCTGCACCAATGTAGGTTGCATTCCATCCAAGGCATTGCTGCAAAGTTCAGAGCATTTTGAGCAGGCGGGGCATCACTTTGCGGACCACGGGATTGGGCTCAAAGATTTGACCATGGATGTGGCCAAGATGTTGGGGCGCAAAGATACTGTGGTGAAGCAGAACAACGACGGGATTTTGTACTTGTTGAAAAAGAACAAGGTGACCTTCTTTCATGGTCGCGGCTCGTTTGTGGCGGCTAAAGATGGGTTCTATGAGATCAATGTGGCAGACCCTTCGACAGGCTCAGGGCGAGCGGAAATTGGCGAAGTGATATCGGGCAAG
>JAYVJV010000302.1:0-3334 GCA_043769005.1 Polaromonas sp. | reverse complement strand
CCAAAAGCTGTGCGCCTGCATCCAGCGCAGCGGGAATGGTGGTGACCAGCATTGACTGCTTGGCGTTGGTTGGGCAGCCCATGCCACAGCTGCCAATGTTCCAGCAGCCTTTTACATTTCGAGCAATCGCTGCGGCGGGTATGCCCAGCTTGGCCGCGCCACGGCGCAGCAGGTCGTTGTTCTCGTTAGGTGGGGTCAACCATGGGCCAATACTCAGCCGGCGCTCGGCTTGGTCAAAATACGGAGCCAGCGCATCGTTGCCATAGTCTGTCAGGCCAAAATGCTGCTGCCAGTAGGCCAGCGTGCCTGCTGGCGTGCGAAAAGAACTGGTCCAGTTCACTGTGGTGCTGCCGCCCACACACCGGCCTTGTAGGATGTTGATGGCCTTGTCTGCCGTTTTGCGGGCAGCGCTTTCTTGGTACAACTCGGGGTAGGCTTCGGATTCTTTTTGGTTGAAATCACTGCTGGACTTGAGCGGGCCTTCTTCCACCATCACTACGCTCAAGCCGGCTTTGGTCAATATCTCGGCGGTAACACCCGCCCCTGCACCCGTGCCAATAATGGCTACATCGCAGGTAATACTGGCTGGTGCTTGGCCAAATGCATCGCCATACACCTTCCAGCCACGCTTTAATCCGTCTTTGATCGGGTCTTTCAAACTGCTCATCGTTTTTGTCTTTTCTACTGTCAAAGTTCAAATTCTTAAATTTTCATTGGACCGGGGTAACCCAACTGCACCCAAGTGGAGGGATCTGAAAAATACGCGCCACCCACTATGTCGTGCAGCGCGTGGTAGGCCTGCTGGCGCATCGCCAGCGACGATGTGCGCATCTCTTGCAACGCTGCCTGCACCTGCGCCACGCTAGCGCCTGTCCAGTCTTGCGACAGACCCGCCAAAGCGTGCCTGCCCGCTCCCGATGCCAACACGGCCAATAGCTCGGATAGTTCTGACTGCGCGTGCCTTGGCAAGCTCGCCACCAGTCCATCAATACGGCTGAGCATGCCAGCAAGTGCAGTATTCTGCGCTTTTCGCTCTTTTGGTAAGCTGCCATCCAACACCGCTTTGCCTACGGCCATGAATACCATTTGCCCTGCGCTGCTGAGTTTGCCGTCGGTCAGGCCAGGGCTTACCAGTGCCAAGCCACCTCCCACCAGCGCCAAAGCAGCTGCGCTCGCCATACCAAGCTTTAAAAAATGTCTTTTTTGCATGCCCGCATGATGGCATGGCACAACGCGCGTGGGCTAGAGCTTTTCACCTAGATACACTTGGGGTTTATATGCAGCCCACTCTTGCCCCACCCACCGACATCCGCAGCCATATGGCCACGGTTCACAGCTTGCGGGCTGCTCAGGTTGGCACACCAGATCTAGCTGCCGCAGTATTGGCGGTCAAGTCCTTGCAATCACGTCGATTCGCGCGCAGCTATGCCGATTTGCTTGCTTCTGCGCAATTTGCATCTCCCACGCGTTTTTTTCTAGACGAGCTGTACGGCACACGCGATTTCAGCCAACGTGACGCGCAGTTCTCTCGCATTGCCAGCACACTTGAGCGCTTGTTTCCCGCTTCTGTCGTGCACACCGCCACCCAATTGGCAGCCTTACACGCGTTGAGTGAAACCCTAGACGATGCTATGGGCAGGTCTTGGCTTGCACTTGAAAGCCTAGCACCCGCAATCCGCTACACCACAGCTTGGCAGACCACGGGTCAGCCCGCACTGCGCCGCCAGCAACTCGCTCTGGCGCTTGGCATTGGCCATTCTCTTGACAAACTCACGGGCACTCCTGGCCTGCGCACCATGCTCAAAATGATGCGCGGCCCCGCAGCCGCTGCGGGGCTTGCTGATTTGCAGCGCTTTTTAGAAACTGGCTTCGACACCTTTGCATCTATGCGCCGCAGCAAGGGAGCCTGTGTGCATTTTTTATCCTGCATTGAGTCGCGCGAATCGCAGTGGATCAACCGTCTCTTTGAATTTTCGCTGCTTGCGCATCCGTCTTCCAGTCGACAAATCGAAGAACTCTCTGAGCTCCTGTCATTTGCGTGACATTGGCTTGCATTTTCATTGCATTTAACGCGGTTTTGGTCTTTTAGCTAGCCATTACCTAGGGCAATTCCCCAGCACACATCTGCTGTATGTCGCGCACAATTCCTATCTTGTTATTAAGGAATTTCATGACCACATCCACCGACAAAGTTTGGCTTGCCAGCTATCCAGAAGGCGTTCCAGCGATCATTAATCCTGAGCAATTTCGCTCCTTGACAGCCTTGATTGATGAAAGCTTCAAAAAGTTCGCATCCAACCCTCTGACGGTCTGCATGGAGCGTTGGATGAGTTACGGACAATGCGACAGTCTCAGCACGGCCTTAGGGGCGTGGTTACAAAGCCGAGGCTTGGAGTCTGGTGCGCGCGTGGCCATCATGTTGCCCAATATCCCGCAATTTCCCGTCACTATGGCTGGTATTTTGCGCGCTGGTTACACCTGCGTGAACGTGAACCTCCTCTACACAGCTCGCGAGCTAGAGCACCAGCTCAAAGTCAGCGGTGCCAGCGCAATTGTGGTTCTTGAAAACTTCGCAGGCACGTTGGCACAAGTCATCGGCAATACTGGTATTAAACAGGTGGTTGTCGCATCCATGGGCGATCTGCTGGGTTTTTGGTATGGTACATGGCTCACATTTGCAGTGCGGCACTTGGCCAAAATGGTGCCTGCTTACAGCTTGCCATTGGATGGCGGCATCCGCGTGACACCGTTCAACCGCGCCATTGCAGACGGCACGCGCATGGCACTCAAACCCACCAGCACTGACTTGGATTCCATTGCCTTTTTACAATACACCGGTGGAACAACAGGACTTAGCAAAGGCGCAGTGTTGACGCATCGCAATGTGATTGCCGCCATTTTGCAAGCGCAGGCATGGTTTACACCAGCACTCAAAGACATTGGCGACCTCAGCAAGATCAACACCATAGCCGCCCTGCCCCTCTACCATATCTTCGCGCTGGGTATTTGCCTGCTTTCTATCCGGTCAGGCTCTCACATGACTTTGATACCGAACCCCCGTGATTTCGGAAAGTTTATCGACGTGCTCAAAAAGCGGCCATTCCACATGCTTCCAGCTGTCAACACCCTATTTAATGCGTTGCTACAGCACCCACAATTCAAATCGGTAGATTTTTCTAAGCTCCGCGTCTCTCAAGCAGGTGGCATGGCAGCTTCTGAGGGCACAGCAAAGCATTGGTTGGATGCCACTGGCTGCGCAATGATCGAGGGCTGGGGCATGAGCGAAACCTGCGCCATGGGCACCAATAACCCAGCTACCAATGCGCAATTTTCC
>JAYVJV010000301.1:0-16137 GCA_043769005.1 Polaromonas sp. | reverse complement strand
GGCGCATGCACGACGACGCTTCGTTGCAGTGAGCTGAGAACGTTGGGTGTGGGCAGATGGTCACCACCCAATCCCAGTGCAATGGGTAGTACTGCCAGGCTATAAATGGCTCGTCTAGGCCAATTGGTCACGCGGCAGACTATGCCCATAGCCAGGCCACCCAGGGTGCCAATCATCGCGAACATGGGAACAATCACAATCGCACAAATCAAGCCTTCAATCATGATGACCAAAGTGCCTAAAACGAAAAAACAGTTGGCAACGAACGGAGCCCAAAAATAGTATGTCCACTTTCGTCGCTCAATGGTTTCTGCCACATACACCGTAATTGCACCCACTAGCATTGGCGCTATATAGATAAAAGTACCCGTCATGGCTGACCAGGGTCCTCCTGGTGCACCAGAAAAAAAGAGTCGCAAAAGGATGCCGCCCAACACACCAGCTAAAAAGGGATACCAACCTCGAAATGGAAATTTTACGCTTGGTGCGAGGTGTTCATGGGGTGGTGGCTGTTTTGGCAAAGAAAACTCGTTGGGTAATTTAGGCTCCATATGTGGCCTCAATATCAGTGTTGGTTTTTAATGTTCGTACCTGTTGTCGTAGGGGTAAATCGTGCGGCAATTTAATTGACCACACCAAACCCAACCGCTCCAGCATCATTAATACCCACCAGCCCGGATCAGGCTGCCCGGCATGCAAGCCAAGCTGGGCGCTACCGGGAAAGGCGTGGTGGTTGTTGTGCCAACACTCGCCCATGGTCAGCAGACCATTGAGACCACCCAAGCCGACGTTGTGGCCTTGTACGCCTGCGTCGTCCACCCAATAGTCTTGGTGGCCATGGCGGTGGGCAAAGTGGCCTACCAGCCAATGCCCCGTAACGCACACGGCGACCCGGGCGCACACGCCCCACACCACCCAGGCCCAGCCACCCGCCGCATATAACGCGATGGCGATGGGCAACTGCTGCCACATCCAGGTACGTTCTAAAAATGCGTAAAACTTGCTTGTGGCAATGCGTGCTTCGGGTACAAACTGCGGTGGCTGTGCCAACTGCAATTCGCAATGCAACTGCCACCACGCATCGCGCCAAAAGCTCTGGCGGTGGGCAAAATAGTCGTGGCAATGGCGCTGGCGCTGCGCCCAGTCGCGCATGTCGTGCGTACGCACCATGCCCAGCGGCCCGGCCATACCGACCAAGGTGCCGCAATACACAAAAAAATACTCCAGCCACAGGGGGCATTGGTAGCTGTGGTGGATCAGCCTGCGGTGCATGCCCAGTGAATGGCCCAAGCACAGGGTGATGGCGCAGCCGATCAAAAATACCGCTGCGGTGTCCCAAGCCAAGGTGAATGCGCCACCCAAGAGCGCCACCAAGGTCATGGCGATTAGCCACAAGGATTTAACAGGTGACCAACGCACCGTGCCTTCGACGGCGTTGGTCTGGGCGTGGGTTTGCATACGTGGTACGCCAGAATGGGTATCCATGGTTTGACTCCTCTTCGACCAAGTGTACTAGCCAATCACTACATTTTTAATAGCTGCTTGCGCTATATTTAATTGGGCTACAGCCTGTTTTGGCATGTGACGAAGCCAGTACAAGGCCTCGTTATGGTCCGGTAGACAGCCCGCTTGCAGCACACGCATGGTGTCAATGCTGAACACGTTTTGCGGCAGACGCGTGGCCAGCAGGGCGGTGAACTTCATCAGCCACCAGGGCAGTGGCAACCACAGCGCAGCACCTTTGCCAGCGGCAAGCCGATAGCGTGCCAGCATCTCGCGGTAGGGCATGGCCTCGGAGCCCGCCAGTTCGATGGTGCGGCGCAGGGCTTTGGGGTATTCACAGATGCGGGTAACGGCCTCGGCTACGTCTTGCACCTGGATCGGTGCCACCAGCGATGCACCGGGGTGCAGCAGACCGGGCAGGGCGATGACGGGCAGTTTGGACAGCCATTGGAACAGGAGGGTGCTGGGGCAGGCGGCATCCACCAGCAGGGCCGGGCGCACGATGGCGTAGTCCACGCTGCATGCCTGTAGGGCTTGTTCCGCCGCCAGTTTGCTGGCCATGTAGCCGCCGAGGATGCCCGTGCCCACGCCCAGGCCCGAGATGTGCACGATGCGCGCCACGCGCTCCTGCGCGCAGGCGGCAAACAGGGCGCTGGGGGCTTGCACATGCACCGTGTCATAGCGGTTGTCGGCACGTTCCATCAAGATGCCCACGGCGTTGACGACGATGTCGGCCCCGCGCACCACGGCGGCAAACAGCTCGCGGGTGTGGTCGTACCGGTAGTCCACTTGCACATCGCAGCCGGTGCGGCCTGCGGTGATGACCTGATGACCGTGGCTGCGCAGCTCGGTGGCAATGGCGCGGCCCAGCAGGCCTGCGCCGCCAAAAACGATGATTTTCATGGTGTGCTCCTTAGGGTGGTGAAGATGGATTTAGGCCGTAGTGCGGCTGACGGTCGAAACGGTGACGGATGCAGCCGGGGAAACCGGGGGCGCTTCGCAGTGCGCGCTGTGGCATGCACTTGCCGCCGTTGTGGCGGCCTGCGCCACCGTGTCCACTTGCTTGGCCTGCGCCGCGCTACGCCGAGCCGCACGCCAACTGCGCAGGCCTTCGAGCAGCGGCATGAAAGTATTTGAAAAGCCGTAGCGGTTACGCGCAAACACGGCGTAGGCGGCATCGGCTATGGGCTTGAGCACTGGCCAGCCAGTTGCTGCCGTCACATGCCCCAAGCCCACTGCACCATAGGCCAGGCGAAACACTTCCACTCCCACCACCATCGAGCCATCGGGACGCTGGGCATGGATCAGGGCGTTCATCTCCTTGATGCTCGCGCCATACGGCGCGGCATCAAACTGGGGCACCGAGATATCGACAAAGCGCAGCAGCCCCGCCGTGTTGCGCGCCTTCAGGTTGTCCATCTCCAGGTTGCAGACGGGGCAGGCACCGTCGTAGAGCAAAGTCAGGGGGTAGTCGGTAGCCATGGTGTTATCTCCATAAAGGTCTGAACAGGTTGACGATGCTGCTGTACACAAACACCGCCACCACAACGCGCGCTACCAAAGGCGTAGCGCTTTGCGCACAGCCCCAGCGCCGCAGGGCGTATTCGGTAGCCCGGCTAAGGTGGGTCAACAGGCTGTACTGCAATTGCAGCCAGAAAAATGTCGCCAGGCAAAACAAGAGCGGCAGGGCCAGGGTGCCCACCCCCACGCTCCAGCCGTGTAGTGGCGGTGCGGCAGTGCTTAACCAAGCCCAAGCAAAGATGGCACAAGGCAGGGCGCTTAACCACAAACTGCTAAGCACTATGCGCCAGCCGCTCAGCAAAAACTGGTTGCGTGGTGACATGCCCAGCTCTGGCAAGCCCACCCACCGCGTCCACGCCGTTTTGCGCGGGTCTTTGTTTTTGGGTAGACCAAACAGGGCGATTGATAACGCGCTGTGGGCGATCAATATGGCCAAGTCTAAGTACAAGCCGTTGGCCAGGTCGGTACGCAGCACAATTTGAACCACGGGCGATACCACCAGTGCCCAGGCCAAAGCGCGGTTCATACGCATCCAAAGTGGTTTGCCCAGAACCAAGGCGCTGGAATGGCAGGGGGTGAATAGGACGGTGATCACGGTTTACTCCTTGGTTCTTAATTACAGTTATTTCAGTCTAAACAGAAATATTAAGGTAAAAAAAGGGCGACTATCATGGCCCAATGACCGAGCCCATGGCTTGCATATCGGTCTGCGCTTGGGCTGCTGTGGGCTTGGCGGTTTTGCCGCCCAGCACATCACCCCGAATGAGTTTTTGAATCTTGGCACCCAGCTTGAGCACCTTGGTCAAGGTCTCGGTGTCCAGGCGCAGCATCTCGTCGCTCCAGGCCGTCATGGTCTCCAGCATGGTCAGCATTTCACGCACGCGGTTAGCGCGCTCTACGCCGTCCAGCATGATTTCGGGGTGGTTCAGCAGCTCGCGCAGCATGTCAATGGTGGGCATGATCTCGCGCTCTTTACGTTCGCGGATCACGGTGCGCGACAGCTCCCAGATGTCCGTGCTGGCCTCAAAATGGTCACGCCGGTCGCCCATCACATGCACCAGCTTGATCAGGTTCCAGGCTTGCAGCTCGCGGATGGAATTGCTCACGTTACTGCGCGCCACACTCAGCGTATCGGCGATCTCATCGGCGGGCAGCGGCTTGCCCGTCAGGTAGAGCAGCGCATGGATCTGCGCCACCGTGCGGTTGACCCCCCAGCGCGTACCCATCTCACCCCAGTGGAGGATGAATTTTTGGCTGGTTTGGCTCAGTTGCATGGTTGTTTGGCTTTCTTGGTTTGAAATATAAATCTGTCTTTTATTTCTGTCAATAGAGAAATTAAAGAAATGGGAATTTTTTTAAAGCAAGTTTTTTTGTTCGACATAGGATGCGAGCCAGGTATTGCTGCCGATGCCTTACACCAACGGATTGACCGTCTTTAATCCTTTGAAGCGCCCAAAATCCCGATCTGCGCTCCACAGCAGCGACACGCTGTTTTCGATACAAATGGCCGCTATGCGGGCATCGTGAAACTGGTCGCCTTGCAGTTTGGCTTTGCGGGTAATGTCTGACAAGACGTGCCAGTGCTGCAAGCCGCTGTGCAGCACCTGGGCGGTAGGTGACGCAAGCCAGGCATCCACCTGGATCAGGGCTTGCGCGTAGCTACTGGCGGGATTGAAAATTTTGGGGCTGGTGACAACGGCTAAAAACTCGTGCAGGCAACTCACGGGGATGCCCCAAGGCTGGCCGCCTTCGGCCAGCTGCTGCAAGCAGGCGTAGGCGGCGGTGTGGAAGGCGGATTCAGCGCGGTGGGCGTATACCAGCACATTGGTGTCGACGGCAACCATGGGCGGTCAAGCCAATGGCTTCATAGCGCGTGCCGTGACGTGGTCTTCTTCCATTTGCTGCCACTGACGGGGGTCTGCAATCAATATGCGTTTTCCGCGCACCCGCGCATCCTGGAGTTTGAAGGCGGTTTTGGCTTTGTTGCGGCTATCGCTGAGGACGCGGCGCAGACCTTCTTCCACCAAGGCGCGCAGGGTGGTGTGGCTTTGCTGGGCAAGGGCCTTGGCCGAGTTAAACAGTGGATCGGAAATGTCTAAAGTGGTTTTCATATGGGCACCCATATTTTAAAATATGGGTATATTCTATGCGAATGTTCAGATTGCCGGATGGAGTGCACGGTGGAGGTGCAGTGGCAGAGGCGACTCAACCGTCTCCGTCACCATGTCTGCCATGTGCTGCCCACATAAGGCTGCAAAGCTCAGGCCGCGTGAGCCCATGGCGGTGCAGGCGTATATGCCGCTCGCATGGAGGGGGGCCAATGCGCCTACGATGGGCAAACGCTCGCGCGTGGTGCAGCGGCTGCCGGCCCAGCCCGAAAGTTGGCCTGCGCGCTGCTGCGCTGCCAGCAGGTCTGCTGCGGCTGGGATGAGTTGCTGTAAGCGCTGCAGGTTGGCTTCGATGCCCAAGGGCGTAACGGATGGCGTGGACACGTCGTGCTCGTAGGTCGAGCCGCTGAGCCACATTTGCTGGCCGCCACTGCCTTGGGGGCTACCCCAGGGCACGGCAGGGATGAAGTGACCGTTGCCGTTGATGGCGCAGGGGGTGTCGGCACTGAAGGGCTGCGCGGTGCGCGTGCTCTCCAGCTCGGGCAACAGGCTGGGCCACAGGGCTTGCCAGGCGGCGCTCCAGGGGCCTACGACCACTTGGCCTGCTACTTGGTGCAGTGGCAAGAGGGGTTTTTTATCGACCGCATCGTCGCCCAGCTGCGTATGGGCCCATACGGTTTGTGCCTGGACGGCGTTGGCCAGCACCACGGCATCGGCCTCGGCGAGTACGCTGCTTTGGGCACTGAGGGCTTGCCACCCTTTTGCAGCACCCGGGGCGCGCTGCAGGCGATGCACGGCGGCGCTGTAGTGCATCGTGATGCGCGGGTGAGCCAGCCAGGCCGCTACCAGCGCGGCGGGCTTGACCCAGGCGGCATCGGCAAACCAGTGTGCCTGCGGGCCCAGCTTGCCAGCGCGTTGCAAAGCGCCGCAGCGCTGCCAGTCTTGCCCCTGGATGAGCAGGGATTGGGCGGAGGTGGTAGTAGCCGCAAGCCCCAGGCGGCTGAGTTGGGAGAGCGCACTGTCACCTGCCGAGTGGTGCGGCGCCATCAGGGCGACTGGCAAACCGGCGGACGGCGCAGTGCTGGCACTGCCTGCTGCGGCCTCTAGCACGGTAACGTTGCAGCCCCGCCTGGCCAGCGCGTAGGCTACAGCGCTACCTGCCAAGCCTGCCCCAACTACTATTATTTTCATAGCTGCTTACGCTATATTTTATTGGGTTGTAGCCTGAAATGACTAACAAATACAGCGTTGAACCCGCTTGCCAGGAGCTGCTTGCCGAGCGGGTTGCCGCAGTGGGTAGTCTGTGTTTGTTGCGTTACGCCGCAGGCGTAGTGGGCGGCACATAGCCCTGTACCACGTCCGCGCCGCTGCCAAAAAAGTGCGCTTCCATTTGGCGGGCCAGGTACTGGCGGGCGCGCTGGTCGGCCAGGTTCAGGCGGTTTTCGTTGACCAGCATGGTTTGCTGTTTCATCCATGCCGCCCAGGCCTCTTTGCTGACCTGTTGCCAGAGTTTTTTGCCCAGCTCGCCTGGGTAGGGCGGAAAGTCCATGCCTTCAGCCTCTTTGCCCAGTTTGATGCAGTTGACCATGCGTGCCATCGTCGTGTCCTTATGTGGTTGAATGTGTATAAGCAGATAGCAAAATAGTCCAAAGGCCAGGGAGAACCTGTGCTGATTTTGCGTGTCCAATACCGCTATTGTCTCTTACCCTTCACCCCTATGCTCGATTACCTGAAAAACCTGAGTTTGCGCCAAGGCTGCGGCTGGATCGCTCTGGCCTGCATAGGCATACTGGCTTTCGGCTTGTACCTGCAGCATGGGGTGGGTCTGGAGCCGTGTCCGATGTGCATTGTGCAGCGATATGCTCTTATTTTAGTAGCTGCTTGCGCTCTATTTTGTTGGGCTAGCGGCTTAATTGGCGGTAAAAAACAGGCCGCAAATGGGGGGCAAAAAGCGTTATCCGGTTTGGCTGCAGTGTTTGCCGCAGGGGGTGCCTTTGTGGCCGCCCGCCAGAGCTTTTTGCAGTGGTACCCGCCCGAGGTGGTGAGCTGCGGGCGCGATTTTTACGGCATGGTAGAGACTTTTCCGCTCAAGCGGGCCATTCCGATGATCTTCAAAGGCAGCGGCGATTGCTCCAAGGTGGATTGGACTTTTTTGGGCGGCTCGATAGCCAACTGGTCGTTTGTGGCCTTTGTGGGCATCGGCTTGGTGCTGGTCGCTTTGATGCTGCGCAGCAGAGCCGGCTTGCGCTAGGCGTATGGCACGCAGTGGGCGCGCTGCTCGGCTAATTGGCCGTTGACTAGGCGTTGATTAGGCTTCGTCCACCACCGTATTGGCCAGGGTGCCAATGCCTTCAATCTCCACCTCAATGCGGTCGCCCGCCTTCATAAACACCGGCGGTGTGCGCGCATAACCCACGCCCGAGGGCGTGCCCATGGCGATCACGTCGCCGGGCTCCAGCGTCATCACTTCGCTCAGCCAGCACAGCGTTTGCACTACGGGGAACATCTTGTTGCCAGTGTTGTCACTCTGCATGACTTTGCCGTTCAGGCGCGACTCTATGTGCAAACCGGCCGCACCTGGGGGCAGGGCGCTGGCGGGCACCATGCCGGGGCCAAAAGCGCCGGTGCCGTCAAAGTTTTTGCCAATCGTCCACTGCGTGGTTTTGCGCTGGTAGTCGCGCAGCGAGCCGTCGTTAAAGCACGAATAGCCTGCCACGGCTTGCAGGGCGTTGGCGGGGGTGAGGTGGCGTGCACGCTTGCCAATGATGACGGCCAGCTCGGCCTCGTAGTCCAGCTTATCTGACACTTTGGGGCGAACCATCGGTGCCTGGTGCGCCATGAGAGACGAATTGACCCGCAGGAAAAAACTGGGGTAGGTAGGCGGTGCGTTACCACCTTCTTTGGCATGCTCGGCATAGTTCAGGCCCAGGCAGATGATCTTGCCGGGCTGGCTGATGGGCATCAGCCATTGCACGGCGTTCAGGGCCAGGTGGGCAGAGGCGGGGGCTAACTTGGCCGCTTGCGCGGCTTGGGCCAGAGCCTCGTCGCCTTCACGGATCAAGGCCAACAAATCGCGCGGCAAGCAGGGTGCAGCAAGGCTCAGGTCAACCAGTTGGCTGGCAATAACAAAGCCTAAGCGGGGCTGGCTGTCGCCGGGTTTGAGGAATTGGGCAAACATGGGATAGATGTAATAGATTAAGACAGAGTCTGCGTTGTAACGAAGTATCGTGCCGGGCGCACCGGGCATTGAGCGTAAAAACCCTACGTGTTTGCACTACATTCTTCGATAACGCAAACTATTTTGACCACAGTTTGCGCATGGAACGACGTAAGCTATTTTTCATACTGCGCCCCATGCGCCACAGGGCAGATGCACGCGCCTGGTTTATCACAGTATCTTTCCAGGCCTTCCAGCGTGGATACCACAGCGCAAACCAATGCCATTGCATGAGCACGGGCTGGGTGACCTGGAATAGACGGGCGAGCAGCGCGGTGCCTAGCAGCTTGGCACTGATCAAAATACTGACTCCGACCACAATCTGGCCGCGACTTAAAAAATACAGTGCCAATAACTTGATGGGTATTAAGGTCACCGTGGGTGCAAGCAACACTATGAGTGCACCCCAGAGTGGCAGGCGTACTATGGCAGATTCGATACGTGCCCAAACAGACCAACGTGCTAGGCGCGAGAGCAGGTCTGACAACGGCACCCAACCCCATTCTTCGAACAGCACAAGCACTGCTATCAAGGGTGAAAATATCCAGCGCAGGAATTTGCCCAGCGTTTTCAACATCATGCTCAGCTGCAACGCAAAAAAATGCTATAGCTGTTTATTCAGGCATCTTGGAGCGATGCCCCAACACCAGCATCAGCGCGAACAGGGTACAGAAATAGTCACCTAAAAAACCATCGAACAAAGCTGAATTTAGTCCACAAGCGATCATAAAAACGACCAGCAAGGACAGAGTTGCGCGCTGTGGGTCAATAGTAAAATTGCGTGTAGAAAGCATAAAACTCAACATCCAGGCGAGCAAAAGGAGTATGCCAGGAATACCGAGCTGGACACCCCAAAACAGATACTCCTGATGAGGATTGCGAACGGTAAATGTATTGCGCAGGGCAGGGTTGTTTTCCAGGTTGAGATACTGTTGCTGCCAAGTGCCTACGCCGTGACCATGCAAAGGTTGCTGGGCTATGGCCTGGATGGAGCGTTTCCAGTAGTTCAGACGATCTCCAGAAGAGCTTTGTGCAACGCCACCATTTTTTTGATAGGTATCTACTTCCACTAAGACCTGGGAGTAGCGCTCATTGAAGCGTGGGGAGCTTTGCAATGCCAGAACGAAAATCAATATCGGCATCAGTAAGGCCAACAGGCGGTAATGGCGCGGTACAGCCCACCATACCAGCATGCTGAGGACGGCCAGAAGACAAATGTGACCAGTGCGCCCAGGTAGTACGATCAGCACATTTAAAATAGTCAGGCTTATCAATACGAGAGCAACTGGATCACCATACCGTAGCGGGATATCTTTGCGCAAATGCCATGCCAGTGCAGTGAAACCTGCTGCCATGATGGCCTGGTCTAAAGAACTGGAAAACGCTACGGTGATGGTGCCCGGTGCGGCAGAGATTCCCGCTAGGGGGATGCCAAAATACAGCATCCAAGAAGTGATTATTCCAAAACTTTGTGCCAAGAAGTAGATGCTCAGTGCAACAACGGCCTGTTGCCGGCTTCGGATGAGTACAGCGATGGCCGGTAAGAGTAGAAGTTTGCCGTATTTGGTCAGTGCGCTGACCGCCTCAGTCAGAGGTACCGAGGTGTAGCTGAGACTGAGTGTCAACGCGGCCAGCATCAATAGCGCGATCACTGTCGGCGCATTGCGCAAATGAGCGGCTGTCTTGCCTTGGGCAAGGCAGGTCAACAAGACCGCCAAGCCTGTTAACAAGCAGATCAGTTTAAAAACGGCTACGCCTGCAATGGAAAGAGGGAGAAATGCGCATAAGCCATAGACAGGCCAGGCCAGCATCGTGTTCTTTGAAGGTGTTTTGAATGTCATTCTGGAGCTACGCGGGTGGTAAGCCCTATAGCGGGGTATGAAAATGCGTAGTCTGCATTGTAGTGAACTTGTCCTCAGATCTGGTTGAACTTGACGGGGAGTGTCAGGGTAGGCTGATGAAAGCTCGGGCATCTGCTATGCTTTGCAAGCTTGGAGAAAACAACCGCGTGACCAAAATTTCAGCTTACATCATCGCCTTCAACGAAGAGGCCAAAATCGCCGACGCAGTACGTAGTGTGAGCTGGGCGGATGAGGTCATCGTAGCGGATTCATACAGCACCGATCGTACCGCCGAGATCGCCCAGTCATTGGGTGCACGGGTGGTGCAGATCAAATTTGAAGGCTTTGGTGCGTTGCGCAATACCGCCATCCAGGCCTGTAGCCATGATTGGATATTTAGCCTGGATTCTGATGAACGCTGTACACCTGCGTCCGTCGAGGAATTGCGCAAAACGCTCAACCAGGCGCAGCATGGGGTCTATTTTGTGCCGCGCAGAAACTTTTTTTTAGGCCGTGAAATCAAACATTCCGGTTGGTATCCGAACTATCGCCAACCGCAATTGTTTCGTAAAACTGCCATGCGCTACGAAGCCAGTCCCGTGCATGAAGGTTACGAGTTGACACCAGGCACAAGCGTGGGCCATTTGAAGCAGGCCATTTGGCAGCTACCATTCAAAAATCTGGAAGAATCTGTAGCCAAGATGAACCGTTATTCCAGCTTAGGCGCTACGAAACCGCGTCAAGCGGACTCCAGCTACGCAAAGGCCTTGGTTCATGCATCGTGGGCGTTTTGCAAGCATTGGCTGATCAAACGTGGGTTTTTGGATGGCTGGCCTGGTTTTGTGATCGCACTGTCGTATTTTGAAGTCACTTTTTACCGCTATGCCAAAGCGGTGGAGTTGCAACACCAGTCCCTATGGCAAGATAAGTGGAAAAATATATCCCATGAATAATTTGGATGAGATACCTGTATGAATCAACGCGCAGTTTCATGTCGATTTTCAAGCTTTGCAGTGCCAAGCCGCTCTTATTTGCTCTTGGTTTTTTTGTGGGTACTGACCAGTAGCGCATGGGCGCAATTGCGAGTTGAAATTTCTGGTGTGGGGATCACGCAGTACCCGATAGCCGTAGCGGCTTTTCGGGGGGACGACATCGCGCCGCAAAAAATAGGGGCCATTGTCATGGCAGATTTGCTGCGCAGTGGGCAATTTAAGCAGATTGATGCTACGGGCGTTGCGTTGGACGAGGCGGCGCGGCCCGAGATGAGTGCCTGGCGGCAAAAGGGTGCGGACTATCTGGTGGCGGGCAGCATTAGCCGTCTGGCCGATGGGCGCTACGATGTGCGTTTTCGTTTATGGGATGCCGTCAGTTCGCTGGAGAAGGGTGCGCAAAGCTATGCAGTGGTCGCCGGTGACTTGCGCCTGGCAGCGCACCGTATTGCCGATTTTGTCTACGAAAAACTGACCGGAGACAAAGGGGTTTTCTCAACCCGCATTGCCTACGTGAGCAAAGCTGGGCCGCGCTTTAACCTGTGGGTGGCCGATGCCGATGGCGAGGGAGCGCAAAATGCTCTGGCCAGTCCCGAGCCGATTATTTCTGCCTCATGGTCGCCCACTGGCGGGCAATTGGCTTATGTGTCGTTTGAGTCGCGCAAACCCGTGGTTTATGTGCACGATGTCGCCACAGGGCGCAGGCGCTTGGTGGCCAACTTTCGCGGCTCCAACAGTGCTCCCGCCTGGTCGCCAGATGGCCGGACATTGGCCCTGACACTCAGCCGCGACGGTGCCTCCCAAATTTATGGGATGGACAGCAATGGGGGGGAGCCGCGAAAATTAAGTCAATCCAACAGCATCGACACCGAACCTGTGTATTCCTCTGACGGCAAATTTATTTATTTTGTGAGCGACCGGGGTGGCTCGCCGCAAATCTACCGCATGTCCGCTGGAGGCGAGGCGGCGGGACGTGCTGAGCGGGTGAGCTTCACGGGCAGTTACAACATATCACCAGCCATCAGTCCTGATGGGCGCAACTTGGCCTACATTTCGCGTGTCAATGGTGCGTTCAAGTTGCATGTGATGGAACTCGGGAGAGGCAGCGCCACTCCCATGACCGACACTTCGGGCGATGAGCGGCCCAGTTTTGCACCCAATGGCAAATTAATTATGTACGCTACCCGGCTAGGTGGGCGCGAAGCGCTGATGACCACCACCCTGGATGGAAACATCAAGGCCCGTTTGGGTGCGCAAAGCGGTGATATTCGCGAGCCGCAGTGGGGCCCGTTTCAAAAGTAGTGTGTCCGCAAGACGCAGTGCGATGGTTTATTTAACAGGAGATGCAATATGACGCAGACTAATTTGATTCACGGCAAACCCATGGCACAGGCTGGCTTGCGGCATCGAATTGCTATGATTTTAGTAGCTGCTTGTGTTTTATCTGTATTGGCTGCATGTTCTACACCCATTAGATTGGATGAGGTGGCAGTGGAAGACCGTTCGGGTAAAGTGATCGGCGAAGCAACTGCTGTTGGCAGCTCGGGGCTGGGCAATACAGCAGGCTCTACAGGTACGACGGGAGCGGCTGCTGCCAGCGGCGCTGCTGGCACTGATTTGGGACAACGCGCGGTACAGGCGGCTATGGTGGATGGTGCGCAGGCGGGAGCTGCGGGCCCAGCCAATGCCGCCAAAATCATTTATTTCGATTACGACAGCTATGCCATCCGGCCAGAATTTCAAGCTGCCATTGACAGCCATGCCAGATTCCTCAATGTCAATAAAGCTCGCAAACTGGCTATCGAAGGCCATACCGACGAGCGCGGTGGCCGTGAATACAACCTGGCCTTGGGTCAAAAACGCTCTGAAGCGGTGCGCCGCGCCTTGGCCCTACTGGGTGTTACCGAGAGTCAAATAGAGGCTGTGAGCTTTGGAAAAGAAAAACCTGCCACCTCGGGTGCAGATGAATCCAGCATGGCGCAGAACCGCCGCGCCGAGATCAATTACCGTTAAACCATTTTTTATTTTGAAAATACTACTATGCTATCTTTTCGCGAGCTGCTTACGCACGTATTTGTGGGGCTATCGGTTGTTTTAACCAGTTTTTCAAGCCATGCGGGGCTGTTTGATGATGAGGAGGCTCGCAAAGCCATTCTTGAGCTGCGCCAAAAGGTGGATGTCAATAAACAAGCCAGTGATGCCGCAGCCTTACGTTTGGATGGCGTTATTCAAAAATCCGATGCCACGATCCAGCGCCAGGCCGATGAGATCAAGGAACTCAAGGAAGGCAATGCCACTCTGCGACGCAGTCTTCTGGATCTGCAAAACCAGATCGAGACTCAACGCGCCGAGCTGGCCAGTATGCGTGGCCAGGGCGAGCAATTGACCCGCGATGTGGCCGATATGCAGCGCCGTCAAAAAGACCTGGTACAGGGGGTGGACGAGCGTATGCGTCGTTTCGAGCCTCTGAAAGTCAACGTCGATGGCCGCGAATTTAACGCTGAACCAGCAGAAAAACGCGATTTTGAAGCTGCTTTTGCCCTCTTTCGCAAGCCCGATTTTGTCGCTTCGCAGGCAGCCTTCGGCGACTTTTTGCGCCGCTACCCGCAAAGTGGCTACAACCCTTCGGCCCTGTTCTGGATGGGGAACTCGCAATACGCCCTGCGCGACTATCCCTCTGCAGTCAATAACTTTCGCGGCATGATCGCTACCGCCCCTGACCATCCCAAAGCCAGTGAAGCGGCTTTGTCGATTGCCAACTGTCAGATCGAGATGAAAGATACTCTGGCAGCACGCAAAACTTTGAGTGATCTGATCACTGTCTACCCGCGCAGTGAAGCCGCGCTTGCAGCACAGGATCGCCTGGCGCGCTTGAAATAGCTTTGCGTTTTGCAAGCTTGCTTGCCGAAGCCCCGTAAAATCGGGGTATGCAAACCTCTGACATCACCACCCTGGGCACCCAGGTACTCTGGGCCTCTTTTCTGCTGTCCTTCCTGTTTGGTGCGATTGCGCAGCGTACGCATTTTTGCACCATGGGCGCGGTCAGCGACGTGGTCAATATCGGCGACTGGTCACGCATGCGTCAATGGGCGCTAGCGGCAGGCGTAGCGATGCTGGGCTTTGCGCTTCTGGTCTGGTGGGGCCAGGTGGATGCCAGTAAAACGCTCTATGCGTCCAGCCGTGTCCTGTGGTTGTCAGCCTTGGTCGGTGGGGCATTGTTTGGCTTTGGCATGGTATTGGCTTCGGGCTGCGGCAGCAAAACCCTGGTGCGTATTGGGGGGGGCAGCCTTAAATCTGTGGTGGTATTCATCGTCATGGGTTTGGCCGCTTTTGCGACGCTCAAGGGTATCACGGCGGTTATGCGGGTGGCTACCGTGGATCATTTTGCTATAGCGACCGTAGCGCCTGGTGCTTTATCCACATTGTCTGCTGGCTTGTTTGGCATATCCCATAAGTGGGCGCAGTTGGTCACGGCACTGATTATTGGTGGCGGTTTGGTTCTGTGGACATTGCTGCGCAAAGATTTTTGGACGCTGGATAATCTGCTGGCTGGTTTGGGGCTGGGTTGTATCGCTGTCCTCATGTGGTGGGTGAGCGGCAAACTGGGCTATGTAGCCGAACATCCAGACACTTTGCAAGAAGCTTTCTTGACGACTAATTCGGGCCGCGCCGAGGCTCTGAGTTTTGTAGCCCCTGTAGCTTATGTGCTGGACTGGCTGCTGTTTTTCAGCGACAAGAGCAAGGTACTGACCTTGGGTATCGTCTCGGTCTTGGGCGTGATTGCAGGTTCAGCGGTGACGGCTGTAGCGACTGGCAGTTTTCGCTGGGAAGGCTTTGGCAGTGTCGAAGATGTGGCCAACCATCTGTTCGGTGCCGTGTTGATGGGGGTGGGCGGTGTGACGGCCATGGGCTGCACCATCGGTCAGGGTTTGACTGGCATTTCTACACTGTCTGCTACGAGTTTTATAGCTGTTTGCGCAATTTTTGCGGGCTCCATAACCGCTTTGAAGTATCAAATTTGGCGCCTGGAGCGAATGGTTTGAACGTTGCCGCTGCATCACTGCTGGCCCCGGATGTTGATGCAGAGCGCCGCTTTGGTGGCTTGCAGCGTTTGTACGGTCTGCAGGGCGCACAGCGCATCCGCGCCGCGCATGTGGCCGTAGTGGGCATCGGTGGCGTAGGCTCCTGGGCCGTCGAGGCGCTGGCGCGCAGTGGGGTAGGGCGCATTACTTTAGTTGATTTTGACCAAGTGTCCGAGTCCAATATCAACCGCCAAATCCATGCCGAGACGCGCACCGTTGGCATGGCCAAGGTGGATGCCATGCGTGATCGTATTGGTCAGATCAACCCGCAATGCCATGTGACTTGCATTGAAGCATTTGCCACCCCAGATAACTGGCAGGCTATGGCAGAACACGCTGGCTTTAGTGCGGTGATAGATGCCTGCGACCAGGTGAAAACCAAGGTGGCGCTGGCTGCCTGGACGCGCGGCCAAGCCACAATGTTGATGATCGCTGTTGGCGCTGCTGGTGGCAAGCGCCGCGCCGACAAGCTCGCCATTGCAGATATCAGCGATGTCACGCATGACCCGCTACTGGCCCAAGTGCGTTATCGCCTGCGTCGGGAGCACGCCGCCCCGCGTGACAAGCGTATGGGCTTGTGGTGTGTGTACAGCACCGAGAGCGTGGCTCCACCCGACCCATCCTGCGCAGTAGAAGGTGATGGCAGTCTTAATTGCCATGGCTACGGCTCGGTCGTCGCTGTGACGGCCAGTTTCGGTATGTGCGCCGCCGGCTGGGTGCTGGACGAGCTGGCTAAAAAATAAACGCCGCAGCCCCCGGGCAGGTGACAGCAGGGTCTTTTTCAGGCTATAATTTGAGGCTTCACGCAAGTGATAAGTGGGACCTTAGCTCAGCTGGTAGAGCAGCGGACTTTTAATCCGTTTGTCGTGGGTTCGA
>JAYVJV010000300.1:0-9985 GCA_043769005.1 Polaromonas sp. | reverse complement strand
CGAGTCGGTACGCGGGTAGGTCAGCGCCTTGTGGCGCTCGTACAGGCTTTGGGCTAGCTGCAAAGTGGTTTTAGCGCTAAAGCCAAACTTGCCGTTGGCCTCGCGCTGCAGGCTGGTCAAATCGAACAGCAGGGGTGATGCCTGCGTGGTGGGTTTGCTTTCTTCGGTAACGGTGGCCGACTTGCTGCGCACCGCATCGACAATCGCCTGGGCATCGCGTTCGTTCCAGATGCGATCTGCTTTTGCCTCTGCGTCCTCGCCCTTCTTCCATTTCGGGTCAAACCACTTGGCCGGGTACTCGCCCGCCTCACTCAAAAAGCTGGCGTGGATCTCCCAGTAGTCACGAAAGACGTGCTTGCGGATCTGCTCTTCGCGCTCGACCATCACGGCCAGCGTGGGCGTTTGCACGCGGCCCACGGTGGTCAAAAAGAAGCCGCCATCGCGGGAGTTAAAGGCGGTCATGGCCCGGGTGCCATTGATGCCGACCAGCCAGTCGGCCTCGGAGCGGCTGCGCGCGGCATCGGCCAGGGGCAGCATTTGCTTGTCGCTGCGCAGCGTGTCAAAGCCGTCGCGGATGGCCTGTGGGGTCATGCTTTGCAACCACAGGCGGGTGATGGGCTTGCCCAGGGGCACATATTTGCCGCCCTTGTTGCCACCCGCATACTGCTCAATCAAACGGAAAATCAGTTCGCCCTCGCGGCCCGCGTCGCAGGCGTTGACGATGTTGCCCACGTCTTTGCGTTTGGCCAGCTTGACCACGGCGTTCAGCCGCGTCTTGGTTTTGTCCACGGGTTTGAGGTCAAAGTACGGGGGGATGACGGGCAGGTTGGCAAAGCTCCACTTGCCGCGTTTCACGTCAAACTCTTCGGGGGCCTGAATCTCTACCAGGTGGCCGACAGCGGAGCTGACGATGTGCGTGTCGCTCTCAAAGTATTCGTCGTGCTTCTCGAATTTGCCCACATTGGGGGTCAAGGCACGCACGATGTCTTGGGCCACGGAGGGCTTTTCGGCAATGATTAAAGTTTTCATAAACGCTCTTCACTTCAAGTTACTTCTGCGACCCACTACAATGCAGGTCTCGCGCACGCACCTGCGCACACGCGCACGCACACATGCGCGCACATGATTCACCATACCAAATTTTTCGGTCCATGCCTAAAACCACGCGCACTCCTCTAAAAACAAAAACTGCGGGCAAGTCTAGCAAACCAGCCAAACCATCAGTCAAACCGTCTTCCAAACCCGCCTCTAAGCCCTTAGCCAAGCCGCAAACCAAGTCTTCGGCAAAGCCTGCCGCCGCTGCCAAGCCCAAGGCGGGCCGTTTTATCCAAACCCGCAAGTCCGGTGTGCACGGCAACGGCGTGTTTGCCGTGGCACCCATCGCCGAAGGCCAGGTACTGATTGAATACATCGGCGAGCACATTAGCTGGAAAGAAGCCCTGCGCCGCCACCCGCACGACCCCAAAGACCCCAACCACACCTTTTACTTCTCACTGCCCGATGGTAGCTGTATTGATGCCAAGGTGGGCGGCAACTCCAGCCGCTGGATCAACCACAGTTGCACGCCCAGCTGCGAGGCCGACGAAGTGGACGGCCGCGTGTTTATCAAGGCCCTGCGCAATATCAAGGCAGGCGAAGAGCTGTTTTATGACTACGGCCTGGTCATTGACGAACCCTACACCAAAAAGCTCAAGGCCGACTACCCCTGCTGGTGCGGCACCAAAAACTGCCGGGGCACGCTGCTGGCTCCCAAAACGCGCTGAGTGCGCCCACGCCCTGTGCTTGCCTGTGCTTGCGCATATGCCTGAACCCAGTCTATGACGCAGCCGCCTGCCCCCAGCCTGTACGCCAGCGCTGAAAACATCTGGCAGGCCGCGATGGCGCTGCAAGCGCCTTCGTTGGCGGGTCTGAGCATCGAGGTGCTGCCCGAGATTGACTCCACCAACACCGAGCTGATGCGCCGCGCCCGCGCAGGCCGCAGCGAGCCGACCCTGCTGGTGGCGCAGCGCCAAACCGCAGGCAAGGGCCGTCTGGGCCGGGCCTGGCACAGCGATGCCGTGCAGGCTGGCGCTACGCACTCAGTCGCAGCGCAGGCCGCTGTAGCCCTGCCTGCACACGGCGCATCGCTGACGTTTTCGCTCGGCTTGTTGCTGCAACCCCAGACTTGGGATGGCTTGTCACTGGCGGTGGGGACGAGCATTGCCGAGAGCCTGCATCCAGACATCCGCATCAAATGGCCCAACGACCTGTGGTGGCAGGGCCGCAAGCTGGCTGGCATTTTGATAGAAACTGCAAGCGTCGGCTCGCAACGCTACGCCGTGGTGGGCGTAGGCATTAACATCGCGCCCCGGCCTGCTGCGGGGCTGTCTACGCCCCCGGCCTGGCTGCAAGAGCTGCTGCCCAGCTGCCACCCTGCCCAAGCCCTGGAGCAGGTGGCCCTGCCTCTGCTGCGCGATCTGTTGTGCTTTGAGAACGAAGGTTTTGCCGCCTTTGCCGTGCGCTTTGCCGCGCGCGACGCGCTGCGCGGGCACCACGTCACCGTGTCTGAACCCGCGTTTGCCCCGCTAGCTCCTGGCACTCAGACCCTGGGCGATGCGTCCCCCCCAGCGGTGTTTGGCGAAATGCAGGGCGTAGACAATCAAGGCGCGCTCTTATTGCACACCGCGCAAGGCCTACAGCACATACGCAGCTCAGAGGTCAGCGTGCGCCCTGTCCCGCTTTAGAATGCAGGCCAACCCATGCTTCGCCTGACCTTGATCCTTTTGCTGCTGGCCAACGGGCTGTACTTTGCCTGGTCGCAGCGCTACCTGACCGTGCTTGGCTTTGCGCCTGCCGTGCAGACCGAGCCTGCGCGCATGCAAGCGCAGATCAAGCCCGATGCGCTGCGCCTGCTGGGCAACCGCAGCGAAGGCGCGGGCACAAGTAACCCGGCTACCGCTACCGCCACCTCAGCCGCCACTTCTAACAGCGCGCCCCCAGCCACCGTGGCCACCACCAAACCCAGCGAGTGCCTGCAAAGCGCCGCGCTAGACGATGCACTGGCTGCCAGGGTGCGCAGCGCCGCCAGCAAACTGCCCAGCGGCAGTTGGGCCCTGGACACCATCGACGTACCCGGCCGCTGGATTGTGTATATGGGCAAATACGCCAACGCTGACCTGTTGGCCAAAAAGAAGTCTGAGTTGCGCGAGCTCGATGTCAGCTTTGAAGCCTTGCAAAGCGCCAGCCTGGAGCCTGGTATTTCGCTGGGCGGGCATGAGACACAGGCGCTGGCTACACAGGCGCTGGCCACGCTGAACAAACAAGGCGTGCGCACCGCCAAAGTAGTGCAAGAGAAAACCGCCAGCCAGCGCCAGGTACTGCGCCTGCCTGCGGTGGATGATGCGCTGCGGGAAAAGCTTGAGCCGCTCAAGGCAGCGTTGGGCAATGTCGCTTTGCGGGCTTGTGCGGCGCGTTGAACGGGCGCAGCTAGTCACGCTCCTGCACATCCCCACCCACCACACGCCGGATCACCTCGGGCGCAAAGCCCCGGCTGGCCAGAAAGCGCATTTGCTTCATGCGGTCTGCGCCTGCTGCGTTGGCACCAAACTTTTTGCGCCAGACCGCGCAGGCGCGGTCGAATTCAGTGGCTTTGAGGGCGTTGCTAGCCTCTTGCACGGCCTGCGCATCCACACCCTTGGCCTTGAGCTCTTGCACCACGCGGGCGGTGCCCAGCTTGGCACCGCGCCGGTAGGCCAGCGAGTCGGCAACCCGCTGCTCGTTGATGAAATCTTTGGCGCACAACTCATCCAGTATCTTGGCCAGCTCGCCCGGTTCGGTCTCAAAGTGGGCCAGTTTGCGCTCTAGCTCAGCGCGCGAATGTTCGCGGGCCGCCAGTGCGCGCAAGGCGCGACCTTTGAGGCTGAGGGTAGATTGGGCTAGTGGCCTAAATGGCATACATTATGCGGTTTGCTTGGTCTTGGTTTTAACCTCTGGCTCGCTGCCTTCCACCAAAATCAGCGGAATGTTCAGCGACTCGCGCACCTTGTTCTCAATCTCAATCGCCAGCGACGGGTTCTCGCGCAAAAATTCACGCGAATTGTCGCGGCCCTGGCCGATTTTTTCGCCGTTGTAGGCGTACCAGGCACCGGATTTTTCCAGCACCTTGGCGTTCACACCCATGTCGATAATCTCGCCGTGGCGGCTGATGCCTTCGCCAAACAAAATATCAAACTCAGCGGTTTTGAACGGTGGCGCAACCTTGTTTTTGACCACCTTGACTTTGGTCTCGTTACCAATGGCCTCCTCGCCGCGCTTGATGGTGCCGGTGCGGCGGATGTCCAGCCGTACCGAGGCGTAGAACTTGAGTGCATTGCCGCCGGTAGTGGTCTCGGGGCTACCAAACATCACGCCAATCTTCATACGGATCTGGTTGATGAAAATCACCATGCAGTTGGACTTTTTGATGTGCGCGGTAAGCTTGCGCAGCGCCTGACTCATCAACCGGGCTTGCAGGCCGGGCAGGCTGTCGCCCATCTCGCCTTCCAGCTCGGCCTTGGGCGTGAGCGCCGCTACCGAGTCCACCACAATCAAGTCGACCGCGCCGCTGCGCACCAGGCTGTCGACAATCTCCAGCGCCTGCTCGCCGGTGTCGGGCTGGCTGATGAGCAGGTCTTGCAGATTCACGCCCAGGTTTTGCGCGTACTGGATGTCCAGCGCATGCTCGGCATCGACAAAGGCGCAGGTGCCAGACAGCTTTTGCATCTCGGCAATGACTTGCAGCGTGAGGGTGGTTTTGCCCGAGCTTTCTGGGCCGTAGATCTCGATCACCCGGCCGCGTGGCAGGCCACCTACGCCCAGGGCCACGTCCAGCCCCAGCGAACCGGTAGAGACCACCTGGATCTCTTCAATCACCTCGCCCTCACCCAGGCGCATGATGGTGCCCTTGCCAAACTGCTTCTCAATTTGGGCCAAAGCTGCTTGTAGGGCTTTGGATTTTTCGGTGTTGGCCGACAGTGCGTTGTCGATCTTGCTGCCTTTGACTTGAGCGTCCATGGGTAAATTCCTTTAATAAACAATGGGTTAGATAAATTCCAGCGCCAAGTTGTGCATACAGCCTGTTCGCATAACCAGTACTGTAAATGCAGCTGATAAACAAAACAAGCGATATTTTAGTCAGTTTACATGATTAAAATACACCATGTCTCCCTCTACTCCAGCGCCGTCGCCGCAAGCCAACGATTCATGGCGACAGTCCCATTTGGGCCGTTTGTTGGGCGAGGCGTTGCGCCGCTTTGATGCCCGCGTACTGACCCTGATGGCGCACAACATCTCCGTGCCACTGGCACTGTCTAACCTGGCGGCGCGCGGTCAGGTGAGTGCGGCGCATATTCACATCACACGGCATGTGGCGCTACAAGGCTCGCGACTCACCGACCTGGCCGAGGCGGCGGGCATGAGCAAGCAGGCCATGGGCGACCTGGTGACGCAGTGCGAGGCCTGGGGCATTGTGGCGCGCACGCCTGACCACCGCGATGCACGCGCGCGCCTGGTGTGCTTTACCCCCAACGGTTTGCAATGGCTCATAGCCTTTGAAGATGCGGTAGCGCAAGCCAGCGACGAGTTTCGCCAAGAGGTAGGTAACGAAGTGGCGCAGGTGGTGGGCATGGGGCTGGAGGCCTATTCGCGCGCCTACACCGACATGCGTTGAGAGCCGCAGACGCGCCAGGTCAGAGACAGGGCGGATGCGTGCCGAAAGACACAACGAGCGAAACATCGAGCGAGACACCAAGCGACCACTTGCGCAGAAGCGTCGCACACAGCCTTAAAATCAACCCACACCCGAAAGACACGCCATGCGAATACTCATAGCCGAAGACGACCAAGTACTGGCCGATGGTCTGCTGCGCACCCTGCGCGGCTCCGGCGCAGCGGTAGACCATGTGACCGACGGCGCGCAGGCTGAGGCGGCGCTTTTGACCAACAAAGAAATCGACCTGCTGATTTTGGATCTGGGCCTGCCCAAAATGCACGGCCTGGAGGTGCTCAAGCGCCTGCGCAGTAGGGGCTCCACCTTGCCGGTGCTGATCCTCACCGCCGCCGACAGCGTGGACGAGCGCGTGAAGGGTCTGGACTTTGGTGCTGACGATTACATGGCCAAACCCTTCAGCCTGCAAGAGCTGGAAGCCCGCGTGCGGGCTCTCACCCGGCGCAGTGTGGGCGCGGCCAGTACGCTGATCAAGCACGGCCCGTTGCACTACGACCAGGCCGGGCGCGTAGCCACGATTGACGGCAAGATGATCGACCTGTCTGCCCGCGAGCTGGGCCTGCTGGAAGTGCTGCTGGTGCGCTCGGGCCGTCTGGTCAGCAAAGACCAATTGGTCGAGCGTCTATGCGAGTGGGGTGAAGAGGTCAGTAACAACGCCATCGAGGTCTACATCCACCGCCTGCGCAAAAAGATAGAGAAGGGCCCCATCCGCATAGCTACCGTACGCGGTTTGGGCTACTGCCTTGAAAAAATCCCGAGCTGAGGTAATGGCCCCCACGCTTGCCACTGCGTGTGCTGCGCTGCCCCCCGAGGGGGCTCTCCTTGCTTGGGGCGGCCCGGCGCTGCGTCGTGTGGCCCCCACGCTTGCCACAACGCGAGCTGCGCGTAAATTATGAAACTCTTTCAGCGTGAGCAGCGCAGCCTGTTTGGGGAGATCCTGGACTGGATGCTTACGCCGCTGCTCTTGCTGTGGCCGATCAGCTTGGTGCTTACTTGGGTGGTGGCGCAGGGCATTGCGACCAAGCCGTTTGACCGGGCGCTGGTCTTTAACGCCCAGGCACTGGCGCAGCTGGTGACGGTGCAAAGTAATCGCGCCCAGTTCAACCTGCCCGCCCCCGCGCGCGAGATTTTGCGCGCCGACGACTCCGACCTGGTGTACTACCAGGTGTTGGGCTTGAAGGGCGAATTTCTCAGCGGCGAGAAAGACATGCCCGCCCCCAGCGATGAGGAAAAAATCGAGCCCGGCAAGGTCAAGCTGCGCGACGACGAAATGCGCGGGCTCAATGTACGTATCGCCTATGTGTACGTCGACAACCCGGAGGTCCCCCAGGCCAAGCCCGTACTGGTCCAGGTGGCCGAGACACTGGAGAAGCGCTCCACCCTGGCTACTGAGATCGTCAAAGGCGTGATGCTGCCGCAGTTTGTGATTTTTCCGCTGGCGGTGTTCTTGGTCTGGCTGGCCTTGGTACGCGGCATCAAACCACTGAGCGAGCTGGAAGACCGCATCCGCGCCCGCAAGAGCGATGACTTGAGCCCGATAGACGACAAAACTGTGCCCTTTGAAGTAGTGCCCCTGGTGTCCTCGGTGAACGACCTGCTGGCGCGGCAAAAGCAGTCCATCGCCGCACAAAAACGTTTCTTGGCCGATGCCGCGCACCAGCTGAAAACGCCGCTGGCGGGCCTGCGCATGCAGGCCGAGCTGGCACTGCGCGAAGGCACGCAAGAGATGGACTTGAAGCAGTCGCTCAAGCAGATCAGCCGCTCCAGCATCCGCGCCACGCACACCGTCAACCAGCTGCTATCTATGGCGCGCGCCGAGGCTAGCGGCCAGACCGTGCCTATGCAGGCCTGTGACCTGGCGCAATTGACGGTGCAAGTGGTGCAAGACTGCCTGCCCCGCGCCATGGAAAAACACATCGACCTGGGCTACGAAGGGGCCGACAGCAGCCAGCTTGGCGACCCGGCCACCCAGATCCTGGGTAATGCCACATTGATCCAGGAGATGGTGCGCAACTTAATCGACAACGCCATCAACTACAGCCCCTCCAGTGTCGAGCGTCCCGGCATCGTGACCGTCAGGGTGCTGACCGATGCGTACGGCGGCGTGGTGGTGCTGCAAGTCGAAGACAACGGCCCAGGCATCGCTGTAGCCGAGCGCGAACTGGTATTGCAGCCGTTTTATCGCACGCTAGGCCAGGAGGCTGATGGCTCCGGCTTAGGCCTGGCCATCGTGGCCGAGATTGCCAAACAGCACCAGGCCAGCTTGACCATCGACGACACCATGCCCCGCGCACCCGCTCCGGGTGCGCGCTTTACCCTGCGCTTTGCAAAATTTTCTAAAATCTAGCCACGCCACCGACGGCTAGTCAAATCGGCGCAGTGAGATTACGCGCAGGCTAAGCGGCAGGCGCGTACAAATTGAGCTGCAAGCGTTCGCGCTCGATCACCCGTGCCAGGGGGGGCAGCGTAGCGAGTTTTTGCACATGGGCCCACAGGCGGGGATACTGCTCGGGGTTCAAGCCAGCCATACTGCCCCAGCGCAGTAGCGTAAGGCTGTAGGCATCCAGCGGCCCCAGATGAGCCCCGCCCAGATACGACGCGCTACCCACCAGCATCCGGCTTGCCAGCGCCTCGATATCTGCCAATTGCTGGGCAAACAACTGGGTGTTGTAGCTTTTTAATTCAGCATGCAGCTCAGGTTTGTCGGTAAATTTTTGCGGCATAAAAATATGCGTGAACGTGGGGTGCACCGTATTGTTCATCCATGCCAAAGTCTGCAATACCTGCGCCTTGGCCAGGGGCTCGCTGGGCAGGTAGTGCATCTGGGGAAACTTGTCGTTCAGGTAGGTGACGATGGCCAATATCTGGGTAATCACGACCGCGCCCTCCACCAGCACCGGCACCTGGCCACGCGGGTTGAGGGCCAGATAGTCCGGGCTATGCTGCTCACCCTTGTGCAGCTTGACCAGTGTGGGTTCAAACGCCGCGCCAGAGGCCTCCAGCAGAACATGCGGTACAAACGAGCAGGCACCGGGCGCAAAATACAGTTGTGTCGTCATCAATAGGCTCCTTGTATGGTGCAAATTTTAAGGCAAGCCGCGCAGGTCTGCTGTAGCCCCCTATTTTACTGTGCAATAAGCCATAAGACCTTAATTTATATGCGTAAGCAGCTATGAAAAATATAGTATTCAGCAAGCCCTGCCCATGCCGCCTGCGCGACAGTACGCCCCTGGCCTACGCGCAGTGCTGCCAAATCTGGCATGGCGCACTGGCCCAGGGCGAGCATGCCCCAAGCCCCGAGCAGCTCATGCGCTCACGCTACAGCGCCTACGCACTGGCCACGCAGAACAACCCCCAGGGCCATGCCATGCTCGACTACCTGCTGGCCACCTGGCACACCAGCACCGTACCGAGTGACCTGGAGCTCTCCCCCACCGCCTGGCTGGGCCTGCAGGTGATCCATGCACAGGCCTCCACGGACGCGGGCGTGGTGGAGTTTGTGGCCTATTACAAAGAAGGCGGCAAAGCCCAGCAAATGCATGAGATCAGCCGCTTTGTACGTGGCGAACAGGGGCAGTGGCTGTATATCGACGGGCAGAGTCCGCAGGCATCTGCGTAAGCCAACTGCTTGACTTACGCAAGACAGACCGCAGTGATCAAGCCGCCTTGACCTTCAGCCGCCAAACATGGAGCAACGGCTCGGTATAGCCGCTGGGCTGCTCCAGCCCTTTAAACACCAAATCAGTCGCCGCTTTGTATGCAGCCGAGGTAGCTAAATTACCCGCCATATTTTTGTACAGCGGGTCACCGGCGTTTTGCTTGTCCACCACAGCGGCCATGCGTTTAAAGGTTTCTTCCACCTGGCTGCGCGGCACGATGCCGTGCAGCAGCCAGTTGGCGATGTGCTGGCTGCTGATGCGCAGGGTGGCGCGGTCTTCCATCAGACCGATGCCGTTGATGTCGGGCACTTTGCTGCAGCCCACGCCCTGGTCGATCCAGCGCACCACGTAGCCCAAGATGCCTTGGGCGTTGTTGTCCAGCTCGTTTTGCTTTTCTTGCGCGCTCCAGTTGGTCTGGGTGGCCACGGGGATGCTGAGCAGGTTGCCCAGCAGGGCGGCGGCCTGTGCATTGCAGTGGCCTTGTTCCATGCTCTTTTGCAGCGCGGCTACGTCCACCTGGTGGTAGTGCATGGCGTGCAGCGTGGCGGCGGTGGGGCTGGGCACCCAGGCGGTGTTGGCGCCG
>JAYVJV010000299.1:0-14147 GCA_043769005.1 Polaromonas sp. | reverse complement strand
CGCCCCAGCCTTCACAATCAACCCATGTTTTCGCAAGTATCCCCCGATCTCCGCCCCGCCTCACCTGCACACCCCGCCGCATCCACCCCGATGCCGCTCTTGCACAACCTCAACCCCGAGCAGCTCGCCGCCGTTACCTTGCCCGAGGCGCATGCGCTTATCCTGGCGGGTGCAGGCTCGGGTAAGACGCGGGTGCTGACCACGCGCATCGCCTGGCTCTTGCAAACCGGGCAAATTTCGCCGGGCGGCATGATGGCGGTGACCTTTACCAACAAGGCCGCCAAAGAGATGTTGCTGCGCCTGGGCACCATGCTGCCGGTGAACGTGCGCGGCATGTGGATTGGCACCTTCCACGGCCTGTGCAACCGGTTTTTGCGGGCGCACTACAAGGTGGCCGGGCTGCCGCAGTCGTTTGCCATTTTGGACACGCAAGACCAGCTCTCGGCGATCAAGCGATTGTGCAAGCAGTTCAATGTGGACGAAGAGCGCTTTGCGCCCAAGCAGTTGATGTACTTCATCAGCGGCTGCAAGGAAGAGGGCGAGCGGCCCAAAGACATCAAGGTGCGCGACGACGAAACCCGCAAGAAGGTAGAAATTTACGAACTGTACGAGGCGCAGTGCCAGCGCGAAGGCGTGGTGGATTTTGGCGAGTTGATTTTGCGCAGCTACGAGCTGCTGCGCGATAACTCTTCCGTTCGCGAGCATTACAACCGACGCTTTCGGCATATTTTGATTGACGAGTTTCAGGACACCAACAAGCTGCAATACGCCTGGATCAAGATGTTCTCGGGGCATCATATAGCCGCTAACCCAATAGATACTAGCGTAAGCAGCTCTCAAAACAGTAGCAAATCAACGGTATTTGCAGTGGGTGATGATGACCAGAGCATCTACGCCTTTCGAGGTGCACGGGTGGGCAACATGGCCGATTTTGTGCGTGAATATAACGTGCAGCACCAGATCAAGCTGGAGGAAAACTACCGCAGTTTCAGCAATATTCTGGACAGCGCCAACCAGCTGATTAGCCACAACACCAAGCGCCTGGGCAAAAACCTGCGCACCGCGCAAGGCCCCGGCGAGCCCGTGCGCGTGATGGAAAACCCCAGCGACTACGCCGAGGCGCAGTGGCTGGTAGACGAGGTAAAAAACCTGCAACGCGACCAGGGCACCGAGCCCGGTTACCTGCGTAAAGAAATTGCTGTGCTCTACCGCAGCAACGCGCAAAGCCGGGTGATAGAGACCAGCCTGTTCAACGCCGGAGTGCCCTACCGGGTGTATGGCGGCCTGCGCTTTTTTGAACGGGCCGAGATCAAAAATGCGCTGGCCTACCTGCGTATTTTGGAGAACCCACAGGACGACACCAGCTTTAGCCGGGTGGTGAACTTTCCGCCCCGTGGCATTGGCGCACGCAGCCTGGAGCAATTGCAAGATGCCGCGCGTGCATCGGGCTGCTCGCTGCACGACGCAGTGAGCCTGGTGACGGGCAAAGCGGGGGCCAGTCTGGGCGGCTTTGTCGCCAAAATGGATGTGCTGCGCGAGAAAACGCAAGGGTGTAGCCTGCGAGAAATTATTGAACTGGTACTCGACCATAGCGGTTTGATAGAGCACTACAAAAACGATAAAGAAGGCGCAGACCGGGTAGAAAACCTGGAAGAGTTGGTGAGCGCCGCCGAGAGCTTTGTGACCCAGGAAGGCTTTGGCCGCGATGCGGTGGCGCTGCCAGTAGACGAGGTGGCAAATGCGCCTAAGCTAACCCAGAGCCCGGCGAGTCAGGGTTTGATGGGAGAGGTAAATTCCGCGCGTGCCGAGGCCGCCCAATTAGGCGCGCAGTCGCAAGCCGACGCAGACCGCGAGGCCGCTGGCATCGTCAACCAGGACACGGGCGAGACCATGTCCCCGCTGGCAGCCTTCCTCACCCACGCCGCTTTGGAGTCCGGTGACAACCAAGCCCAGGCGGGCCAAGACGCGGTGCAGATGATGACCGTGCACAGCTCCAAAGGCCTGGAGTTTGACGCGGTGTTTATCACCGGGCTGGAAGAGGGCCTGTTTCCGCATGAAAACTCGATGAGCGACCACGACGGCCTGGAGGAAGAGCGCCGCCTGATGTACGTGGCCATCACCCGCGCCCGCAAGCGCCTGTACCTCAGCCTGGCACAAACCCGCATGCTGCACGGGCAAACGCGATACAACATCAAGAGCCGATTTTTGGACGAGCTGCCCGAAGCCGCGCTCAAATGGATTACACCCAAAAACGCCGGCTTTGGCTCGGGCTTCCATACCCAGGCCAGCTACGGCACGGGCTACGGGCAAAACGGGCGCAGCCAGTCATACGCTACAAATTCAGGAGCTGCTAACGCTAGTAATGATTGGGCTAAGGGCGGTTTTGCATCCGGCCCCGTGCCCAAACAGGCGGTAGCACCCACCCACGGCATTGCTGCGGGCATGCAGGTGTTTCATACCAAGTTTGGTGAGGGTGCGGTAATCAGCGTGGAAGGGGCGGGAGACGACGCAAGGGCGCAGGTCAAGTTTGGCCGCCACGGCATCAAGTGGCTGGCGCTGAGCATTGCCAAATTGACCCCGGTATAGCCTGGGCTGGGAGGCAATGGCCGAACTGGCCAGGTCAATCAGCGGCTACAGCGCCGCCAAAAATGCGCACAACGGTTTATGGCCGATAAACGGAGGCGGGGTTCACACCATCCAGGTTGTCGCTCATATAGCCTCTACCGTCTTTGCTGCCCTTTTTGCCCATGATCTGCCAGGTGGTGCGTTGGTCGATCAGGCGGGCTAAAAACTCTATCTCTTCATCGGTATGGTTCAAGGCGCTGGCCGGAGTGATGGTGCGACCGACAATCTCTTTGGCCTCTCCCCAGAACGATTGGTGGTAGTCCGATCGGCTCACCTGGCGGTCGGCACCCGCGTTAAGTTCCACCACGCCATAGCAGTTGCAAAAATAGCTGCGGTTGTCCTGATTGGGCATGACTTCGGTGTAGACCCCGGTGCCGCGTATGCCCACCGTGAGCGTGGGCGTGATGATGCGCCGGCTTTGCCCTTTGCCCCACACGCTGGCAACACCGCCCGTAATCAGGCGTAGCACACTCACAACGCTCAAGGTATTGCCACGCTGCACAATCAAGCGCGAGTTTTGCCGCACCTGGAACGACGCATTGCCGACGACAAAAATCAAACTGCTGCCTGGCCCGGTAGCAATCGCATCGCCTGATTGAATGGATTGCTGGGGTAGCAGGCGCTGCCCGTTGATCTCGATATCGCCCTGTAGCTCCACCACGTTACTGCGCTGCTGGGCCTGCGCGGCCTGGTAGCCACCCATCGCTGTCCAGGCAGCAGCGGCGCTTAAAAAGCTGCGCCGTTGGTACCAGGTCACTTCGTCTTCTGTGCGACCTTGCAAAATGTGCTGTTCCATAGGAGCTCCGGTTATAGGATGTTTGAAATTATGCTTGATGGTTCAAGGCATGGGGGCAGATGAGGCAATAGGAGGAAGCTCATGCACAAAACTATCACGAAAAGTAAAGTAAATGGAACTAAAAAACATCGTCGCGGTCAGCATGGCCAGGGCGATGATGATGCTCAGACCCGCACCGCCTAAGCCCAGTGCGGTAAACACGACGAGCAACACCATGCTGGCAACCGCAAACAAAGTAGACCACACCAGGGCAAACAAGGCATAGGCCCACAGGTTGCGCACACAGGCAATCAGGCTGAAAAAGAGGGCTTTAGCCACCGACAGACCATACCAGTGCACCAGGGCCGGGGCATGCCAAAACAGCAGCGATAAGGGGATGTACAGCGCAAACGCCAGCCGGGCGGCGGTTTGCAGTGAGGGGTCTTGCATCAGATCTTTACTCAACGGGCCGTCGACCAAATACATGCGGGCAAATTTGCCATCGTCTACCAGCCAGGTGGCCCCCATGATGAGCAAAATACCCACTGCATAGAGCAGGCCCAGCGCCAGCAAAGCGCGCATCCGCTGTCTGTCACCGCGAAAGCCTGCTACCAGCACCGCTGGCTTGGGGAATGTGCCGCTGTGCGCCTGTTGGGTGGCCAGCAACAAACCCAGGGTGCCCATGGGCATGAGGGCCAGCCCAAGCAGGCTGCCCACCAGGGGCAGGGCGGCGATGAGCGAAATCGCCGCCATCATCATGAAAAACAGGCCACCCAAAGCGATGGGTTGCTTAAAAAAAGCCTGCATACCCAGTTTGACCCATAGTAAGCCAGTGCGCGCAGGAACGATGTTGAGCTTCATAGTGCAGGATGGTGGTTGAGTGCTGCCACGCGAGCGCGCAGGATACGCTCAAAATGGCTGGGGTCGTGGGCGGTGAGCATGGCGGCATCACGCGGCAGATGCAGGTCCCACAGGCGCGAGAGCCAAAAGCGCAGCGCTCCGGCGCGCAGCAAGGCGGGCAGTAACTGCCGCTCGGCCCGGGCCAGGGGGCGCGCGGCGTTGTAGGCCTGCACCATGACGGCTTCGCGGCTGGCATCGCTTTGCCCGGTTTTGAGGTCAATGCACCAGTCGTTCAAGCTCACGGCCAAGTCAAATAGCCAGGTATCGACACCGGCAAAATAAAAATCAAAAAAACCGGTGAGAGTGTCTGCCTCAAACATCACGTTATCGCGAAACAGGTCGGCATGGATCGGGCCACGCGGCAGGGCTGCGTAGGCGGGGCTGGCATGGATATGGTTTTGAAAAGCCAGCTCGCTCTGGATCAGCGCCGTCTGGGCAGGGCTGAGAAAAGGCAGCACGGTGGGTGCCGTCGCGTTCCACCAAGGCAGGGCGCGCAGGTTGGGCTGGCTACGGGCATAGTCGCGCCCAGCAATGTGCATGCGCGCCAGCATCGCGCCCACCGCAGCGCAGTGCGCTAGAGTGGGCTGCAACTGGCTTGTGCCGGGCAGCTTGTTGACCACAGCGGCGGGTTTACCCAGCACGTTCAGCAAAATATCGCCGTTGTGATGGGCCTGCGGGTCGGGCACCGGGATGCCGCGCTGTGCCAGATGCTTCATCAGATGCAAATAGAAGGGCAGTTGCTCGGCACTCAAGCGCTCAAACAGCGTGAGCACGTAGTCGCCCAGGTCGCTGGATGCAAAGTAGTTGGTGTTTTCAATGCCGCCCTTGCAGCCTGTGAGGCTGCCAAGCTGGCCTAGCTGTAAGTCGCTAAAAAGCTTTGCAGCGGTATCAAACGGAACTTCGGTATAAACGGCCATGAAGGTTTTGCAAAATGGGGCCTGGCCAGACAAGTTCAGGCCAAGGGTGCCCGATTGTAGAAGGCTTGGGCGACAATCGGACTATGACCGATTCTTCTCCCCCCGTTTCTGCGCCCAACGACCCCGAGCGGCGTCTGCTGCTGGTTGATGGCTCCAGCTACCTGTACCGCGCCTTTCATGCCATGCCCGATCTGCGTGCCGTGCCTGGCGACCCTGCCAGCCCCGCCACCGGAGCCATTCGCGGCATGATCAACATGATGGCCCAGCTTAAAAAGCAATACCCGGCAAAGTTTGCTGCCTGCGTGTTCGATGCCAGTGGCCCGACCTTTCGCGATGCGCTCTACCCCGAGTACAAAGCCCATCGCTCGCCCATGCCACCGGATTTGCGCAGCCAGATCGAGCCGATCCACGAAGTGCTGCGTCTGCTGGGCTGGCCCGTACTCACGGTGCCCGGCGTAGAGGCCGACGATGTGTTGGGTACCCTGGCACGCATGGGGGCCCAGGAGGGCAAGGAGGTGATTATTTCCAGCGGCGACAAAGACCTGGCGCAACTGGTCAACGATCACATCACCATCATCGACACTATGAGTGGCAAGCGGCGCGACGTGGCGGGCGTGACGGCAGAGTTTGGTGTGTCGCCCGCGCAAATGCTGGACTATCAGTGCCTGGTGGGAGATACCGTGGACAACGTGCCTGGCGTGCCCAAGGTGGGCCCCAAGACAGCTGCAAAATGGCTGGCAGAGTATGGCAGTCTGGCCAATCTGGTTGCGCATGCAGCCGATATCAAAGGTGCTGTGGGCGAGCACCTGCGCGGCGCGCTGGACTGGTTGCCCAAGGGCCGTGAGCTGCTGACTATCAAGACCGACTGCGATTTATCGGCGCATATGGAGGATGGAGTTGCTATACAAAAAATAGCTGCTTACGCACAAGATACGGGGGCTTTGATTGATTTTTATACCAAATATGGCTTTAAAGGATTGGCCACTAGCCTGGGCGCATCATCGGCTGACGCATCGCCTTCTAAAGCTCCTCGAACTGCCAGCAAGCACAGTGCCAGCCAAGCCGCAGCAGCGCCCGGATTGTTTGATGACCCGTCTGAGCCCGCTGCCCCTGCGATCTCACAGGCCATCAGCAAAGCCTACGAAACCATTTTGACCTGGGAGACTTTTGACGCATGGCTTACCAAAATTAAGGCCGCCCAGTTGACAGCCCTTGACACCGAAACCACGTCACTGAACGAGATGCAGGCGCAGATTGTGGGCATCAGCTTCAGTGTGATGCCCGGCGAGGCGGCGTACATTCCGTTGGCCCATATTGGCCCCGACGCTCCCACGCAATTGCCTCTGGGCGAAGTGCTGGCCAAGCTGCAGCCCTGGCTGGAAGATGCCAGCAAACACAAGCTGGGCCAGCACATCAAATACGACCGCCATGTGTTTGCCAACCACGGCATCGAGGTGCAGGGCTATGTGCACGACACCATGTTGCAAAGCTATGTGCTGGAGGTGCACAAGCCCCATGGCCTGTCTAGCCTAGCCGAGCGCCATGTCGGACGCACGGGCATCAGCTATGAAGACCTGTGTGGCAAAGGCGCGCACCAGATAGGCTTTGCTCAGGTCGATGTGGCCAAGGCGGCTGAGTATTCGTGTGAAGATTCTGACCAAACTCTGGACGTGCATCTGGCTCTGTGGCCACGCCTGCAGGCCGAGCCGAAATTGCACAGCGTGTACCAGCTGGAGATTGCCAGCAGCGAAAGCCTGTACCGCATTGAACGCAATGGTGTGCTGATCGACGCGCCTATGCTGGCCCAGCAAAGCCACGAGCTGGGCACGCGCATCGTAGTGCTGGAGCGCGAGGCGCATGACTTGGCAGGCCAGCCGTTTAATCTGTCCAGCCCCAAACAGATTGGTGAAATTTTCTTTACCAAACTTGGCTTGCCCGTGGTGAAAAAAACCGCCACCGGCGCGCCCAGTACCGACGAAGAAGTGCTGGAGAAGTTGGCTGAAGACTACCCTCTACCCGCCAAAATTTTGGAACACCGGGGCCTGTCCAAACTCAAGGGCACCTATACCGACAAGCTGGCGCAGCTAGCCCATCCGCGTACAGGCCGCGTTCACACCCACTATGCACAAGCCGTGGCCGTGACGGGCCGCCTTAGTAGCAACGACCCCAATCTGCAAAACATCCCCATCCGCACCCCGGAAGGTCGCCGTGTGCGCGAAGCCTTTGTCGCCCCAGCGGGTTGTGTGATTGCCAGTGCAGATTACTCGCAGATTGAGCTGCGCATCATGGCGCATATTAGCGGCGACGAAGCCTTGCTTAGCGCTTTTACCGAGGGCCTGGATGTCCACCGTGCCACCGCAGCCGAAGTGTTTGGCGTGCCCGTCGATCAAGTCAGCAGTGAACAGCGCCGCTACGCAAAAGTCATCAACTTCGGCCTCATCTACGGCATGAGCGCCTATGGCCTGGCGCGTAATTTGGGCATCGACAATACGGCGGCCAAAAACTATATTGATCGCTATTTCCAGCGCTACCCCGGAGTCAAGCGCTACATGGATGAAACCCGCCAGTCTGCTAAAGCCAAGGGCTATGTAGAAACCGTGTTGGGCCGTCGCCTGTACCTGCCCGAAATCAACAGCCCCAACGGCCCGCGCCGCGCAGGGGCCGAGCGCGCCGCCATCAACGCGCCCATGCAGGGCACGGCGGCAGATCTCATCAAACTCAGCATGAACGAGGTGCAGCGTGTGCTGGATGCCGAGCAGCGCGGCACCAAAATGATCATGCAGGTGCACGATGAACTGGTGTTTGAAGTTCCAGATATAGAAATAAATTGGGTAAAAACAGAAATACCGCGCATGATGGCGCGTGTTGCACAACTTAAAGTGCCTTTGTTGGCCGAGGTAGGTGTGGGGGACAATTGGGACAAAGCCCATTGATTTCCTTGTTGCTTTACTGTTAAAGTTAAAAGTAAATCAGGTCAGTTTGGGCGCTGCATTGTCAGTAAGGGAAGGGCTAGGTTGATCTAGCCTCTAAGAGGAAATGTCATGGAGCAATTTTTGCAGTCGCAAGTCACTGGCCAGGCCCCTCTTGCCACAGCTTCCGCCTGGTTTTTAGCCTATACCAAACCGCGCCAAGAAATGGTGGCGCAGCTCAATCTTGAGCAGCAGGCTTTTGAGACTTACCTGCCTCTGTTTAAAACCGTAGACAAGATCGATCCCGCTTCGGGGCTGCCAGGTAGTGTGCGCTATGAGCCCATGTTTGCCCGCTATGTATTTTTCAGACCCACCAATCCACGCCAGTCTATTGCGGCAGCCCGTTCCACCCGCGGTCTGAGTACGATTGTGTCATTCGGTTTTGAAATGGCCACCGTCCGTCCAGACCTGATCGATTGCATCCGCGCCTGTGAGCAAGAGCGCAACCGGGCCGACCTGACTCCAAGCAATCCATTTCAAACGGGTGACAAGGTGCGCCTGCGGGCCGATGGCCTACAGTCCTTGCAAGGTTTAGTGCATTCCGTTTCAGCCCAGCGTGTTAAACTACTGCTTGAAATTTTAGGACAACAAAAATTGGTTACCTTGGAGCATTACCAGCTTGAGTTAACTTAATTTTTAAGCAAAAAGCTTGTACAACTTCGGGATGACACCGAAGTTGAGGACGTGATTTCGCAAGCATTGTGTTAAGGGCCAGCACCCTTGAACACTGCGGTAGCCTGCGCAAACTCTAAAATAATCAGTTAAATTCGTTGGGATAGTGTTAAAAATTATTACGCAAGTACTAGAATTTTGATTTTTCTATCCTTGATTGCTGATAACTGGCTGCTGTTTGCGGTGGCACTGCTGGTCTCATTGTCCATAGCGGCTCTGGTGGTGTTGACACAAAAATACCACGGCCACCTGACCATGGACAGCAGCCATGGGGTACAAAAGTTTCACGTCCATCCTACACCTCGCATCGGCGGGCTGGGTATCTATCTGGGATTGGTGGCGGCTTGGTGGTTTGTGAAAGATGCTGCTCTCAGCCAGATACTAAAAACCATCGTTTTGGCTGGCATTCCGGCCTTCTCCTTTGGTATTTTGGAAGATCTGACCAAAGAGGTCGGTGTGATCCCCAGACTGATTGCCACCATGACCAGTGGTTTGATTGCCTGTTTAATGACTGGTTTGGCCTTAACCCGGCTCGATATTCCCTGGGTAGATGAGGCATTTAAGTTCTTGCCTATTGCGTTGCTGTTCACCTCATTTGCGATTGGCGGCGTGGCCAATGCCATCAACATCATTGACGGTTTTCATGGCTTGGCCAGTGGTGCGGCCATTACCATTTTATTGGCCTTGGCAGCTATTGCCTTTGAGGTGGGGGATACACCTCTGGTACTGGCTGCTTTATTGGTGGCGGCGGTTGTCGCTGGATTTTGGTTGTTAAATTACCCTTGGGGCAAAATTTTTCTGGGTGATGGGGGAGCCTACTTTACGGGTTTTGCCATGGCGTGGCTTGCTGTATTGCTACTGGTACGCAACCCCCAAGTGTCTCCTTGGGTGTGTCTCTTGGTCTTCGCCTACCCGGTGATTGAGGTGCTGTACTCTGTGGTGCGACGCGCAATGCAAAACCAGTCCCCCGGCGCGCCAGATGGCCTGCATTTGCATAGTTTGGTAAAAACCCAAATCATCCGAAAGCATTTCTCCCATTGGAGTCCCAATCTGCAAAACGCCGCAGTGTCCCCAGCCATCTGGGTGTGCGTTGCCGTTCCTGCCACGATGGGCGTGCTGCTGTACAGCGCATCGCCCATGGCTTTGTGTTTGATGATCGCTGCTTTTTCAGCGCTGTACCACATCAGCTATATGGTTCTGGTGCGGCGCACGCAAGCTGCCGTGCCAACAGCCGATAACGTGGTGCAGCAGGGTTGAATAAAATAGCGGGTGTTCCAGTTTGCTGCACTGGTGCTCTGCCATTACGGCTCATAGTGCGTAATTCTTTAGGATATTTGATGCGTTTACTTCTTACGCTTTTGCTCAGTGTTACTGCTCTTTTGGGGCAAACGGTAGCTACAGCCCAGTTATCCATCTTCAGCGCCACGCCCAGCGCAGGAGCCGCTTCGGGTGCCGGTGTGGGTGCCAGTGCAGGAGCTACTGGAGCCGGTGCGACCGTGCCTGCTGCTAGCGCATTACCTGCGGGCAATATATTGCTCAAAGCCGACACCACCATCGGCGCACGCAACGCTGCGCCCGGCGTGTCCGATGCCGCTAGGGTACGCGCATCATCCGGCCAAGGCGGGGCAGAGCCTGATAGTGCCTATACCGCGCTGCGCGACATATCCGCCGACAGCACCGAGTTTCAGCAGTTTGTTGCCGCCTCTACAGGGCGGCGTTTACCATTGTTTGGCTACAACCTGTTTTCCGGCTCGCAGTTCTCCTCGCTTAAAAATATTCCGGTACCCACGGATTACGTCATCGGCCCCGGGGATGAAGTCGTAGTGCAAATCTACGGTTTGCTCGATGGCGACGCGCGCCTCATGGTGGATCGCAATGGCCAAATCAGCATACCCAAGGTAGGTACGTTCCGTCTGGCGGGCACCAAGGCCTCGCAGTTAGAGTCGGTGTTGCGCAGCCAAATCAGTAAAACCTACGCCAACTACCAGCTCAGCGCCACACTCGGGCAATTGCGTTCGATCCAGATTTTCGTGGTAGGGCAGGCGCGCCAGCCCGGAGTGTTTACGGTATCGAGTTTGTCCACATTGGTGAGTGCATTGTTTGAAACCGGCGGGCCATCGGTCAATGGGTCACTGCGCAATATTCAGCTAAAACGCGATGGCAGAATCGTATCTACGATTGACCTGTACCAATTCATCCGCCAGGGTGACAAATCAGCCGATGCGCAGCTGCAGCCGGGTGATGTGATCGTCATCCCCACCGCAGGCCCGCGCGTCGCCGTGCTGGGTGCCGTAGACGCGCCCGCTATTTACGAGCTGAAATCTGCCCAGGAGCCCATGGCCGATGTGTTGACCTATGGCGGCGGCGTGCTGTCATTGACCACGCCGCATAAAGTACTGGTTGAACGCATAGACACCTCCAAAGGCCGCGCGCCACGCACGGTGGAAGACCGTAAGCTCGATGCCCAAGGCCTGCGCAGCACGCTGCGTGATGGTGATGTCGTCACCCTCTTTAAAATCAGTCCCGAGTTTTCCAACGCCGTCACCCTGCGTGGTAACGTTGCCTCTCCCCTGCGCTATGCCTTTCGCCCCGGTATGCGGGTGTCTGATTTAATCCCTGAGCGCGAAGCCCTGATCCAAAGCGACTACTACGTGCGCAAAAACGCCATGGTCCAATTTGAATCCGGCACGGGTATCAAAGGCGAGAGGGTGATAAACGAAGTGAAAAATCTGCTAGAAGAAATCAACTGGGAATATGCGGTCGTAGAGCGACTAGACCCCAAAGAAGTGCGTAGCGTGCTCATCCCCTTCAACTTGGGCCGCGCTATCCGTGACAAAGATCCTGCCAGTAACCTAGAGCTGCAATCGGGCGACGTAGTCACCATTTTTGGTGTCAACGATGTTCCGGTACCCCAAGAAAAACGCACGCAGTTTGTGACCCTGGGAGGCGAGGTCAAGGTGCCCGGCTACTACCAGCTCACCGCCGGCGAAACACTTAACCAGCTCATTCAGCGCGCTGGTGGCCTGGCGCGTGATGCATTCCCCTACGGCACGGTATTCGCCCGGGAATCTACCCGTCGCCAACAGCAGGCCAATTTAGACCAGGCCGTCAGGCGAATGGAGGCAGACATCAACAGCCAATCTGCCACACTGCTGCAAAACACACGAGCAGAAACTGCTGCACTGGTGGAAGGACAAGTTCAGAGCCAGCGCTTATTAGTGGCCCGGTTGCGCACCTTAAAAGCCAGTGGCCGCATAGCCCTGGAAATGAGCCACGAGAACCCCGTATTTCCAGACATCAAACTCGAAGACGGTGACCGCATCGTGGTGCCCAACGCGCCCGACTTTGTGGGCGTGGTGGGGGCTGTCATGGCCGAAACGTCTTTTATTTATCGCGCCGAAGCACTTGCCAGCCACTACCTTAACCGTGCCGGTTTAACCCGCGATGCCGAAGAAGAAAGCTCCATGATCATCCGCGCTGACGGTTCGGTAGACTCAGACCTGAGCATCAGCCGCTCCTGGTTTGGCCGTGGTACCACGGTGCTCACCAAACCCTTGTACCCAGGCGATACCCTCTTTGTGCCCGAAAAGGTCGATCGCACCACAGGCTATACCAAGTTCATCCAGGGTGCCAAAGACTGGACTTCAATCTTGTACCAGTTTGGCTTGGGAGTTGCCGGGCTGAAGGTATTGCGGCAGTAAATAGTCCTCACAGCCTGCTAGCCCTTTCCAATGTTTAATTTATATCGCTAATGTCCACCTTACCCGCAGACGCAGCCCAAGATTCTGACGAAATCAATCTGATCGATATCCTTCAGGTCATTAAAGAGAATTTGCTCTTGCTAGTGCTTGGCCCCTTGTTGGTGGGGCTGATCGCATTGGGCATCACCTTTGTCATTCCTCCTACCTTTACCGCCAGCACCACTTTTTTGCCACCTCAACAACAGCAAAGCGCATCAGCTTCCCTTTTGGCCAGCTTGGGCTCTTTGGGCGGGCTGGCGGGTGCCGCAACGGGTTTAAAAAATCCTAACGATCAATTCATCGCCTTTCTCAAAAGCCGCCGTATCGAAGACAAATTGGTTGAGCGGTTCAAGCTAATTGAGCGTTACAAGGTAGAGCTGTTAACAGATGCCCGGCTTGCACTAGAAGGCCGTACTCGCATCAGCAGCGGTAAAGATAATTTAATTACTATTGAAGTCGATGACCGCGACCCCGTGTTTGCCGCCGAGTTAGCCAATGCCCAGGTAGAAGAGCTGAGCACGCTTATTCAGCGCTTGGCGTTAACCGAGGCACAGCAGCGCCGTGCATTCTTTGAGTCGCAGTTGCTGGGCACCAAAGAAAAGCTCACCAAAGCAGAGCAGGCACTGCGCTCCACCGGCATCAACAGTTCCGCACTCAAAAGCAACCCCACCACCGCAGTTGCAGCGGTAGCACGCATGCAGGCAGAGATCTCGGCACAAGAAGTAAAAATTTCGTCCATGCGTGGCTATTTGGCCGACTCAGCACCCCAGTACCGGCAAGCTATTGCAGACTTAAGCGCCCTGCGTGCCCAGTTAAGCAAGCTAGAGAAGCCCGGCGACGCATCCACCTCAAATGATAGTGACTACGTAGCGCGTTTTCGTGATTACAAGTATTACGAAACGCTGTTTGATCTTTTTGCCAAACAGTTCGAACTAGCTAAAGTAGATGAATCCAGGGAAGGCAACAAAATCCAAATATTGGATGTAGCCCAAGCTCCAGAAAGAAAGAGTAAGCCTAAAAAGGGGCTGATAGCCCTCATGGCTACATTCGCTACTGGTTTGCTGTTGCTGTTGTTTGTATTTGTACGCTACAGTTTGCGAAATTCAAAAAATAGCTCAAAGGCATTCACGTGATTTTGGTCACTGGTGGAGCCGGCTTTATCTGATCGAACTTTGTACTGTAGTGGCCTGCCCAGAGTCCAGAGGTGATCGTTAATTTACATAGAGCATAAACTAGGAAAGTAACTTGAAAAAAAAGATTTTGATTACTGGAGCCGATGGGTTCATTGGCTCTCACTTAACCGAAGCCATGGTACGTGGAGGCTACGATGTGCGCGCCTTTGTACTCTACAACTCTTTCAACTCATGGGGTTGGCTAGACCGGTGTGCTGCGGATGTTAAAGGTAAGTTCGAAGTATTCTCTGGCGATGTTCGTGACCCTAACGGAGTACGCACTGCTATGAAAGGCTGCGATGCCGTGTTGCATCTCGCTGCGCTGATAGCCATCCCTTACTCATACCATTCGCCCGACACCTATGTTGATACCAACA
>JAYVJV010000298.1:0-2374 GCA_043769005.1 Polaromonas sp. | reverse complement strand
GCCGCCTACAACGAGGCGCTGCCCAAGATCACCGAGTTTTATACCCGCCTGGGCAGTGACGAGCGCCTGTACGCCAAGTACAAGGCCATGGACGTGGCCACGCTGAATGCCGAGCAAACCAAGGCGCACAGCAATGCCATGCGCGGCTTCAAACTGGGCGGGGCCGACCTGCAAGGCGCGGCCAAAGAACGCTTTGCCGCCATTCAGGAGCGCCAAGCCGAGATTAGCCAAAAATTCAGCGAAAACGCGCTGGACAGCACCGAGGCCTATGCCTACTACGCTACGCTGGACGAGCTGGCTGGAGTACCTGCCGACGTGGTGCACACGGCACGCGAGGCGGCCAAGAAGCAGTGTGAGAAAGACGGCACGCCCGACACCAGCCTGCACAAACTCAGCCTGAAAATGCCCTGCTACCTGCCCATCATGCAGTTTGCTACCAGTAGCGCACTGCGCGAGACGCTGTACAAGGCCAACACCACCCGCGCGTCAGAACTCTTTGAAGTCGAGGGCAAAGCCCGCCCCGAATTTGACAACAGCGCCATTTTGCGCGAGACCATTGCGCTGCGGCAAGAAGAGGCCGTAATGCTGGGCTACAAAAACTACGCTGAAGTCTCCATCGTGCCCAAGATGGCCGACTCACCCGCGCAGGTCATCACCTTCCTGCGCGACCTGGGCAAGCGCGCCCGGCCCTACGCCGAACAGGATCTGGCCGACATGCGCGCATTTGCCGCCAAAGAGCTACACCTGAAAGACCCTCAGGCCTGGGACTGGCCCTATATTGGCGAAAAGCTCAAGGAAGCGCGCTACAGCTTCAGCGAGCAAGAGGTTAAGCAGTACTTCACCGCGCCCAAGGTGCTGGCCGGGTTGTTCAAAATTATCGAAACGCTGTTTGAAGTGGCCATCGTAAAAGACAGCGCCCCGGTGTGGAATGACAAGGTGCAGTTTTACGCCCTGCAAAGAAACGGCAAAACCATCGCCCAGTTTTACCTGGACCAGCCCGCTCGCACCGGCAAGCGCGGCGGTGCCTGGATGGACGACGTACGCGCCCGCTGGCTACGCCCCGACACCGGCGCGCTGCAAACCCCCATTGCCCACCTGGTATGCAACTTTGCCGACGGCGTGGACGGCAAGCCGCCATTGCTCACGCACGACGATGTCACCACCCTGTTCCACGAATTCGGCCACGGCCTGCACCATATGCTCACGCAGGTCAATGAGCGCGATGTATCCGGCATCAGCGGGGTGGAATGGGACGCGGTGGAGCTGCCCAGCCAGTTTATGGAAAACTTCTGCTGGGAGTGGGATGTGCTCAAGCACATGACCGCCCATGTAGACACCGGCCTGCCGCTGCCCCGAGCCCTGTTTGACAAAATGCTGGCTGCCAAAAACTTCCAAAGCGGCCTGCAAACTCTGCGCCAAATCGAGTTCTCGCTGTTTGACATGCTGCTGCACCAAAACGGCGGCGAGGCGCTGCAAGTGCTGCAACAGGTGCGTGACGAAATCTCGGTATTGCAGCCCCCGGCGTACAGCCGCACCCCGCATACCTTCAGTCACATCTTCTCGGGTGGCTATGCTGCGGGCTACTACAGTTACAAATGGGCTGAGCTGCTGTCAGCCGATGCCTACGCCGCCTTTGAAGAAACCGCCACGCCCGCCGGGGCCCAGCCATCGGCTAATATGGCGGCTGGCAAGCGCTACCGGCAGGAAATTCTGGAAGTCGGCGGCAGCCGGTCGGCCATGGACAGCTTTAAGGCGTTTAGAGGGCGCGAGCCGCAGATTGACGCGCTCTTGCGCCACCAGGGCATGGCCTGATAGCCAGAGGCTTGGGAATATGCACCGACAGAACTGCAAGGAGTTTTCAATGAACACTACAAAATTAGTAGCTGCTTACGCATTATTTTCTTGTGCTGCAGCCAGTTTTAGCCTACAAATACAGGCCCAGCAGCTGTACCGTATCGTCGGCCCGGACGGTAAAGTGACCTTTTCAGACCAAGCCCCACCTGCAGCCTCTAAGGCCAAAGTGACCACGGGCACAGGCAAAACGGGCCCTAGCGCCGCCAACAACCCGGCCCTGCCGCTGGAGCTGCGCACGGTTGCAGGCAAGTTCCCAGTCACTCTGTATGCCGGCAAGGACTGCGGGCCGTGCATCACGGGCCGATCCATGCTCACCGCACGCGGCATCCCTTTTACAGAAAAAATCATCGAAAGCAACGAAGATATCGCTGCCCTACGCGGCCTGACAGGCGAGTCGACCCTACCCAGTGCCACCATCGGTGGCCAGATGTTCAAAGGCTATTCCGAGCAAGACTGGTCGCAGTACCTGGACGCGGCCGGTTACCCCGCCAGCTCCAAACTGCCCGCCAGCTACCGAAAC
>JAYVJV010000297.1:0-2291 GCA_043769005.1 Polaromonas sp. | reverse complement strand
GGCCCCCTCACCCATGCGAAACACCGTAGGCAAGTCCTGGAACGGGTACTCCCGCAGCACCACGTTGTCACCCGCGTGGTGCTCTATCGTGTCTACATGAAAGGGCACATCCCGAAAGCTCGCCGCCTGCAAGTCGTCATACCAGGCCATGGCTAAAACCCTCCAGGGTTGGTCGACCCCGCGTTGATTTTGAGAAGCGGCATCGGCACCGGCACACCGGTGGTCGCCGTCACGCGCTCGTCGCTCACGGTCACTTTCACATCCAGCACGCCCGCGCCCATTTTGATCTCGGTGGCTTGGCCCAAAGCCAGCGCTTGCTCAGGGATGCCGGGCCTGGTCAGGGTCAATAAGCGCGGGTCGTTGAAGCCTTGGCCACGGCCACCAAGGCCACCCCTAGCACCACCCGCCTGCCTGGCCTCGTAGGCGCGCAGGCGGTCTATATCCTCTTGGCTCACACCCTCCATGCCCAGTAGCATGCCCACTGGGCCCAGAAAGCTGCCCACCTTGCCCAGGGCACTGCCCACCTTGCTTAGCGTGCTGGGGCCTGCGCCCTTGGCCGCCCCCTCGATGGTAGGGAAAACCAACGGCGCACCAGCACCCAGCGGCACGCCAGGCAGGCCGCGTGCCCCCGCGCTTTTAGCCACCAGCAGGCTAAATACACCGGCAGAAGTCGCCAGCACACCCAACGCACCCGCCGCACCCACTGCCGCTGTGGTGACCGTCGGGAACTCCCGCGCCAGCGCGGTTGTTTTATCCAGCAGCTCACCAAGCGGGCCAGCCTTGCCATTAAAACCCTTGCTCACCGCATCATCTATCACGTTGCCAAGCACCGTCGCCTTGCTTTTTACTTCGCTAGATATTACTGCCTGGTCTTGCGCCATCGACCCCTTACCATTGCGCATTTTTTCCTGAATTTCCGCAACGTATTCGCGGTTATTCATCACGGCCACAAGACTCATCATTGCCTGCCTATCCTGCACCACCTTGCCAATCGCTTTGCCTTGCAAAATGTCAGCCATAGAGGTCAGCGTCTCACGCTTCTCGTCGTTGTCTTTTGCGCCGTCCAGCCGCTTTTTCAGCTTTGCGTAGGCCTTGTCCTTCATCGCAATTTTGTCCACCAAGCCCACAAAGGTATCCACCGAATCCATGCCGTTGGCACGCCCCTTCACCAGCTCGCTACTGAGGTCATAGCCCTGCTTTTTAAAGTCTTTGGCGCTGTCTTCGCTGTTGAGCTTGCCCAGCAAATTGACCACGTTATTCGAAGCCTCATCCTTGGTGCCCGCCGTGATCACACTAGCCTGCATCATGGCCACAATTTTTCTAAAACCCTCGCGCCCAGTCAGGCCACTATTGCGACTCAACGCCATGGCCGACGGCAAGTCTTTCGCCATGTTGGGCAACTCAAACCCACCCGCCCGCCCAGCAGTGTTCGCCTCATCGAGCAAGTCTCCAACATCAGCCAAAGGGATGCGCATGTTTTGCTTCGCCCGCAGGGCAATCATGCTTAATTGCTGCGCAGTCGCCCCTGTGCCACTGGCGCCCGACATCAGCGTCGGCAGCAGTGCTTTTGACTCATTGAAATCAACCACACCAGAGCCAAGTAGAGCATCCAGCGCGGCAGCCGCCTCATCCCGCGTCCCACCACCGCCCTTGCCATTGGAGTCGGGCAGTATGGCCGACATAATCGCCTCGTTCAGTTCAGCTTTGCCAGCAATGCGCCCCGCCTTGTCGCGTTTATTGAAAGCCGTATTACTCATATGCCCAAGTTTTAGGCTGTAGTCCATCGGCTTATCAATAGCCATCTTGGCCGCATAAAACCCCGCCGTGGCTCCTGCTACCGCCCCGGGCGCTTTGCTGGCCATCTGCGCCGCCGTATCCGCTAGGCCACGCATCTTGCTGCGGGCTTGGTCTATGCCGGTGGCCAGGCGCTGCATATAGCCAATTTGCCGCTCGGTGGCCGTGTTGGCACCAAAGCGGGCAAAGGCGCTGTCCAGCCGCCCCACATGGCCACTGGTCTTATCCACCGCCCGCTGCATCGCATTTTGCGACTGCTCCAGGGCCTGCGCCTCGGTACGCGCCTTACTGCCAATATTGCTGGCCAGCTCTATGAAGTATTTGAGTTTGAGTTCGCGCATCGCAGGGGCTTGGGTCAGGTGGTTTCAGCCAGGCGTTTTAGACAGCTGCGCGGCCAGCGCCCGCAGCCGCGCCTTGGGCAGCAGCTCCAGCGTAGTCGGCGAGCAGTGCAGGGCCAGACTCAGGGCGTTGAGCGTGCGCTCCCAACCTTGCAGCCT
>JAYVJV010000296.1:0-7879 GCA_043769005.1 Polaromonas sp. | reverse complement strand
CAGCAAAATGTCGGCCAGGCGTTTGCGCGGGATGGTGCTGTCCATGCACATGTAGTCGGGGCTGATGCGGCCGCTGGCGGGGAAGGCGTTTTTGCGGCCACTCCAAAAGCGCAGGCGCTCGGCCTCGTCTTTGCTCACGGTGATGGCGGTCGCGCCGCAGCGCTGCAGCACCGCCGTCATGCGGCCAATTTCTTCTTCTACTTCTTCGGGCGTGCCGTCGCTCTCGCACAGCAAAATCGCCTCGGCCGTCAGGTCGTAGCCCGCGTGCACAAAGTCTTCTACCGCTGCGGTCATGGGCTTGTCCATCATCTCCAGCCCGGCCGGGATAATGCCAGCGGCGATGACAGCGGCCACCGCGTCACCGGCCTTGCGGATGTCGTCAAAGCTGGCCATGATGCAGCGCGCCAGCATCGGCTTGGGCACCAGCTTGACGGTAACCTCGGTGGTGACGGCCAGCATGCCCTCGCTGCCGACGATGATGCTGAGCAGGTCCAGCCCCGGCGCGTCCAGCGCGTCGCCGCCAAACTCGACTTCTTCACCCTCGATGGTGAAGCCTTTGACCTTGAGCACGTTGTGCAATGTGAGCCCGTATTTCAGGCAGTGCACACCGCCTGAGTTCTCGGCCACGTTGCCGCCAATGGTGCAGGCGATCTGGCTGCTGGGGTCGGGCGCGTAGTACAGGCCTTGGGGCGCGGCGGCCTCGCTGATGGCCAGGTTGCGCACGCCGCATTGCACGATGGCGGTGCGGCTGAACTTGTCGATCTTCAAAATTTTATTGAACTTGGCCAGCGACAAAGTGACACCCAGCCGGTGCGGCATGGCCCCGCCACTCAGGCCCGTGCCCGCACCGCGCGCCACTACGGGCACGCCCAAGGTAAGGCAGGCTTTGAGCACCGCAGCCACTTGATTCGCCGTCTCGGGCAGCACTACGCACAGCGGGCGCTGGCGGTAAGCAGTGAGGCCGTCGCACTCGTAGGGCGTGGTGTCTTCGCCATGCCACAAAATGGCGTGCGCGGGCAGCGCGGCTTGCAGAGCGGGCAGGATGCGCGCCAATTGCGCGGCTTGCTCGCTGCGCTGGGTGGTTTGCAAAATTTGGGGGCTGACGGCTGCGTTCATAGGTGGGAAGTCATGGGCGGATAGGAGTGACTGTACGGGATTGTCGTTTCTACGGATAGGCGCAGTGTTCAAAACCCCCATTAAAGAGGCATTCGATTCATAAAACGCTATAAAAATAATAGCTAATTACGCTTGTTTAATAATGGTTTTTGGCGTAAAACACGCATTTTCGTGTGCCTTTGCGCGCGCGCGGGCGGCGGCTGGCCTGGTGGCCTGTAGGTCGCCGCCTGCGCATGCTAAACCATGGTATGTTACGCATCCGGTAGAAAAGTAGTTCGGTACAAGGAGTTTGTCGTGCGTGAGGTGTTTTTTGCAAAAAATCTGAGTTGGGTGCTGATCGCCATGCTCACGCTGTCGCCCGCCTGGGCACAAACGGTCGCCACGCCGAACAGCGCCGCCAAGCCTACGGGGCATGTTCCTACCCGCATGCAGCGCTGCGAGTCTGAAGTCGCGGGCTTAACTGGGGCCGACCGCAAACGCGTGCTGCGCGAGTGCCTGGTCAACCGTAATGAGGGCGAGCGTATTGTGTCGCGTAACTGTTTTCGCCAGTTCCGCGACTTGCCGTCCGACGGCACCAAGGTAGAGAAGGCCGCGTTTATGAAGCAGTGTGTAACCACAAGCCTCAAAGCAGGGCACGACAAACTGCCTGACCGTAAACCCGCCTCGGCACCCGTAGCAGCCGCTTCAGGTGCGGCTAAAGCGCCAGCTAAAGCGGCCGATGGTGCAGCGCGGCCTGCCGCGCCAGCTAACCCAGCCCTAGCTAAACCAACCTCAGAAAAAGCACCCTCAGGTGCAAGCGCCAAGCCTGCGGCCAACAAGCCATAAGTGCAGTACGCGCTGCCTTGCTATTTAAACACCACGGTTTTGTGACCGTTGATCAGCACCCGGTGCTCGCTATGCCACTTCACGGCGCGGGCCAGCACTTGGCTTTCGGTGTCTTTGCCGCGCGCGGTCAGGTCTTCAACGGTGTCATGGTGGTCGCAGCGGGCGACATCTTGTTCGATGATCGGGCCCTCGTCTAAATCTGCGGTCACGTAGTGGGCGGTGGCACCGATGAGTTTGACGCCGCGGTCATGCGCCTGGTAGTAGGGTTTGGCTCCTTTGAAGCTGGGTAAAAAGCTGTGGTGGATATTGATGGCGCGGCCTTGCAGCGCGCGGCACAGGTCATTACTGAGAATTTGCATGTAGCGCGCGAGCACCACCAGCTCGGCACCCTCGGCGTTGATGATCTCCAGTTGCCTTGCCTCGCCTTGGGCCTTGCTGGCGGCGGTGACGGGGATGTGGTGAAAGGGCACGTTGTAGCTGGCCGCCAGTTGGTAGAACTCGCGGTGGTTGCTGATGATGGCGCGAATGTCCAGGGGCAGCATGCCGCTTTTCCAGCGAAACAGCAGGTCGTTGAGGCAGTGGCCCTCCTTGCTGACCATCAGCACCGTACGCATGGGCGCGCTGGCGGCATGCAGTTGCAGTTGCATGGAAAATTGTTCGGCAAAGGGTGCAAGCTGGCTGCGCAGGTCGGCCTCGCTCACTTGATTGCAGGCAAAGCGCATGCGCATGAAAAACAGGCCCGTGCCCAGGTCGGTGTATTGCGCGGCCTCTTCAATATTGCCGCCGCGTTCGAACAAAAAGCCCGAGACAGCGTGCACGATGCCCGAGCGGTCGGGGCAAATCAGGGTTAGGATGTAGGTAGCTTGCATAGAAGTATTTTCGCAGATTTTTAATCTAATTGTCGTCTTAAAATAACTATGTTTTAGGCCTGTAGCCCAATAAAATATGGTGTAAGCAGCTATTTTATTTATAGCATTTGTTTTGTACTCGGAGACCCGCATGACCACCCCAGACTTCAACATGGATCACCAATGGTTGCCCTTCACGCCCAACCGCCACTTCCGCCTGGATCCGCGCGTGCTGGTGGCCGCCGAAGGCATGCACTTCACCACCCACAACGGCAAAAAGGTGCTGGACGGCATCAGCAGCCTGTGGTGCGTGGGCGCGGGGCACAACCGCAGGCCGATCAACGAGGCGATTAAAAAACAGCTAGACACGCTGGACTACGCCACCGCCTTCCAGGCCAGCAATGACAAAGCCTTTCAGGCCGCCGAGATGATTGCCACCATGGCCCCGGGCGATTTGAACAAGGTGCTGTTTTGCAACTCCGGCAGCGAGGCCGCCGACACCTCGATGAAGGTGGCGCTGGCCTACCACCGCGCGCGCGGCCAGGGCCACCGCACGGTGTTTATTGGCCGCGAGCGGGCCTACCACGGCGTGGGTTTTGGCGGCATGAGCGTGGGCGGCATTCCGGGCAACCGCAAGATGTTTGGCACCGCCATGCTGCCCCGCGTAGACCACTTGCGCTTTATCCACGACCCGGTGCACCACGCATATATCCACCACCAAGAGCCCGTGTGGCAGGAGGATATCCTGACTGAGCTGGAGACGCGCATCTTGCCGCTGCACGATGCCAGCAATATCGCCGCCGTGATCGTCGAGCCCGTTGCAGGTAGTGCGGGTTGGTATCTGCCGCCTAAGGGGTACTTAAAGCGACTACGCGAGATTTGTGACCAGCACGGCATTTTGCTGATTTTTGACGAGGTGATTACCGGTTTTGGCCGCCTGGGCGTGAACTTTGGTGCCGACTTTTACGGCGTAGTGCCCGACATGCTCAACTTTGCCAAATGCGTAACCAATGGCGTGATCCCCTTGGGTGGCGTGATCTGCCGCGACCATGTGTACCAGGCCTTTCAAGAGGCCAACGCCAAGTCGCCTGACCATGCCATTGAGTTTTCGCACGGTTACACCTACAGCGGCCACCCCGTGGCTTGCGCGGCAGCCATTGCGACATTAAATTTGCTGAAAGAGGAAAACCTGTTTGCGCGGGCAGGTGAGATGGGCACGGTGCTGGGCGATGCCATGCACAGCGCCCTCAAAGGCCTGCCTAACGTCATTGGCATCCGAACCATGGGCCTGGCGGGCGCAGTAGAGCTGTCGGGCCTGGCGGGCGCGCCTGGCAAGCGCGGCTACGACATCTTTTTGGACTGTTACCACCACGGCGTTCTGGTGCGCCCTGCGGGCGAAAACCTGGTGCTGTGCCCGCCTTATATCGTCAGTAAAGCGCAGATCGAGCAGATGGTGGACACCCTGGCGGCGAGTATTAAAAAATATGCTTAAAGTCACCGGTTTGTCCTGCGCCGCAAGTTCTATAGCTTGCTCGGCTGTCGCGCATTGGACATTATTCGCAGCATACAACACGTCACGTTGCAAAAAAGACGCATGCCTCGCAGGGTAAGCCTTTGTAATTGTGTGCAAACACACACTTTTATGGCTTGATAATAATAACCAAAGTATTAAAGCTTTGCTGCAAAGGCATGTTCCTGCGGTGTTTCGAAGAGTTGAGCTTTGGCTTTATTGGTAAATGTTGTATCGCATGTTTTACTGTAGCGTTTTGCAGCAGCCCATCTCCTTTGGGCGCATATTGGCTTTGCTGCTTCAAACCGTGCTGCAAGCGCAGGAAGCAGATCAGGTATGAAACGTTTGCTCAACCTGTTTGCCCGCAAAGCTGTTCCGGTTTCTGACTCCCCGCGTGACAGCGATGTCATCGAACCCACGGCGCGTATGCCGGAAAATCCACTGAGTTTTGAAGCGGCTGGTTCATCAGGCGCCTGGGCTGCGTCGATGGTGTCCATACAAGACTCGCAAAGCAGCACCCTGGGGCAACTGCCCGTTCCGGTTGCATGGCAAAGCGCAGCGCAGGAGCGCTATGAAAAGGGCGAGCATTTGCTGGGCGCGCTTGACCACTCTGTTCTGACCGCTACGCGCGTGGGTGCGCAGCTGTGGGGTGCGCGTGGTATGCCGCGTGGTAAAACGCTGCATGTGTCTTGCGCTGGCAAATTGGTGGCGGTGCTCAATACCCGCAGCCATAAAGTGGCCCTGAGATTGGATGCCACCGAGGAAGAGCTGGATAACCTGAGTACCCAAGCCATGCCCGAGTCCGCCGGAGCTACGCCAGTGGGATTTACCGAATCTTTTTTGTGGGATGTGATTTGGCTATACGGCCTGCACGACCCGCAGGCGTTGAGTGAGCTGCCCCGCGAGGTGGCTTACCGTCCCCTGCAACTGCGCCGCCTGCCCTCGGTCACCCCCGAACTGCTGGAGCCGCGCCACACCACGGTGCTGCGTCATCTGCTTAAAGACAGTTTAAGTTTTGAGCAGCTCATCGTCGCCACTGAAATTCCCTCCCATATGCTGTGCCAGGACATTGCTGCCCTGGTGCTAACACGGGCGATCAAACCTGTGCTGGCCGAGAAGAGCAAGTAAACATGGAGCTGGAAGTTTGGGCGTTTCGGACTAGGAACTGCCCGAGCGCCAATCAAGTCGTTTTGCAAACCCTTCAATAAGCGCCGGATAAACGCCAGCCGAATCTTAGTGCAGCACGACCGGGTTTTGCGCGAGCTGGGTATAGCACTCCAGCGCGTCTTCCACTTCGTCTTGGGTAGGAGTTTTGACCTGCCAGGCGTTGATCTGCTGCTGGAACAGCTCGGCCCAGGAGCCGTCCAAATACACTTCTTTGCCCGATCGCTTGTCCACAATCTCAAAGCCATGGCGCGCCAGGCGCAGACCTGAGTTGTCGTCGCTGCCACTGCCCGAGCCCATCGACTGCGCGTTGACCACGCTGCTGTTCATGACCACCAGGGCAGCATCCTGCGCCTGGGACGAGACCTGCGCTTCGGCTTGCAGGTGAACCACTACAAAAGAGTCGGAGTCATAGAGCATTTGCATATTGGCAAGGTCCTTAAGTTTCGCTGCTATCAGCGTACTACACATAATGTAGTAACGGTTCAAGGATTTTCAAGGACGACAGGGTTTAACTGTATAAATTCACGAAAAATGCGACACTTACATGCCAAAGTGCTATGGCGTTGGCCCAGGCTTGAGTGCGGGGCTGCGCAGTTGCAGGTCGGAGGTGTTGCCGTTGGCCTCGGTTTGCTTGATACGCACGGGTAAGTAGCCCAGCGCGGGGGCTAGCCACAGCTCCAACCGCGCGTCGTACTCCTGGCGCGGGTTGCGCACCACAAGCAGCGCGCGGGTGGTGCCTGCGGGTAGTTGCAAACTCTCTTCTCCTTCTATCACCCATTGCCAAATATCCGTTCCCTCTGTGCTGGCGACCTGGATGGCGACTTTGCCTGATGCCGCAAACATCGCGGGGTCGGCGGCCGCCAACCCTGCCAATTGCACCAGTACACTGAGGCGGTCTTGCGCGCCGCGCTGCAGGGGAATGGCACTTTGGTTGCCAGAGAACGTGATGCGGCCTGCCCCCGTGGTTGTATCGCGCGCAAAGTGCGTGGCCTTCTCGCTGCGGTTCACGCGTTTGTCGGCAAAGCGCTCGGGCAGCAGTCCGTCCGCGCCGAGTTGGCCGACACTGGTTTGACTGAGCAGGGTTACAAAAAAGGCCGAAGAAGACAGGCGCATCTCGTAGGCCCGGCCATCGCTGGTCCATTCCAGCGATCCCGACCCGCTTTGTGGCTGCACCCCCCGCTGCAGGGTGGCGACATAGTCAAAGCGCCCTGAGGGCGGAAATTTAAATGCAAGCTCGCGGTGAGGCACATCGGAGCTGGCCGAGGCCGATGCGACAAGGGCGGGCAAGGCCTCCCGCTGCGCTGCGCTGCCCGAAGAGGCTTCGGGCAGCGCGAGTGGTGCGGGTGTTGGCAGCGGTGCTGGCGTGGTTTTTTCTGCAAGCTTCTCGGTATCCGGTAGCGTTGGAGCCAATTCAGGCGCGACTGTAGCGGGCATTTTTTCTTCCGGAGACAATAAAACAGCTACATTTTCAATAGCTGTTTGCGCACTGTTTATAGGGCCTACAGGTCTATTTTTTTGAAAATTTGCGGTTTTAGTCAAAGTTTTCTGGGTGCGTGGCGGTTTGACGGCTAAAGCAGTGCGTGGCACGTCAAGAGAGGTTGCTACAGCTTGGGTGGGTGCGGGCGGGGGTGCGGGCGCAGGCTCGGCCACGATACTGCGCACAGTCATGGCGGCACTGCTGCGTTGGCCCAGGCTCCAGACACGGTTGCTGCCGGAGAGCAGCAACCCGTGTGCGCACAGTACCAACACAACCAGTACCAGCAGGTGGCGTGGGGGCAGGGAAGAGGCAAAGAGGCTGGGCATACAAGCAATATAGCCTGCTTGTCGTAATTCCAGTGGAGTGCAGAGCCCATAGTTTGCGGGTTGCCTCTAAAATTGCATGATGCGCGAGCAACCTGCCCCCGAGAGTTTGTAGGGTGCCCAAAACGAAACAGCAGTGCATAACGCTCCTCCATCCCCTCATCTACGGACTCCTTATGAAACTTGCCACCCTCAAAGACGGCTCACGCGACGGCCAACTGGTCGTCGTCTCGCGCGATCTGAGCACCGCCCACTACGCCACCGGCATTGCCAGCAAGCTGCAACAGGTGCTGGATGACTGGAACTTTCTCTCACCGCAACTGCAAGACTTGTACGACACCCTGAACCAAGGCAAGGCGCGCCACGCCTTCCCGTTCGAGCCCAAGCAATGCATGGCCCCGCTGCCGCGTGCCTACCAGTGGGCCGACGGCTCGGCCTACATCAACCACGTCGAACTGGTACGCCTGGCGCGCAACAGCACCGTGCCCGACAACTACTACACCGAACCTTTGATGTACCAGGGCGGCAGTGACGACTTTATCGGCCCCTGCGACAGCGTGCCCTGCGTGAGCGAGGCCTTTGGCATCGACTTTGAGGCCGAGCTGGCCGTCAT
>JAYVJV010000295.1:0-2116 GCA_043769005.1 Polaromonas sp. | reverse complement strand
CCAAGCCATCACCCACCTCATCCACCACCCCTACAAGCCCCCACAGGGCTTTGCAGCCCCGCAAACGGGCGTGTACAAGGCATCTACCGTGATCTTCCCTAATGTGGCCGCTATGCGCAGCGCCGAGTGGAAGGACAAATCGGGCTACACCTATGGCCTGCACGGCACGCCCACCACCTTTATTCTGGAGGAGCGCATAGCAGCGCTGGAAGGCGGCAAGCATTGCATTTTGGCGCCCAGCGGGCTCTCAGCCATAGCGCATGTGGATTTTGCGCTGCTGTCCACGGGGGATGAACTGCTGATCTCCGACAACGCCTATGGCCCGGGCAAGGTGCTGGCCGGGGGCGAATTGGCGCATTTTGGTGTGTCGCTGCGCTATTACGACTGCATGGACGCAGCCGATTTGGCCTCCAAAATCACCCACAAAACCAAGCTCGTCTGGCTCGAAGCCCCAGGCTCGGTCACCATGGAATTCCCCGATTTGCTGGCCTTGGTGAACGTGTGCAAGGCGCACGGCGTGGTTTGCGCACTAGACAGCACATGGGGCGCAGGCTTGGCGTTTAACGCCTTTGACCTAGACGGGCAGGGCACAGGCGTGGACATCAGCATCCAAGCGCTCACCAAATACCCCAGCGGCGGCGGCGACGTGTTGATGGGCTCCATAGTGACCAATGACGACGCGCTGGCGCTCAAAATCAAGCTCACCCACATGCGCCTAGGCACGGGCGTGTCGGCCAACGACGCAGAGCTGGTGCTGCGCAACCTGCCCAGCATAGCCCTGCGCTACAAAGCCCACGACGAAGCCGCGCGCACGTTGGCGCGCTGGTGCAAAACCCGCCCTGAAATTGAAGCCGTGTTGCACCCCGCTATTGAGGGTGCACCCGGCCACGCCAACTGGCGCGCGCTTTGCGGCCCAGCCGATAAAGCAGGTGGCGGCGCAGCGGCGGGGCTATTCAGCGTGGTGATGCACGAGCGCTACAGCCCGCAGCAGGTGGATGCGTTTTGCGATGCGCTTAAGCTGTTTAAGCTGGGCTATTCATGGGGCGGCCACCTGAGCTTGGTAGTGCCCTACAACGTGCCCTCCATGCGCGACGCCAGCGTAGCCCACTGGCCGTATCGCGGCACGTTGGTACGCTTTTGCACGGGGCTGGAAGATGTGCGGGATTTGCAGGCGGATGTGGAGCAGGCTTTGGCTGTTATGGCCGCGTAACTTTGTATTTGATAAGCTGCTTTGCCTTAAAACCTTGGCCTATGGAGTGCTTTCTTTTGCGGCTCGATTAGAGCCAAGGTATTTGGGGGCGCGTGCAGCGGGTGGCCTGATTTTTGCTCCGCTCTATTTCGCTCTGACTGAGGGGTGGTCGGGCTGTGGACTGCGCGAGAAAGTCGCTTGGCTTGTTGGCTGCCTTTTGTACATCGCGAAAACCGCTGCGAAAAATCAGGTCACCCACTGCACGCTTGGGATGCTTGGCTTGGCGTGCCAATGTTCCCAGACTCAGTCATCGCCACAGCCAGCACTTCATTTGCCCCAAACGTCTCAAAGTCGGTCATAATTTGCACAAATAGCGGGCTGAAGATTTCATCCCACTTACCCGTAACCACCTCGCGTGGTTCAGTCCAACAATGTTTATCTATCGCAGGAGGCGCTCTTGATTTCTTTTAGCTTGGTCTCGCTACAGATAAACGCTATACGTTAGGCGCGGGCGTATGGACAAAGCACATATTACTGATCGGCTTTTGGAGCTCGCGAATAAGCGCGGTAGACACATCGGAATCCGAGCATTTTTGGATGCCACAGGGATTAAACAATCTTGGCTTCGCGGTCAACCTTGGTTCTCGGGATGGAACTCGCTACTTGCTGAGCTCGGTCTTCAAACCAAGCGCTTTGAAGTAGCACGGAGCGACTCGACGGAGATTGCAAAATCTGTAGCGGAATTTATTACCCGAACTCAACGCTGGCCAACGGATGATGAACTTCGTCGCGAGCGAGTAAACACCCCTTCATTTCCTAGCCTTTCTGTCATCGCCCGCATTCGCAAGACTGGTGAGTTGGCGAGACTTATTTCTTTGCTAGGCGAGTCTGAAGACGCTCTGCGCTCTGTGTCGGTAATCGCTCTTG
>JAYVJV010000294.1:0-5183 GCA_043769005.1 Polaromonas sp. | reverse complement strand
GTGGATGGCGCTGCGCACCGACTCGGGCAACTTCTTGAGCAACCACTTCACGCCAAAGGTGACGATGAGTACGTCGTCCACCGCACCCAGGAAGGGGATGAAATCGGGGATCAGGTCAATCGGCGAGACCAGGTACAGCAGCAAGCCCGCCACCCCCAGCTTGAGCCAGCCGGGTGACTGTGGGTGGCGCAGCGCGCGCCACAGCAGCTTCAAGTCAAAACGCAAAGCCGTCCAAATTACTGCAAGCCGTTTCCACATAACCCACTCCTTCGTGCACTGATGATCAGCGCATCATCGTAACGTGGGGCGGGGTTGGGCGTTGACAAGGGGGCTTTACTGTTTTCTGGACTGCTACGGTGGTGCCTGGTTTGGTCGTCGTGGAAATTGGCGGGGATCGAGAGCATCACGGGATCCGGCGAGCGGCGCACTTAGCTGCGCGGCTGTCCTCCGTGGCGGCTTATGGCCGCCTACTCCCCCTTTATGCCGCTACGCTAAGTGCGCCACTCGCCGGATCTTGCCAATGAGGTGGGAGTTCAGACAATATGTCCTCGGACAGTGTGTCTTCGGGTTGTCGGTCTTCAACCGTCGCATTCCAACTATTCCCGATGCCCTGGCGCTTGGGTTGAATGGCGCAGCGGCATAAAGGGGGAGGCGGCGGCCCTAGGCCGCCCCGGAGGACAGCCGCGGAGCCATTCAACCCAAGTGCCGGGGCGTACAAACCACCTGAGAGGACAACCTACCTGTGAGTACAACCCACCAGCGCCAACAAAGTACCAAGACACGCCACGGGCACTTCACCCTCCGCTGGGCTATTATGTAAAAACCATGCGCCTACCTTCCCCCTACCGTCCCGAGCTTGCCATCGTCGAACACTGCCTGACCAGTCTGCATGGCGCGCTGGCCTGGCAGGCCGCCGCCCAGCAGGCCACGCCCTGGGTGCAGGCGGTGCGCGACCACCCGCCGCCGTTTTGGGCGATGGAGAGTTTGCTTAAAGAATACCCGCTGTCCAGTGCCGAGGGTCTGGCCCTGATGCGCCTGGCCGAGGCGCTGCTGCGTGTGCCTGACGTGGAAACCGCCATTGCCCTGACCACCGACCAGCTGGGTCGCGCAGACTTTGACGGCACGGGCGACGCAGTGCTGGCGCGTTTGTCGTCTGCCGCCATTGCGCTGAGCAAACACTTTTTGCCGCACGATGCGCAGCGCGAACCCGGCTTGGTGGCCAAGCTGGGTGCCCGTACCGTGGTGGCCGCCACGCTGCGCGCCTTGGCCTTGCTGGGCAAGCAGTTTGTACTGGGCGAGACGATAGAAGCAGCGCAGGCCGTTGCGCGCAAATCGCCCGCGCTGACCTACAGCTACGACATGCTGGGCGAAGGCGCGCGCACGGCCAAGGACGCGCAGCACTATCTTGACAACTACATCAACGCTATACATTCAATAGCTGCTTACGCTATTAAACAAAGGGCTATAGGTCAAAATAGCACTCAAAACACGCTCTTGAAACCATCTGACGACGCGCTGTACCAGTCCGACGGCATCTCCATCAAGCTCAGCGCCCTGCACCCGCGCTACGAGGTAGCGCAGCAGGCGCGCGTGATGGCCGAGCTGGTGCCGCGTGTGTGGGGGTTGTGCCAGCTCGCTGCGCAGGCCAATATCAACCTCACCATCGACGCGGAAGAGGTCGAGCGCCTGGAGCTGTCGCTGGACGTGTTTGAAGTTCTGGCCGAAAAAGTGGCCGCCCACCACCCCCAGTGGCGCGGCTTTGGCCTGGCGCTGCAGGCCTACCAAACCCGTGCGCTTGACTTGGTAGAGCATGTCGCGGCGCTGGCGCGCAAGCACGGCATCCGGCTGATGTGCCGCCTGGTGAAAGGCGCGTACTGGGATGCCGAGATCAAGCGCGCGCAGGAGCTGGGCCTAGCGCATTACCCCGTGTTCACCCATAAACAGCACACAGACGTGAGCTACCTGGCCTGCGCCCGCGCCCTGCTGGCGCACAGCGACGTGATCTACCCGCAGTTTGCGACGCACAATGCCGGCACCATCGCGGCTATTGTTCAAATGGCCGAGCAAAGCAATGCCACATTTGAATTGCAGCGCCTGCACGGCATGGGCGAAGGCATCTACCGCGAGGTGCTGCAAAACCCGCAGATTCGCCTGCGCGTGTACGCCCCCGTGGGCGCGCACCGCGACCTGCTGGCCTACCTGGTGCGCCGCCTGCTGGAAAACGGGGCCAACTCGTCCTTTGTGCACCAGCTGGGCGATGCCACGGTGGACGTGCACCGCCTGCTGGCCTCGCCACTGCAACTGCACCGCGCGCAGGCCCTGCCCCTGCCCGCGCAGCTCTACGGCGCGGCGCGCAAAAACAGCGCGGGTGTGGACTTGACCTGCCCCGCGCAGCGTGCGCCACTGCTGGCCGCACTGGCCACTACCGTAGTGCCTACCGTGCCTGATTTCGATGCCAAATCGGCCTCCAAGGCAATGAAAACGAGCGTAAGCAGCTATCAAATATGGAGCAACCTAGAGGTAACGCAGCGTGCCCACATCCTGCGCGCAACCGCCGATGCGCTGGAACAGCAGCTCCCACGTTTTTGCGCCCTGCTGGTCAAAGAAGCCTTTAAAACCTGGGCCGACAGCGTGGCCGAGGTGCGCGAGGCGGTGGACTTTTTGCGCTACTACGCGCAGCAAGCCGAGCAGATCATGCAGCCCATCGCCCTGCCCGCGCAGCATCACACCACTGGGCACACCGCGCACCCGGCCAACCCATCAGCCACATCAGGCGATGCCAGCGCATGGACGGGCCCCGCCTGGGGCATCACCGGCGAGAGCAACACCCTGCGCCTGAAGCCGCGCGGCGTCTGGGTGTGCATCAGCCCGTGGAATTTTCCACTCGCCATCTTCATGGGCCAGGTGGCCGCAGCGCTGGCCACCGGCAACACCGTGCTGGCCAAACCCGCCGAGCAAACCCCCGCCGTAGCCTTTGCTGCCGTGCAACTGCTGCACGCCGCTATGCGCAGCGCGGGCCTGAGCGATGCAGTCGCCCAGGGCGCGGTGCAGCTATGCCACGGCCCCGGCGAGACGGTAGGCGCGGCTCTGGTGGCGCTGCCCGGCATTGCGGGCGTGGTGTTTACCGGCTCCACCCCGGTGGCGCAGATCATCAACCGCGCCCTGGCCGCCAAGGACGGCCCCATCACCCCGCTGATCGCCGAGACCGGCGGCATCAACGCCATGCTGATGGACAGCAGCGCCCTGCCCGAACAGGTGTGCGACGCGGTGATCCAAAGCGCCTTCAAAAGCGCCGGCCAGCGCTGCTCGGCCCTGCGCCTGCTGTGCCTGCACGAGGCGATCGCTGACCGTGTGATCGAGATGGTGCAAGGCGCGATGCAAGAGCTGGTCTGCGGCGACAGTGCCGACCTGGCCACCGATGTGCCGCGCGTGATTGACCAAGAAGCCTGGGGCGGCATTCAAAACCACCTCCATCGCCTAAATAAGGAACAAAAACCCCTGCGAGTCCCTGTCACCAGGACGCAAGCAGCTATTAATTTAATACCGCCGCAACTTTTTGAAGTAACCCACATTGCAGACGTGCGCGCCGAAATCTTCGGCCCGATACTTCAAGTCGTGCGCTACAGCGGCAACCCCGCGCAGGTCATCGCGCAGATCAACGCCCTGGGCTACGGCCTCACGCTGGGCATTCAAACCCGCATCGACAGCCGCGCCCAAGCGCTGGCCCGCGCCGCGCACATCGGCAACGTCTACATCAACCGCAACATGATCGGCGCAGTCGTCGGCCTGCAACCCTTCGGCGGCGAAGGCCTCAGCGGCACGGGGCCCAAGGCCGGTGGGCCCCACTACCTGCTGCGCTTTTGCACCGAGCAGACCATCACCATCAACACGGCAGCGGCGGGGGGAAATGTGCAGTTGCTGGCGGGGTGATGGATACAGTTAGCATTGGTCCGCCGTTATTACCTACCGAGGTGAGCATATTCGATGGATATCCGTTCGTCGCGCGCGCGCAGAAGAGGTGGCACTGTAAGTGAAAGCTAAAAAATTTGAGCAGCAGTTTGACGACGGTGTCGACCTCACCGCGTCTTTGAACTTATCCAAAGCCCGGCGTGTGCTGCAAGAGCAGAAACGGGTCAATGTGGATTTCCCCACCTGGATGATCGACTCCCTAGTCTGCGAAACCAGCAAGCTAGGCGTTACGCGGCAATCCGTGATCAAGGTATGGCTGGCCGAGCGCCTGGAGACGACCACGTTTGACTTGCAGCCCAAGCAGTGTTCATCGCACCGCGCAGATCGCCGACAATTTTTCAAAGGGTGCTGCCCAGTTTTTTTGGCCGTGATCGGTCATGGCTTTTGGTTCTTCGACGGTCAGCGTGTGTTGCGGGCTTTGCAGTTGCATATCCATCACTCCAGCCCCTCAGTTAGTCCTTCTATCAGCCGTTTTTCTCGCTCAAGCTCAGCAACCAGCTCGTCCTCAGTGGGCAAAATACGCTGGTATTTAGAAGCAAAAAGCTGTGGGTTTTCTCGTATCACAGAGTATTTAACGACCGTTTCATCTTTGCTGTCGCACAAAATAATGCCAATCGTTGGGTTGTCGTCTTCACAGCGCTTGAGGTCGTCAAACATACGCACATACATGTCCATTTGGCCAATGTCTTGGTGGCTGAGCTTGCCGGTTTTCAGGTCAATGATGACAAAACACTTCAGCAGGTAGTTGTAGAAGGTAAAAATGGCTCGTTTCGGTGCTGATGCGCATTTGCCGCGCCACAAACGAAAAGCCCTTACCCATCTCCAGTAGGAATTTTTGCAGCTCATCAATAATGGCCTGCTCCAGCTTATTTTCTTTAAGCTGACCAGCCTCAGGCAGTTGCAAAAACTCCAGCACATACGGGTCTTTGATAAATTCCAGCAGCGCGTTGCCGCCTGCCGGGCTGGCTTGACTGCCTTCAGCCTGGGAAGACAGCAGGCGCTGAAAACTGTGGGTTTGAATGTTGCGCTCTAGCTGCCGCACGCTCCATTGCTGCTCTGCCCCCTCTTGCAGGTAATAGCTGCGGGCTTGGGGGTCATTCACCCGCATGATTAGGCGGTTATGGCTCCAGCTCAATTTGCTACACACCGTGTAGCAAATTGCTTGGTCGGGGTAGGTGAGGTAAAACTGGCGAAAATTGCGCAGGTTGGCATAC
>JAYVJV010000293.1:0-2354 GCA_043769005.1 Polaromonas sp. | reverse complement strand
GACAAAGTCAAGGCCTACGGGGTCACCACCAAAGTGCCAGTCGCTTCATTGCCGCAACTCAAACCGCTTTCGCAGCAAGGGCTGAAAGATTTTGAAGTTGCGGTTTGGCATGGTCTTTGGGCCCCCAAGGGCACGCCCAAGCCAGTGGTAGACAAGCTGGTGGCAGCGCTCAAGGCCGCGCTCAAAGACGAAGCGCTCAAAAAGCGCTTGGCTGATCTGGGTACGGAGCCGGTGGCCGATGCCAGAGCCGCGCCTGAAGCGCTGCGCGCCCACGTAACGGCTGAGATCAATAAGTGGGGCCCGATCATTAAAAAAGCGGGCGTGTACGCTGACTGATCTGTAACCCTCGCGGCAGCTTCACGGCGCTGCGCAAGCTCAAAAAGCCCGGCCATGCCGGGCTTTTTCGTCTGGCAGAATTGCCGTGCGCACCACTCACTCGCTTGCCCACTGATTATTTTCACCGATCATGTCCAACCCCAGCTCCCCAGCCCTGAACCCTTCGATTCGCCGCCAAACTTTAGGCGATGTGTTGCGCCGCACGGCGCTGCGCTTTCCCGCCAAAACCGCCATCATCTGCGGCGCAACCAGCTGGAGCTATGCCGAATTCGACGCCCTTGTCACGCGACTGGCGGCGGGGCTGGCAGGCATTGGCGTGGGGCACGGCGAGCGCGTGGCCGTGCTGGCGCGCAACTCGCATGGTTTCGCCGCGCTGCGCTTTGCGCTCGCGCGCTTGGGCGCGGTGCTGGTGCCGATCAACTTTATGCTTAAGGCCGACGAAGTGGCCTACATTCTGCGCCACGCGGGGGCACGCTTTATGGCGACCGACAGCGGCTTGGCCGATCTGGCGCGCGCCGCAGCGCTGCTCGACACGTCGGTGCGCGAATTCATCTGGCTGCCTTCTGAAGACCCGAGCGAAGCCGTCAGCGGCATGCACCATTTCGACCAACTCGCCGCCTGCCAAACGCCGCTTGCCGAAACTAAGCTTGCCAGCGGCGACTTGGCGCAAATCGTCTACACCAGTGGCACCGAATCCACCCCCAAGGGCGCGATGCTCACCCATGACGCGGTGCTCTGGCAATACGTCAGTTGCGTGCTCGATGCAGGTATTGCGACCGACGACATGGCCCTGCACGCGCTGCCGCTGTACCACTGCGCCCAGCTCGACGTATTTTTTGGGCCCGCCATTTTTGTGGGCAGCACCAATGTCATTACGGCTAAACCAGTGCCTGACAATCTGCTGGCATTGATGCAAAAACACGCCATCACCAGCTTCTTTGCGCCGCCCACGGTGTGGATTTCGCTGCTGCGCTCGCCCTTGCTTGAGCTGGAGAAAATTGCCAGTTTGGCCAAAGGCTACTACGGGGCCTCGATCATGCCGGTCGAAGTGCTGCGCGAGTTGGCCGAGCGTCTGCCGCGCGTGCGCTTGTGGAATCTCTATGGGCAAACCGAGATTGCGCCGCTTGCCACGATGCTCGGGCCAGAGGATCAGTTGCGCAAACCAGGCTCATGCGGCAAGGCCGTGCTCAATGTCGAAACGCGCGTGGTAGACGACCAGATGCGCGACGTAGCACCAGGTGAAATCGGCGAAATCGTGCACCGCTCACCGCACCTCATGTTGGGCTATTTTCATGATGACGAGCGCACCAAAGCTTCGTTTGAAGGCGACTGGTTTCACAGCGGCGACTTGGCCACCATCGATGACGAAGGCTATATCACCGTTGTAGACCGCAAGAAAGACATGATTAAAACTGGTGGCGAAAACGTCGCCAGCCGCGAGGTCGAAGAGATGATTTATCGCTTAAGCGCGGTGAGCGAAGTAGCCGTGATTGGCCTGCCCGACCCGCGCTGGGTTGAGGCGGTGACAGCGGTGATTGTGCTCAAAACCGGGCAAACCCTGAGCGATGCCGAGGTAATTGCCCACTGCAATCAACATATGGCAGGCTTCAAAAGCCCCAAGCGCGTGGTGTTTACGGATGCACTGCCAAAAAACCCGAGTGGCAAACTACTCAAGCGCGAATTGCGGATGCGCTACGCCGCTTAACGAAGCGCTATTTCGCTCCGAGCAGCAGCTTGATGTCGCCCAGCAAACCTTCCACGGGCTGCCCGTGGCGCACGAATAGCCGCACGCGCCCCTGGCGGTCAAACACATAGGTTCCGCTGGTGTGATCGACCGTATAGCTGCCAGGGGTTTTGCCGGGCACTTTGGCGAAGAACACCTTGAAATCCTTGGCCGTTTTGGTCACGTCTGCAACACTGCCGCGCAGGCCGATGAATGACGGATGAAAGGCCGGCACGTACTTGGAGAGCAGCTCCTGCGTGTCGCGCTCTGGGTCGACGCTGATAAAAAGCACCTG
>JAYVJV010000292.1:0-9432 GCA_043769005.1 Polaromonas sp. | reverse complement strand
GAAGTGAAAGTGTCGCAAACCATCATTGCCTGCGCGCGCGAAGTGTGGGTGGCCGCAGACATCAGCAAGTTCAACCGCCCGGCCATGGTCGAGGTAGCCAACCTGTCGCAGATAGACCGCCTGTTTACCGACGCAGCGCCGCCCGAGCCTTTTCCCACGCTGCTGGCGCAGGCGCAAACGCGTTTGGAGGTCTCGTCCCTTGGCGAGGCCTTGGTTGGGTAAACTGCCATTTTGTAGCCATCACTTTTACCCACGGCACCACCATGACCTATCTGCTCGCCCTCGACCAAGGAACCTCCAGCTCGCGCAGCATCGTGTTCGATGCCAGTGGCCGCACAGTGGCCCAGGCCCAGCTGGAGCTGACGCAAATCTACCCTCAACCCGGCTGGGTAGAGCACGACCCGATGGAGATCTGGCGCACCCAACTGGCCACGGCGCGCGAGGTGCTGGCCAAGGCCAACATCCAAGCCAACGACATCCACGCCATTGGCATTACCAACCAGCGCGAGACCACCGTGGTGTGGCACCGCAAAACCGGCCTGCCCATCCACCACGCCATCGTGTGGCAAGACCGCCGCGCCGAGCCCACCTGCGTCGCACTGCGGCAGCAGGGGCTGGCAGACGTGATCCAGCGCAAAACCGGCCTGCTGGTGGACGCGTATTTTTCGGGCACCAAACTCAAATGGATTTTGGACAACGTGCCCCGCGCCAGGCAGCAAGCCGAGAATGGCGAGCTGGCCTTTGGCACGGTAGACAGCTGGCTAATGTGGCAGCTGACCGGTGGCACGGTGCACGCCACCGACGTGAGCAACGCCTCGCGCACCATGCTGTTTAACGTGCATACCAATGCATGGGATGCCGAGCTGCTCAAAGCGCTGGACATCCCCGCCAACATGCTGCCCGCCGTCAAACCATCGAGCGCGATGTATGGCGAAGTGAACCCCGACTTGCTGGGCCACGCTATACCGATAGGCGGCGTGGCAGGCGACCAGCAAAGCGCGCTGTTTGGTCAAGCCTGCTTCAAGGCGGGCATGGTGAAAAACACCTACGGCACCGGTTGCTTCATGCTGATGCACACCGGTGAAAAATTCCAAACCTCTACCAACGGGCTGATTACCACCAGTGCTGCCCAGCCAACCAAGCGCGCCGAGTTTGCCATGGAATGCAGCGTGTTTGTAGGCGGCGCGGTAGTGCAGTGGCTGCGCGACGGCCTGCATGCCATCCAGGGCAGCGGCCAGGTGCAAGCCCTGGCCGAAAGCGTGCCCGACGCAGGTGGCGTGATGATGGTGCCCGCCTTCACCGGCCTGGGTGCGCCCTACTGGAAGCCCGACGCACGCGGCACCATCACTGGTCTCACACGCGGCAGCACGGTCGCGCACATCGCCCGCGCAGCGCTGGAGAGCATCGCCTACCAAAGCGCCGCCTTGCTATTGGCCATGAGCCGCGACGCCGTAGCCGCAGGCGGTGCGACTGTAGCAGAGCTGCGGGTAGACGGCGGTGCGTGTGTCAACGATTTGTTGATGCAGTTCCAGGCCGATTTGCTAGGCATCCCAGTAGTCAGGCCAGCGATTACCGAGACCACTGCGTTAGGCGCGGCGTACTTGGCAGGCTTGTCCACAGGCGTGTACCAAAGCACCGACGAGCTCTCCACCCTATGGCGTGCAGAGCGACGCTTTGTGCCTACCTTGGAGCGCGGGCGTGCGCAGGAGTTGATGGGGCGCTGGGAGCATGCAGTGCGCCAGGCTACGCTCAGTCCTGACCCGGGCTAGTGCGGTAAGCCTGAATACCGGATGACTGATGCTGATATTGAGTCCATTTCGATACCATTTTAGCTACATATTTAATAGCTGCTAGCGCAATATTTATGGGCTCAAAATGGTTTTCTTATAAAATAACGAGACAACCAGACAGCACCTGCAAAAAGAGGGACACCTATGAGCGAAAAAATTGCATTTATCGGCGGCGGCAACATGGCCAGTGCCATCATCGGCGGACTGATTCGCCAGGGCATGCGCCCATTGCAGATCATGGTGGTGGAGCCGCTGGCAGACCAGCGCGATAAGCTCAAGGCCGAGCTGGGCATCGAGGCTTTCAGCGCGTCCAACAATATGCTGACGCAAGCCAGTGTGGTGGTCTGGGCGGTTAAACCCCAAACCTTTCAAGAAGCCGCTCTGGCGGTTCGTACCCATACCAAAACCGCCCTGCATTTGAGCGTAGCCGCAGGCATTCGCTCGGACAGCATCGCCCAGTGGCTGGGCAGCGAGCGCGTAGTGCGCAGCATGCCCAACACTCCCGCGCTGATTGGCAAAGGCATTACCGCCCTGTTTCCCCGTGCCGCAGTGACCAGTACTGACCGCAGCAGCGTAGAGCGCGTCATCAGCACCACTGGCGAGCATGTATGGCTGGACAAAGAAGAGCAGCTCGATGCCGTCACCGCCTTGTCGGGTTCGGGCCCAGCCTATGTGTTTTACTTTATAGAGACCATGGTGCAAGCCGGACGGGATATGGGTTTATCCGTGGAGCAAGCCACGCAACTGGCTAAAGCCACTTTTATGGGGGCGGCGCAATTGGCACAGGCCTCCCAGGAGCCGGTAGAGGTGCTGCGTCAACGCGTCACCTCCAAGGGGGGGACCACCTACGCCGCCATCACCTCGATGCAGCAAGATCAGGTGGATACCCTTTTCATGCGTGCCATGCACGCCGCGCGGCGTCGTGCCAAAGAGCTGGGTGATGAGTTTGGGGTTTAGTTGGTTACTCTTAATTAAATAGTTGCTTGCGCAGTATTCATGATGACTAAAACCCTATTTATCAAGAAAAACTAATCTGCCGACAACTTTAAATTGGTCGGCAATCGCTTTTCTATCGCAAACTTGAGCAGTGCCGCGCAGCGGTAAAAGCCGTGCGCCATCTTGCCGTACGGCATGGTGAGAAACAGCGCCATCACCACCCCCAGGTGCACGGCCAGCAGCAGGGCCATAGCGCCCGTGTCGCGCCACGCCATCAGTGCCAGACCGGTGAGGCTGGTAAAAAACAGCAAGGCGATAAAGCCGTAGTCCATTGGGTTTTGCGACGCATCGCCATGTGCGGCGTGGCGCTGGGTTTTGAGCCAAAACAGGCCTGCCGGGCCGATCAGCAGGCCTACGCCACCCGCGATGCCCAGCAGAACCGGCAGGCTGGTTAAGGCATAGGGAGCTTTCAAGCCCCACAGATAGTGGTACAGCGTAGCCACGCTGGTGGAGGCAAAACACAATGCAAAACCGTACATCGTGCAGTGGTGAAAACGCTTGCGCCAAAGCGTCCAGGCATCGTCTGCGTTGTTGCAACCCTCGCCATGGCCACCGCCTAGATAGCGCAAACTGAGTGCATCCTGGGTTGCTTCACGCCGCGCAGATGCTATTAATTTACTAGCTGCTTGCGCATTATTTAATTGGGCTACAGATTGATTTAATAGTGTATTAAGAGCTGGTTTCTGGGTTCGCCAGAATTTGCCTACCCCGATGCACAGCGCCAGCATGCTAAAGCCAAACACACTGCCAAACAGGGCTACCAGCAGGTTGTGCGGAAAAATGGCGTAGAAGTTGCCAGCCAGTGGTGCATGCCATAGCGCGCCCTTGGACAACACGGCCAGCAGCAAAAATAACGCCAGACTGACGGCCAGCGCCAGTGAGATTGCCAAGCCGTTGCGTTGGTACAAGCTGCCCATTGCGGCGGGCCAGGCGTAGTCGACATAGGTTTGCGCGCGCACCTTGGCCATGGCCTGCGGTACGTTGACAGCAAACTCGTGGGGCGGCGCGTACTGGCAGGCGTGCAGGCAAGCGCCGCAGTTGTGGCACAGATTAGCCAGGTAATGGATGTCGTCTTTGGTAAAGTCCAGTCTGCGCGTCATGGCGGGGAAAACGGCGCAGTAGCTCTCGCAGTAGCGGCAGGCGTTGCAAATTTGCAGCTGGCGGCTGATCTCGGCCTCATCACTGGAGAGCGCCTGGGAAATCAATTGGTTCAGGGCAATCGTGCTCATGCTACTACTTTCAGAGCTGCTTGCGCAGCTTTTACGCCAGCTATGCGGCCAAATACGGTTCCAATGGTCATGCCCACACCAGCCGTGTAGCCTTTGCCCAGCACATTGCCGGCCATGATCTCGCCAGCGGCAAACAGGTTGGGCGATTCCTGTCCCGCAAAGCGGATGGCGGTGCTCTCACCCACCTTCATACCCAGGTACGTGAAGGTAACACCGGGCTTGAGGGCGTAGCCGTAGAACGGAGCGGTGTCGATGGGCAGGGCCCAATGGGTTTTTGCGGGCGTCAGGCCTTGCGTGTGGCAGTCGTCCAATACGGCGTGATTGAATGTGCCTACGCGGCAGGCGGCGTTGTAATCGCTCACCGTTTTTAAAAATGCAGCCTCATCCAAGCCCAGTTGCCTGGCCAGGTCTGCCAGGGTGTCGGCCTGCACACCTTTGAACACTGGCGGCATAAAGCGCCCCACGGCCTTGGCATCAATAATGCTGTAGCCTGACTGCCCGCGCTGCTGCGCTACCAGGCGGCCCCAAATGGCGTAACGCTTGGGCCAAAAGTCTTCACCTTCGTCGTAAAAGCGTTGGGCATCTTTATTCACCATGATGCCCAGGCTGACGCAGTCCACCCGCGTCACGATCCCGCCGTCGTACAGGGGTGCCCGTGCATCGATAGCTACGCAGTGGCTTTGCGTAGGGTCGCCCGTAGTGTCCGCACCTTGCGCCATCAGGTCTTTGAGCAGCACACCCATGTTGAAGCGGGTGCCGCGAATGGCAAAGTTGTCGGCCGGCCATTCGCCGAATTCGTTTTGCCCCCAGGCTTCGCGCTGCCAGGCGATATTGGATTCAAAGCCGCCGCTGGCGACGATGCAGGTTTTGGCGGTGAGGCGTTCTTGCGTTACCTTGCCGCTTGCGTCTTTGAACTCAAGGATGGCGGCTACAAACTTTCCATGGTCTAGCTCCAACCGCGTCACAGGCGCGTCGTAGCGAATCTGCACGCCCAGGTTTTCAGCGCTGCGGTAATAGGCATTGACCAGTGCTTTGCCGCCGCCCATGAAAAATGCGTTGGTGCGGCTGAGATGCAAAGTGCCCGAGAGAGACGGCTGAAAACGCACGCCGTGTTGGCGCATCCAGGTGCGGCAGGTGGCAGACTCGCGGATCACGCGGCGCGCCATGCTCTCGGTAGTTTGACCGTCGGTCACTTTGAGCAGGTCTTGCCAAAACTCTTCTTCGGGGTAGGCTTCGGTCAGCACGTCCTGCGGGGCATCGTGCATGCAGCGCAGGTTGCGCGTGTGCACCGAGTTGCCGCCGCGCCAGGCGCGGGGCGATGATTCGAGCAGCAGCACCGAGGCCCCCGCTTCGCGCGCCATCAGCGCCGCGCACAAGGCGGCGTTGCCACCGCCAATGATCAGCACATCGGGCTGGACGGGTGCATTAGGTAATGCCATCAGTCGGGACGCATACCAGAGCGGTCAACAATCTCTTTCCATATTTTCTGCTCTTTGGTGATGTAGGCCGCATATTCTGCGGGTGGGCCGCCGCCCGCCTCGGCATTGTCAAAAGCAAAGCGCTCTTGCAGATTTTTGGAGGCCAGCGCTTTGGCGCATTCCTCTTGCATCCGGGAGACGATGGCCGCTGGCGTGCCCGCAGGTGCATGCACGCCATACCACTGGGCTGTTTCAAAATTCTTGAAGCCCATTTCTTGCACCGTGGGCACATCGGGCAATGCCGGGATGCGCTGGGTGGTGCCCACGGCAATCGCCAGCAGCTTGCCCGAGCGGATATGCGGCATCAAGGCTGGGGTGCCCGCACTGGTGGCCTGGGTGCGCCCGGCCAATAGGTCGGTGAGCTGCGGGCCGGTGCCACGGTAGGGAATGTGGGTGATGAACATGCCGGTGACCATCTTAAGGTACTCCATCGCCAGGTGGCCCGCGCTGGCGTTGCCGGCACTGCCGTAGTTCAGGCGGCCTGGATTTTTCTTCACATGTGCAACAAATTCTTTGAAATTTTTTACCGGTACGTCGGGGTGAACAACAAACAGATTGGGCACCTTGGCCAGCAGCGTGACGGGCATGAAGTCTTTGTTCACGTCATATGGCTGGTTCTTGAGCATGAAGGGATTGACTGCCAGCGTGCCCACATGCGTGAGGATGAAGGTGTAGCCATCAGGCGTGGCCTTTTGCGCCTCTTGCATGGCGCTTACCCCGCCGCCGCCGCCCTTGTTTTCCACCACAACCGACACGCCCAGTTGCCGCGTCAACTCATCACTCACGCTGCGGGCGACCACCGAGCTGGTGCCGCCAGGCGCAAACGGCACAATCATGCGAATCGGTTTGGCAGGCCAGGCCTGCGCTCGCACCATTGGGCTGCCCAGCACTGAGGCTGCACCCAATGCGAGCGTAAGTTGTCTACGAGGAATTGAAATAGGTGTCATGGCTGGTTCCCGATATGGTTTGCACCTACTATGCCAGAATTGATTCGCCGTCAGAATTGGTATTTACGTAAGCCACCATCGACCGGAATGACCGCACCCGTAATGTACGAGGCCAGAGGCGAAGCTAAAAACACCACCAGATTGGCCAGCTCTTCGGGTTCACCGTAACGCCCCACCGGGATCTCATTGTCTGACTGCCACTGGCGGTACTCGGGCGTGTAGTTGCGAAAAATTTGCTCGGAGTGGATACGCCCGGGCGGTATGCAATTGATGGTGACACCGTTTTTGCCCACCATACGCGACAGGCCCTTAGCCCACGAATGGATGCCCGCCTTGGCACAAAACGCGCCATTGGTGTGCTCTGGCTCGCTCTTGCCCGTGATGTTGATGATGCGGCCCCAATTGCGCGCCACCATCTGGTCAATCAGCCCGTCGGCCACTTGGCGTGGGCGGTGAAAGTTCAGGGTGATGGCCTCTTGCCAGGCTTCTTCACTCACATGCAGCTCTTTAAAGCTGCGCGAGCCGCCCGCGTTGTTGACCAAAATGTCCACCTGGCCCAGGCCAACCATAGCCGCAGCGCATAGTTGCTTGGCCGCGTCGGGCGCGTACAGGTCCGATTCAATAATGACAGGCTTTTTTCCACCAGCGGCCACGATCTCCTGCGACAAGGTCTCCAACAGGTTCACGCGACGGGCCGACACTGCTACATGCACACCCTCGGCAGCCAGCGCCTTGGCGATGGCGCGGCCAATGCCGGTGCTGGCTCCAGTCACCAGTGCGGTTTTGTCGTTGATTTTTAAGTCCATGGGTTACTTTCAAAAAACACTGCGAGGCACTCCAATATTGTCTTGTGGATAGCCTGGCGCGTTGGCGTGGAAATTACGGATAGTGGAGAATCCACAGATCCCACAAAAAATGCATCTAACGCTGCGAAAAAACCTGCGCTGCCGCGCGACTGATGGCCTGGCGCAGCCAGCGGTGCGCGCCGATACTGGTTTTGCGGTGGTGCCACAGGCTGTCCACATGCACCACGGGCATGACAAAAGGCAACTCCCGGATCACCAGCTCCCCTGCGGCATCGGCAACCCGCACAAAATGGCGCGGCAGTACGGTAAGCAAGTTGGAGTTGGCCACCACCCGCCCAGCAGTAAAAAACTGGTTCACCGTCCACACCACACGGCGCTTTTTCCCCAGACCCGCCAAAGCCTCATCCACAAAGCCAAAGGGCTTGCCAGAAAAGCTCACCAGCAAATGCTGTGCATCGCAAAACTGCGCCAAACTTAAAGCGGGTTTGCCCGATTTTTTGGCGCTCAGCGCTGACTGCGTGATCTTGGCCAAAGGGTGCTCGCGGCGCATCACACACACGTACTCGCCGTTGTACAAACGCTCATGCTCAAAGGCCGCGCCGCCACTGGCCAGGGTACCGCCTGCGGTCTGCGCCTGCGCGGTGATGGCCGCCAGTACGGCGGGAAAGTAGCCTACAGCCACATCCATCTGGTCATCGTCCAGCAAATGCCGTGGATCCCGGGTGGTCAGCGGCAGTACCCGCATGGAGATATTGGGCGCCTCTTGCTCCAGTATTTGCACCAAGCCCGGTACCAGCTCGGCCGCAGTAGCATCCGCCATGGCCAGCACAAAGGTAGCGTCTGACATGGCTGCGTCAAATTCACCCGGTGCCAGCGACTGCTGCAAACCCGCCAGCGCAGTACGGATAGCAGGCCACAGCGCCAGCGCCTTGGGCGTAGGCTCCACGCCAAAGCCCGCGCGTTGCACCAAGTCGTCGCCCAGCACATCACGCAGACGCTTGATGGCATTGCTCACCGCAGGCTGCGTCATGGCCAAATTGCGCGCCGCCCGCGTCAGGCTGCGCTCTGTAAGCACTTCGTCCAGCACGCGTAGCAGGTTGAGATCCAGAGTGCGAAAGTTGATCGAACGGGCGAGCATGGTTTTGTATTCTATTTGCGTATCTGCTTGGATTCTGGATGCGCATTGTCCTTGCACGATACTCTGGCGCCGATTGCGCGGGAGGAAAAGGGCGAGTTTGTCGAGGTGTTTGAAGACATGCAGGCGCGCGGCTATGTGCGCTTTCGGGTGGTGTACGGGTGCGCAGGCTGCGCTGCACCTGACCGCCTAAATTTTAATACCAAGGCGGCATTTTCGACTTTACGGGCTGCTTTAGCCCATCAGCACAGACCAAAACGCAATGTCTCGCGCTTCACCCCTCATATCGTGCGGCGGTGTGTCAAAGTAATCGTGAAACTCGTTGTGGAAATAATTCTCCAGATCAGTGCCATAGCAAATGATGTCCGTTTGGTAGACCGACAACACCGGGTTGCCCGAGGTGTGTGGACGGTCGGGCATATAGCGGTGGCCGTAGATGGGTATCAGCCTGGGCGCGCTGGCCACGCGGCGGCGCAACTCCTTGTAGGCGGCGGCTGCGTCGGCCGGTTTGGCACCCCATTCGCCGGGCCAAAAATGACCGTTCTGCACATCAAACCAAATTTCTTCCAGCGGCCAAGACAGCGAGCGTGCAAGTTCAGGATCATCCAGATTGCGCCAATTAGGAAAATGCAGCCCCACAGGCAGGGCAAACATCAGCAGGGCACCCAAGTCATCGGGGAAGGTAAAGCCAAAGCGCCTTTCAGCACGCGCCAACTCGGCGGGCGAGAGGCCTGCCTCGAACTGCACACCAGCTCGATGCGGACTTGGCAGCGCTGTACGGCGTGGACACACGGCGCCTCAATGAACAAGTACGCCGCAATCGGGAGCGGTTTCCAAAGGACTTCATGTTTGAGCTTACGCGTGCTGAGTTCGACCACTTGATGTCGCAATCTGCGACATCAAGTTTGGCAGGCACCGGGCACGGCGGGCGGCGCAAGCTGCCAAAAAAAAATGCCGACGGGTTGCGCAAACGCTAGAGCAGATCATGCGACCACGGTGGCTGCAAAATAAGCTGCCTACGGGAGCCCCATTTGCTCATGATTTAATAGCT
>JAYVJV010000291.1:0-2411 GCA_043769005.1 Polaromonas sp. | reverse complement strand
ACTGCGCAGCTTCACAGCAAACGCGCCAATTGCCCTTGCAGCTTGTTCAAAGTGGCACTGAAATCCGCCAATCGTTTGTGCTCTTGCTCTAGTACGGCTGCCGGGGCTTTGGCCACAAAGGCTTGGTTGCCTAACTTGGACTGCGCCTTGGCCATTTCGCCTTGCAAGCGCGCCACTTCTTTGGCCAAACGAATCCGCTCTGCGGCAATGTCCACTTCCATGTGCAAGCACAGGCGGGCGTCGCCCACCACCAGAGTAGGCGCTGCATCTGCAGCGGCTTGCCATGCGCCCTCGGTGTCAAATACTTTGACCTCGGCCAATTTGGCCAGTGCTTTGAGCACAGGCGCAGCGCTGGTCATGAACTGGGCATCACCAAACACATACAGCGGCAGCTTGGTAGCGGGTGATACTTGCATTTCACCGCGCAGGTTGCGACAGGCATCCACCAGCGCTTTGAGCTTGGCCACATAGGCCTCGGCCACGGGATCAATTTTGTCTGGCTGGCTTTGTGGATAAGCGGCTATGCTGATGCTCGCACCTGCGCGGCCGGCCACAGGCGCTACTTTTTGCCACAGCTCCTCGGTGATGAATGGAATCACGGGATGCGCCAAACGCAGCAGCGTCTCCAGCGTGCGAATCAGAGTGCGGCGGGTGGCGCGCTTGGCCGCCTCGTCACCGGTTTGTATTTGTACCTTGGCAATTTCCAAATACCAATCGCAAAAACTATTCCATGCAAATTCATACACCAAGTTGGCCACGTTATCAAGGCGGTATTCTTCAAAACCTTTGGCCACATCGGCTTCCACGCGCTGTAGCTGGGAGCTGATCCAGCGGTCGGCTTGGCTAAAGGCAAGGTAGCCATGGGCTGGGCCACCCACTTGGCATTGCTCCTTGCTGTGCTCTAGCAGGCCGCAGTCTTGGCCTTCGCAGTTCATCAGCACAAAGCGGGTGGCGTTCCACAGTTTGTTGCAAAAATTGCGGTAACCTTCGCAGCGCTTGCTGTCAAAATTGATGTTGCGGCCAAGACTGGCCAAGGCCGCAAAGGTAAAGCGCAGCGCATCAGCGCCGTAGGCCGGAATGCCGTCTGGGAATTCTTTTTCGGTGTCCTTGCGCACTTTGGGGGCGGTCTCGGGTTTGCGCAGGCCGGTGGTGCGCTTGCCCAGCAGGGGCGCTAGCGATATGCCGTCGATCAAGTCCACGGGGTCAAGCACATTGCCCTCAGACTTGCTCATTTTGCGGCCTTGGCTGTCGCGCACCAAACCGTGGATGTACACATGCTTAAAAGGCACGCGCCCCGTGAAATGCTTGGTCATCATGACCATGCGCGCCACCCAAAAGAAAATGATGTCGTAACCCGTGACCAAGACGCTGCTGGGCAAATACAGGTTGTAGTCGTCGGTGGCTTCATCCGTTTGGTTTGGCCAGCCCATGGTGCTAAAGGGCACAAGAGCTGACGAATACCATGTGTCCAGCACATCCTCATCGCGCTTCAAAGTCTTGCCCGGTGCTTGGGCTTGCGCATCGGCCTCATCGCGCGCCACATACACCTTGCCGTCTTCGTCGTACCAAGCGGGAATCTGGTGGCCCCACCACAGCTGGCGGCTGATGCACCAGTCTTGGATATTGTTCATCCACTGGTTGTAGGTGTTCACCCAGTTTTCGGGCACAAACTTCACTTCACCAGTTTTCACCGCTTCAATGGCTTTGGCCGCAATGGAATAGCCCGATGCATCGGGCTTGGTCATGGCCACGAACCATTGATCTGTCAACATGGGCTCGACCACTTGCCCCGTGCGTGCGCAGATCGGCAGCATGAGTTTGTGTGGCTTGATCTCTTGCAAAAATCCAGCTTTGTCCAAGTCAATCAGCAATGCCTTGCGGCAGTCAAAACGGTCTAGGCCTTGGTATTGCGCTGGGCCGTTGTCGTTGATTTTGGCATCGAGGGTGAAGATGGTGATCAGCGGTAGATTGTGGCGCTGCGAGCAGGCGTAGTCGTTAAAGTCGTGCGCACCCGTGATTTTGACGCAGCCCGAGCCGAAGTTGCGGTCTACAAAGTCATCTGCAATGATGGGGATGCTGCGGTTGCACATGGGCAAGTCCACCATCTGGCCTACCAAGTGTTGGTAGCGCGCATCATCAGGATGCACGCACAGCGCGCCATCGGCCAGCATGGTCTCGGGGCGGGTGGTGGCTATCACTAGGCCGCGCGCGCTGTGGGCGGCTTGCTCGGGTGTTGCGCCGATCTCTTGCGGGCCATTGGTAAACGGGTACACAATGTAGTGCATCTTGCCCTCGGCCTCGGTGCTTTCTACTTCCAAATCACTCACCGCAGATTTGAGCACTGGATCCCAGTTCACCAATCGCTTGCCACGGTAAATCAAGCCATCGTTATAGAGCCGCACAAAGGTTTC
>JAYVJV010000290.1:0-2551 GCA_043769005.1 Polaromonas sp. | reverse complement strand
AAAAACGATTTATATCGAGGACAAACACAAAAGATGATTTCTTCAAATAATTCATCAACTTACGAGTACTTGGCTTGGTAACGTTGGGACACTAGTGGTTTCAGTTGTATGATTAGACTTAATAAGTTTTTTGCGCATTCTTCAATATAGGGTTTACACCAATAAGAATGTGCAACTGAAACCTAGACGGCTTGCACCTCCGATTCGTGCTGCCCAAGGCTTATCACAACAAAGCGCGCATCTGCGATTCATCCACCACCACCACCCCCAGCTCCCGCGCCTTGTCCAGTTTGCTGCCTGCGTCCGCGCCCGCCAGCAGATAGTCGGTTTTTTTGCTGACGCTGCCTGCCACTTTGGCACCCGCCGCTTCCAGCAGATCTTTGGCCTGGTCGCGGCTCAGCGTGGGCAGGGTGCCGGTGATGACGAAGGTTTTGCCTAGCAAGGGTTTGGGGGTTTGCTCGGCAGGTGCGCCTTCGGGCCAGGTGATGCCGCAGGCGCGCAGTTGCTCTACCACCTCGCGGTTATGCGGCTGGTCGAAGAAGGTGCGCAGGCTTTGCGCGACGATGGGGCCTACGTCGGCTACCTCCAGCAGTTGCTCTGCGCTGGCATCCATGATCGCATCCAGGCTGCCGAAGTGGCGGGCGAGTTCTTTGGCGGTGGCCTCGCCGATGTGGCGGATGCCCAGACCAAAGAGAAATCGGGGCAAGGTGGTCTGCTTCGATTTATCTAGCGCTTGTAGCAGATTGGTAGCCGACTTTTCGGCCATGCGGTCCAGGTTAGCCAAGGCCGTGAGGCCCAGCTTGTACAGGTCTGGCAGGGTGCGGATGATGTTGGCATCCACCAGTTGCTCTACCAGTTTATCGCCCAGGCCTTCTACCTCGACAGCGCGGCGGTGGGCAAAGTGCAGGATGGCTTCTTTGCGCTGTGCGGCGCAGAACAGGCCGCCCGTGCAGCGGTAGTCGGCCTCGCCCTCCTCGCGCACGGCGGCGCTGGCGCAGATGGGGCAGTGGTGGGGCATGGTGAAGATGCTGCCGCGCGTCGCCTGCGCAGGACGCTGGTGTGCAAACCCTTCGACAAGCTCAGGGTGAACGCGGGTGGACTCCGTGTGAGCGGAAGATGGGCTGGTTGCAACGGGTAAGACGACAGAGACGATCTCGGGGATCACGTCTCCTGCCCGGCGCACGATCACGGTGTCGCCTACCCGCACGTCTTTGCGACGGGCCTCGTCTTCGTTGTGCAGGGTGGCGTTGGTGACCGTTACGCCGCCCACGAACACGGGGGCTAATTTTGCAACGGGAGTGAGCTTGCCGGTGCGGCCCACTTGCACGTCAATCGCCAGCACGGTGGTGAGCTGCTCTTGCGCGGGGTATTTATGCGCCACGGCCCAGCGCGGCTCGCGGCTGACAAAGCCCAGGCGCTGCTGCAAGGCCAGGCGGTTGACCTTGTAGACCACGCCGTCAATATCGTAAGGTAGGCCATCACGTTCAGCAGCCATGCGTTGGTGGTACGCTATTAATTGCGTAGCTGCTTGCGCTCGTGTTACTTGGTCTGCCACCGGAAAACCCCATGATTTCAGGGATTGCAGCAGTTCAAAATGCGATGTCCAAGGCGGTGCGCCATCCTGGGTGTTCACCTCGCCCACACCGTAGGCAAAAAAGCTCAAGGGGCGCTGCGCGGCGATCTTGCTGTCGAGCTGGCGCACGGCACCTGCTGCTGCGTTGCGCGGGTTGACGAAAGTTTTTTCACCTTTGTCGCCGCGTGCGATTTTCTCGCGCTGGCGTTCGTTGAGTTTTTCAAAATCGTCGCGGCGCATGTAGACCTCGCCGCGCACTTCCAGCACGCGGGGGATGGCCCTCACCCCAGCCCTCTCCCGCTTGCGGGACAGGGAGTTGTCTGCCTCTCCCGCTCCCGCTCCCGCTTGCGGGAGAGGGCTGGGGTGAGGGTCTAGGCGCAACGGGATCTGCCCAATCGTGCGGATGTTGTTCGTCACGTCCTCACCCGTCTCGCCGTCGCCGCGCGTGGAGGCCTGCATCAGCACGCCCTGCTCGTAGCGCAGGTTAATCGCCAGGCCGTCAAATTTGAGTTCGGCCACGTACTCCACCGGCGGGTCAGCGGGCGTTAAGCCCAGCTCTTTGCGCACCCGGGTATCAAAGTTTTGCGCGCCGCTGGCCTGGGTGTCGGTCTCGGTGCGGATGCTCAGCATGGGCAGCGCGTGCTTGACTGAGGCAAAGCCGTCCAGCACGGTGCCCAGCACACGCTGGGTGGGAGAATCTGGCGTGATGAGCTCGGGGTGCGCGGCCTCCAGCGTTTGCAGTTGCTGGAACAAGCGGTCGTACTCGGCATCGGGGATCTGCGGATCGTCCAGCACGTAGTAGCGGTGGGCGTGGTAGTGCAACTGCTGGTGCAGTGCATCGCGTTGCTGAGTCACTGTGGGCATATATTTGCTACAAAATCAGGTTGCGGTAGGAACAGAAGTTACCCCCTGCCCCCCGCGCAGATCCGTACGTGCAGAATTCCCGCATACGGCTCCTGCCTCAGGTATGTGACGCAT
>JAYVJV010000289.1:0-3422 GCA_043769005.1 Polaromonas sp. | reverse complement strand
ACAGCGCCTCAAAACCGCCGGGCTCGATACCGTGGGCGGCACGCCCGATGAATTCGCCAAACTGATCGCCAGTGATTTCGCCAAATGGGGGCCGATCATCAAACGCAGCGGCGCCAAGCTGGATTGACGCGGCCCTTTCAACTGGGGCATTGCAACGCGGCCCTTTCAACGCTAGCAAGTCAACGCAGCCAACGCCATCCATCGCCACAAGCAGCGCCCATCAGTTGCCCATTAAATACCTATTTATTTTTAATTTATGAAAATTAATATTCAAAAAATATCTAAATTAGCACTACTATTTATTGCAATAAGTGCAATAGATATAAGAACAAATATTGCATTTTCTCAGATCACATCATCTGACAAACCTATTCGGCTGATTGTGCCCTATGCACCAGGCGGCCCGATTGACGTCACGGCGCGGGCGCTGGCCGAGCGGGTAAAAGCCACGCTGGGTACCGTCATCATTGAAAACCGCCCTGGCGCGGGTGGCAACATTGGCGCGGACGCGGTGGCCAAAGCCGCGCCTGATGGCTACACGATTGGCATCGCCGCCACCGCCACCCATGGCGTCAACCCCTGGCTGTACAGCAAAATGCCTTACGACGCGGCCAAGGATTTCGCACCCATCACGCAGATGCTGCGCGTGCCCAATGTGCTGGTGATGAACGCCGAAACCGCGGCCCGCCTGAAGATCGAGACAGTGAAAGACCTGATCGCGTACGCCAAGGCCAACCCGGCCAAGCTGAACTACGGCAGTGGCGGCAACGGCAGCGCCGGCCATCTGGCCGGGGAAATGTTCAAGGCGCAGGCCGGTGTGTTTGTGGTGCACATCCCCTACAACGGTGGCAACCCGGCGCAAATGGCGCTGCAAAGCGGCCAGGTCGATTTCAACTTCGACAACCTGGCCACGGCCTCAGCGGGCATCAAGAGTGGCAAATTGAAGGCGATTGCCGTCACCACCCTGGCCCGCAGCAGCGCCCTGCCCGACGTGCCGCCCGTAGCCGACACCCTGAACGGTTTTGCCATCGACACCTGGTGGGGCCTGGTTGCCCCTGCAGCCACGCCCAAAGAGGTGGTGGCCAAGCTCAACACCGCTTTTGTCGCAGCCCTGAAAACCCCCGAGACCAAAACACGCTTTGCTACGCTGATGGCTGAGCCGGTGGGCAATTCAAGCGATGAGTTTGCGGCCTTCATGAAGGCTGAGCTGGCCAAATATGAAAAAGTGGTCAAGGCCAGTGGCGCCAAGGTGGATTGATGTGGCCCGATGCCCATCGGCCTCGTCACACTGCCGGAGCTGTCGCTGGTTGATGCGCTGATTGAGACGCCGTTTTAGCCACGGGAGTGTGGTGCAAACTGACGCCGGGGTTATTGATACGAGCCATGGCGGCGCTGGCCGATAGCGTCTAGCCTGATCTGGAGCTTTGGCGGGCATTTGGCTCATACGGGCGTATGCAGACAGATGAGGGCGCATGCGGGCGTACGAGGGCCCATGTGGGTACATGTGGGTACATGTTGTGGTGTGCGGGCACGTTGGTGCCGGCGCGGGCGTGACTGCAGGCATTGGGGGCATCGCCGGGCTGCGTTGGGTATTCCGGCTGTTTGGCGGTTTCGTTTGCCAAATTGAATCTTGCCCGCAAAGCCTACATGCATCCCGCATCCCGCATTCCGCACCCTGCGCCTGGCACCGCGGCTTGGACCCCCAATCAGACCCATTTACACTTGCTCGCACACCCCCACAACCCACCGGCAAGCCTGCCACTGAAAGACAACAAGCCATGAAAACCAAAGCCGCCGTCGCCTGGAAAGCAGGTGCCCCACTCACCATCGAAACCGTTGACTTGGAGGGCCCGCGCGCGGGCGAAGTGCTGGTCGAAATAAAGGCCACCGGCATTTGCCACACCGATTACTACACACTTTCGGGGGCTGACCCGGAAGGCCTGTTTCCGGCGATTTTGGGCCACGAAGGCGCGGGTGTGGTGGTTGACGTCGGCGCGGGTGTGACCACGCTCAAAAAGGGCGACCACGTGATTCCGTTGTACACGCCTGAATGCCGCAGCTGCAAATTTTGCCTGTCGCGCAAAACCAATCTGTGCCAGCTGATTCGTGGCACACAGGGCAAGGGCCTGATGCCCGATGCCACCAGCCGCTTTAGCCTGGACGGCAAACCACTGCTGCATTACATGGGCACCTCCACCTTCAGTAATTACACCGTGGTGCCCGAGATCGCCCTGGCCAAAATCCGCGAAGACGCGCCTTTTGACAAGGTGTGTTACATCGGCTGCGGCGTGACCACCGGTATCGGCGCGGTGCTGTTCACCGCCAAGGTAGAAGCTGGCGCGAACGTGGTGGTATTTGGCCTGGGCGGCATTGGGCTCAATGTGATCCAGGGCGCGAAGATGGTCGGTGCCAACAAAATCATCGGCGTGGACATCAACCCGGCGCGGCAGGAGATGGCCCGCAAGTTTGGCATGACGCACTTCATCAACCCCAAAGAGACCGAGAACGTTGTTGATGCCATCGTGCAGTTGACCGACGGCGGTGCCGACTACAGTTTTGAATGCATTGGCAACACGAAGGTGATGCGCCAGGCGCTGGAATGCACCCACAAGGGCTGGGGCCGCAGCATCATCATCGGGGTGGCCGAAGCGGGGGCCGAGATTTCAACCCGGCCCTTCCAGCTGGTGACGGGCCGCAAGTGGGAAGGCAGCGCGTTTGGTGGCGCACGGGGCCGCACCGACGTGCCGAAAATTGTGGACTGGTACATGGAAGGCAAGATCAACATCGACGACCTGATCACCCACACCATGCCGCTGGAACGCATCAACGAAGGCTTTGATTTGATGAAACGCGGCGAGTCGATTCGCGGGGTTGTGGTTTACTGACTTAAATATCAGTATTTACAATAATTTAATTATAAAATACAAATATTGTTCACATAATTATTGACTATTTAGATATATTTTGAATAGTAAATATGATGTTATTTTTATGATAAATAATTTAAAAACAATAAAAACGGACGTTCTGGAAATTGCTTATTTTGAAGCTGGGCCCGCCAGCGGACCACCGGTTTTTCTGATGCACGGCTTTCCGTACGACATCCATACCTATGCCGAGGTCGCACCCGTGCTGGCGCAGCGTGGCTGCCGCGTGGTCGTGCCCTACCTGCGCGGTTTTGGCCCGACCCGCTTTTTGAACGACGCCACACCGCGCTCGGGCGAGCAAGCCGCGCTGGGGGCAGATCTGCTGGCGCTGATGGACGCGCTGCAGGTGCCCCAAGCCGTGCTGGCCGGTTACGACTGGGGTGGCCGCGCCGCCTGTGTGGTGGCGGCCCTGTGGCCCGAACGGGTGAAGGGTCTGGTCTCGTTCAACAGCTACAACATCCAGAACCGGGCGCGGGCGATGGAGCCCGACACGCC
>JAYVJV010000288.1:0-9635 GCA_043769005.1 Polaromonas sp. | reverse complement strand
AAGCTGTACGAAATTGGGCTCTGACCCCAATTTGCGCTCTATCCGGAGAAAAACTATGGACATCGTATCCCCCACCATCCTCAACCTCATCATCTTCGTGCTGGCCATCTACGTGGGCTACCACGTCGTGTGGACGGTTACTCCCGCCTTGCACACCCCCCTGATGGCGGTGACCAACGCCATCTCGGCTATTGTCATCGTCGGCGCGATGCTGGCGGCAGCACTGACAGAAACCAACCTGGGTAAAACCATGGGCGTGCTGGCGGTGGCGCTGGCGGCAGTGAATATTTTTGGTGGCTTCCTCGTTACGCGGCGCATGCTGGAGATGTTCAGGAAGAAAGACAAAAAAGCACCTGCGCAGGTTGAAGGAGCAGGCAAATGAGCATGAGTCTAGCCACCCTGTTGTATTTGATTGCATCCGTCTGTTTTATCCAGGCGCTCAAAGGCCTGTCGCATCCCACTACGTCGATCCGCGGTAACCTGTTTGGCATGGTGGGTATGGCTATTGCGATGCTGACTACCATGGCACTGATTGTGCAAATCTCTGGTGGCAAGGCCGCTGGCATGGCCTATGTGCTGCTGGGCTTGGTGGTGGGTGGTGCCTACGGTGCCTACCGCGCCAAGACGGTGGACATGACCAAGATGCCCGAGCTGGTGGCCTTCTTCCACAGCATGATTGGCCTGGCGGCGGTGTTCATCGCCATTGCAGCGGTCACCGAACCCTATGCCTTTGGCATTGTGGCCAAGGGGGAAGCGATTCCGGCGGGTAACCGGCTGGAGCTGTTCTTGGGCGCAGCCATTGGGGCCATTACCTTCAGTGGCTCGGTGATTGCGTTTGGCAAGCTCAGCGGCACCTACAAGTTTCGCCTGTTCCAGGGCGCGCCCGTGCAGTTTGCTGGGCAGCACAAGCTCAATTTGATCTTGGGCTTGGCCACTATCGGTTTGGGCTTGGTTTACACCTTCACCGAGAGTTGGACCGCGTTTTACGCCATGCTGGCCCTGGCCTTTGTGATGGGCGTGCTCATCATCATTCCCATTGGTGGGGCTGACATGCCGGTGGTGGTGTCGATGCTCAACAGCTACAGCGGCTGGGCGGCGGCAGGCATTGGCTTTAGCTTGAACAACAGCATGCTGATCATCGCGGGTTCGCTGGTGGGCAGCTCGGGCGCGATCCTGAGCTACATCATGTGCAAGGCCATGAACCGCAGCTTCTTTAACGTGATTTTGGGCGGTTTCGGTGGCGAGGCCGTGACTGCAGGCGCGGCTGCCAAAGAGCAGCGCCCGGTCAAAAGCGGCAGCGCCGACGATGCCGCTTTTGTGCTGAGTAATGCCGAAACCGTGGTGATCGTGCCCGGCTACGGCCTGGCCGTGGCGCGCGCCCAGCACGCCGTCAAAGAACTGGCCGCCAAGCTCACCGCTAAGGGCATCAACGTGAAATACGCCATCCACCCCGTGGCGGGTCGTATGCCCGGCCACATGAACGTGCTGTTGGCCGAGGCCGAGGTGCCCTACGACCAGGTGCACGAGATGGAAGACATCAACGGCGAATTTGGCCAGGCCGATGTGGCGATTATTCTGGGGGCCAACGACGTGGTCAACCCCGCTGCACACATCAAAGGCAGCGCCATTTACGGCATGCCGATTCTGGAGGCTTACAAAGCCAAAACCATCATCATCAACAAGCGCAGCATGGCTGCAGGCTATGCGGGCCTGGACAACGAGCTGTTCTACATGGACAAAACCATGATGGTGTTTGGCGATGCGAAGAAAATCGTCGAAGACATGGTCAAGGCGATAGAGTAGAGGCGCGGCCTTGCACACACAGTGGTTCGCGAGGAACTGAGAATCATTGAAATGGCCTGCTCAAGGGCAGCATTGCCAACTACCTGGTGCGCAACGTCAAAAAAATGGTGCCCGCCTACAGCCTGCCGGGTGCCGTGCGTTTCAATGCGGCGATTGCCAAGGGCACCAGTGGCAGCCTAGTCAAACCCACGCTCAAACCCGATGTCATTGCCGTTTTGCAGTACACCGGCGGCACCACCGGAGTAAGCAAGGGTGCCGTGCTTCTGCACCGTAATGTGGTTGCCCATGTGCTGCAATCGGAGGCTTGGAACCAGCCGGCTTTAAAACTCATGCCCGCAGGTCATGGCAGGCTACTGGCGGCGCCCGGAAGAAACTGCCCAAGTGATGACTGCCGACGGCTACTTTAAATCGGCGATATCGGTAGCATGGACGAAAACGGTTACTTCAAAATTGTGGATCGCAAAAAAGACATGGTACTTGTCAGCGGCTTTAACGTCTATCCCAACGAAGTGGAGGATGTGGTGGCGCAGTTACCCGGTGTCATGGAATGCGCTGTAGTGGGCGTTACCGATGAAAAAATGGGTGGGGCCGTCAAACTGGTCATCGTCAAGAAAGATCCGAACTTGACTGAAGCCCAAGTGCGCGAATATGGCCGGACGAACCTGACGGGCTATAAGCAGCCCAAGGTGGTAGAGTTTCGCACGGAGATGCCTAAAACCCCAGTGGGTAAAATTTTGCGCCGCGAACTGCGGGATAAAAAATAATTGGACGGCAGGCAAAAAAAGAGCGGCATACGGACGCTTTTTTCGCCTGCACCCAGGGGCAATCAGGTAGGCATTAGACGGTCAATTTCCTGTTGCATGGCTTGAGTGAGTTGGGCGTAGAGGCGTAGCTTGTCAGCGGTGTCCCGCAGGCGCTGGGCAATACGCAGGCTCACTGCCATCATCAGTTTGCCACCGATGTGCGGCTCATCGTTCATCAATTTTTCAAGCGCTTCACGCGACAAGATGGCGCAACGCACATTCGTGGTGGCCGTACAGGTCGCTGAACGCGGCGCGCCATCAACCAAACCCATCTCACCAATCAAACTGCCGGGGCCGAGCACGTTGACCGTGACAGCCGAGGTGCGACTCACGACAATGTTTTCTACCGTCACCTCACCATCGAGTACCAACAGCATATAACCCGTGTCTTGGGCATCCCCCTCTCTGATAAAGGCCGTGCCCTCGGGAATTTTGCGTGGTTTCATGTAGCTCACCACAATCTTGGCCTCTTCCTCGCTCAATTGCAGCAAAGCGGTGGGGGCTGTCAGTAAATTCGCAGCCAGCTCGGCGCTGCCCGAACCCTCGATCGCTTTCATGCGCTCTGGGCCCGTGACCTCACTGTCTGGTTTTTTTTTGAAAAATTTATCTAACATGGATAATATGCCGAATCTACCGCTGGTGTATTAAAATACATGTTACCCCAAGGAGCGTTGCAACAACAGTCTTTTCAGGACAAGCCCCAAACTTGTTACTGGAAAGTGCGGAATTTGTCAGGCTTGGGAACTTGAATTACAACGACGCTCACCGTGAATAGCCCGAAAGTTAACACAGGTGAGCCATGTCTGAATCCGCCAAATCCCCCCTAACCCCGCCCATGAAGCTCTCGGGCCTGGAGCCTGTCAGCATTGGCCGGGGAACCCTGTTCGTCAACATCGGCGAGCGCACCAACGTCACCGGCTCCAAGGCTTTTGCCCGCATGATTTTGAACGGCGAGTACGAAGCCGCTTTAGCTGTAGCCCGCCAGCAGGTGGAAAACGGCGCGCAAATCATTGACATCAATATGGACGAGGCCATGCTCGACAGCAAGGCGGCCATGGTGCGGTTTTTGAACCTGATTGCGTCCGAGCCCGACATCTCCCGCGTGCCCATCATGATCGACAGCTCCAAATGGGAGGTCATCGAAGCCGGTCTGCGCTGCGTGCAGGGCAAGGCGGTGGTCAACTCGATCAGCATGAAGGAGGGGGTGGAGCAGTTCAAGCACCAGGCCAAGCTGCTGCGCCGCTACGGCGCGGCCGCCGTGGTGATGGCGTTTGACGAAAAAGGTCAGGCCGACACGTATGAACGCAAGACCGAAATTTGCGCACGCGCCTACCGCATCTTGGTGGACGAAGTAGGCTTCCCACCGGAAGACATTATTTTCGACCCCAATATCTTCGCCATTGCCACCGGCATCGAAGAGCATAACAACTACGCGGTGGACTTTATCAACGCCACGCGCTGGATCAAAGAGAACTTGCCAGGTGCCAAGGTGTCGGGCGGCGTGAGCAATGTGAGTTTCAGCTTTCGCGGCAACGACCCCGTGCGCGAAGCCATTCACACGGTGTTTTTGTACCACGCGATCCAAGCGGGAATGGACATGGGCATTGTGAATGCGGGCATGGTGGGGGTTTACGACGATCTGGAGGCCACACTGCGCGAGCGGGTGGAAGACGTGGTGCTGAACCGCCGCGCCGATGCCGGTGAGCGCCTGGTCGACGTGGCCGAGGGTGCCAAAGGCGCGGCCAAAGACGACAGCAAAAAACTTGAATGGCGCGGTAGCGCGGCAGTGCCCGTGGCGGTGGGCCAACGCCTGTCCCACGCCATGGTGCACGGCATCACCGACTTTATCGTGCAAGATACCGAAGAGGCTTACCAGGAGGTGCTGGCCAAAGGTGGCCGCCCGCTGCACGTCATCGAAGGCCCGCTGATGGATGGCATGAATATCGTGGGCGACCTGTTTGGCCAAGGCAAGATGTTTTTGCCCCAGGTTGTTAAGTCGGCCCGCGTGATGAAGCAGGCTGTGGCGCATTTGATTCCCTACATCGAAGAAGAAAAGAAGCGCGATGAAGCGGCGGGCAGGGATGTCAAGACCAAGGGAAAAATCGTCATTGCTACAGTGAAAGGAGACGTGCATGACATTGGCAAAAATATTGTCACCGTGGTACTCCAGTGCAATAACTTTGACGTGGTGAACATGGGTGTGATGGTGCCCTGCCACGAAATTTTGGCGCGCGCCAAGGTGGAAGGAGCCGACATCATTGGCCTGTCGGGCCTGATTACCCCCAGCCTGGAGGAGATGCAGTACGTGGCTGCCGAGATGCAAAAAGACCCGCATTTCCGCATGGCTAAAATTCCCTTGCTCATTGGCGGGGCCACCACCAGCCGCGTGCACACCGCCGTCAAGATTGCGCCGCACTACGAGGGCCCGGTGGTGTATGTGCCCGATGCATCGCGTAGCGTGAGTGTGGCGCAAAGCCTGCTGTCGGACCAGGCGGCCAAATACATTGACGAGCTCAATGCCGACTACGACAAGGTGCGCCATCAACATGCCAATAAAAAGCAAACGCCGATGTGGTCTTTGCAAAAGGCGCGTGCGAACGCCACTGCTTTAGATTGGACGAACTACACCCCCCCGGCACCCAAGTTCCTCGGCAGGCGTGTATTCAAAAATTTTGATCTGACCGAGTTGGCCAAATACATCGACTGGGGCCCCTTCTTCCAAACCTGGGACTTGGCTGGCCCTTTCCCTGCCATTCTCAAAGACGAGGTGGTTGGCAGCGAGGCAGTGCGCGTCTACGCTGACGGCCAGCGCATGCTCAAACGCCTGGTCGAAGGCCGCTGGCTCACCGCCAACGCGGTGGTGGCCTTCTACCCGGCCAACGCCGTGGGCGATGATATCCAGCTGTATACCGACGACACGCGCAGCCAGGTGGCCATGACCTGGTATGGCATGCGCCAGCAGACCGAAAAGCAGGCGGTGGACGGCGTGATGCGCCCCAGCCGCTGTCTGGCCGACTTTATTGCACCCCGAGTGGATGCACAATCTGCTATAAATACAGGAGCTGCTTACGCCAGTAACATAAGGGCTGCAGGCCAAAATGATGCACAAAAACAGGACTACATCGGCCTCTTTGCCGTGACCAGCGGCATCGGCAGCGAGAAAAAGGAAAAGTACTTCACCGACGACCATGACGACTACAGCGCCATCATGCTCAAGGCCCTGGCCGACCGCCTAGCCGAGGCCTTTGCCGAGTGCCTGCACCACCGCGTGCGCACCGACCTGTGGGGCTACGCCAGTGGCGAAGCGCTCAGCCACGACGACATGATTGCCGAAAAATACCAAGGCATCCGCCCGGCACCCGGTTACCCCGCCTGCCCCGACCACAGCGTCAAGGCCGCCATGTTTGAGCTGCTGCAATGCCAGGACATCGGCATGGGCCTGACCGAATCGCTGGCTATGACTCCGGCGGCCAGCGTCAGCGGTTTTTTCCTCAGCCACTCTGAGGCCACTTACTTCAACGTCGGCAAGATCGGCGAAGACCAGTTGCAAGACATCGCCAAACGCCGGGGCGAGACCGAGGCGCATATGGCCAGGCTCTTGGCACCGAACTTGTCTTGAGCAGAATCCTCTATACTGTCAACTGCGCCGATTTGCACCAGCTTGCGGGCGCCTAATAAATTCTGCTAAAGACCTGACCTCCATAGACACCCGGGTTTCGTTTTTAGCGACCTCGGGTTTTTTGTTGCCATTTTTACCATGCCATTGACAGCCACGCCACAGTTCATGCAGTTTGCAGCGCCCCTGCCCTTGCAGTGCGGCGCGTCGATCCGCGCGTATACGCTGGCGTATGAAACTTATGGCACGCTCAACGCTGCTAAATCCAACGCTGTGCTCATCTGCCATGCGCTCAACGCCTCGCACCATGTGGCAGGCGTGTATGCAGGCCAGGACAAATCCGAAGGCTGGTGGGACAACATGATTGGCCCTGGCAAGCCGCTGGACACAGACCAATTCTTCGTGATTGGCGTGAATAACCTGGGTTCGTGCTTTGGCTCCACAGGGCCCATGCACACCCACCCCGACACGGGCCAGGTGTATGGCGCGGACTTTCCGGTAGTGACGGTAGAAGACTGGGTAGACGCGCAAGCGCGCCTGCTCGACGCGCTGGGCATACAGACCCTGGCCGCCGTAATGGGTGGCAGCCTGGGCGGTATGCAAGCGCTGAGCTGGACGCTGCAATACCCCCGACGTGTACGCCACTGTATCGGCGTAGCCACTGCCCCAAACCTTACGGCAGAGAACATTGCCTTCAACGAAGTGGCACGCCGTGCGATTGCCACTGACCCAGATTTTCATGGCGGGCATTTTTACCAGCACGGCGTGGTTCCCAAACGTGGCCTGCGCATCGCACGCATGGTCGGGCACATTACGTACTTGAGTGACGACGTGATGAATGAGAAGTTTGGACGGCAGTTGCGCGAAGGCATCGACTTGAAATACTCGACGCAAGACGTTGAGTTTCAAATCGAGAGCTATTTGCGCTACCAAGGCGACAAGTTTGCAGAATATTTTGATGCGAACACTTATTTGCTGATTACGCGGGCGCTGGACTACTTTGATCCGGCCAAAAAGTTCGCTGGAGATTTAAGCCTGGCACTGAAAAACGCGAGAGCCAAGTTTTTGTTGATCAGCTTCACCACCGATTGGCGCTTTACGCCAGCTCGCAGCCGCGAGCTGGTCAAGGCACTGCTGGACAACCAGCGCGAAGTCAGCTATGCCGAAATTGATGCCCCGCACGGACACGATGCATTTTTGCTGGATGACGTACGTTATATGGCTTTAGTGCGCTCTTATTTTAATAGCGTTTTGAAAGAAATTGATAGCCTGAAGGGGGTATCTGCATGAGCGACCTCGCTTTGCATCAAGTGATTGCCCAGATGGTGCCGCAAGGTGCCCGCGTGCTCGACCTGGGTTGTGGCGATGGCGCGCTGTTGGCGCACTTGCAGACTACGCGCGGCTGCACCGGTTACGGGGTTGAGATTGACGATGCCAATGTGCATGCCTGTGTGGCGCGCGGCGTGAATGTGATCCAGTTGAACCTGGACGAAGGCCTGGCCATGTTCCGTGACCAGAGTTTTGACGTGGTGCTGCAAATCGACACTCTGCAACACCTGCGCAATGCCGAGGTCATGCTGCGCGAGACTGCCCGCGTGGGCAAACGCGGCATGGTGGCTTTTCCCAATTTTGGGCATTGGCCGAATCGGTGGCAAGTGGCCATGGGCCAAATGCCGGTCACCAAAACCCTGCCCTACCAATGGTACGACACGCCCAATATCCGCGTCGGTACCTTTGCCGATTTTGCCCAGCTTGCGGCGAAGAACCAGCTACAGGTGACCGATGCATTTGGCATGCAGGACGACAAGGTGGTGCGCTGGTGGCCCAACGCCCGTGCCAGCATGGCCGTGTTTGCATTTCTGCGCGCATAGTGGCAACGCAAACTCTGCCAATGCAAATTCTGTCAAACCAAATTCTTTGTGCGCAGGCCAAAATACGGTAATATCTACGCATCGGGAACACAGCCTCCCGAATCTCTTGCAGATAGACGGTGTCCCGTCCAAGTGCTGGCAATACTATCCACCTGGATCGGTTTATTATGGACACCGCTATGACTCAACCTGTTTCCCCTTCTACCTTCCCCAGCATCTCGCCAGCAGCGCTGACCGCCCAGTTGGGCCACGCCCAGGCACCTTTGATTTTGGATGTGCGGCGCGAAGCAAAATTTATCGAAAGTCAACGCATCGTTTGCGGTGCGGTACGCTGCACACCGGAAAACGTAGAGGCCTTTGCGCGCAGCCACAACCCAGGCAAGGTGGTGGCGTACTGCGTGTATGGGCACAACGTCAGCGAAGATGCGGTAACGCAGTTCAACCACACGGGCTGGAGCGCGCAGCGGCTGGCAGGCGGCATCGAAGGCGGCAAAGAGGGCATGGATGCTGATGCCGACGCGGCTGCCAACATTGCAATGTGGCGCGCCCAAACTTTGCCCACCATTCAGAAACGCCCAGACTGGGGTGTGACGGGTGAGCAGGCCTCGCGCTGGGTGACCCGCGCACGACCCAAGATCGACCGCATTGCCTGCCCCTGGCTGATACGCCGCTTTATTGACCCGCGTGCCGAATTTTTCTACGTGCCTACCGAGCAGGTATTCAGCGAGGCGAAGCGTTTGAACGCGGTGGCCTATGACGTTCCCGGTGCGCCCGTTTCGCACACCGGGCCGCAGGGCGAGTGGTGCAGCTTGGACGCGCTCTTGCAGGGGTTTGACTTGCACCTGCCAGCGCTGGATGTGCTCGCCCGCATCGTGCGCGGTGCCGATACCGATCACCTCGAATTGGCACCGCAGTGCGCCGGTTTGCTGGCTACCTCGCTGGGCATGTCGGCGCTGCACACCGACGATCACGCCATGCTGGCGGCCATGCTACCCGTGTATGACGCGCTGTACGCCTGGTGTGTGCAGTCCGTAGCAGGTAGTGCCGAGCGGCATAGCTGGCAGCCTTCTCCCACACCAGGAGCACCCGTATGAGTCAGGACACTTCGTCTCCTGCGGCCGCCGTCAGTACCACCGCCAGAGCCACCCCCCAAGGACAAGGTGCGCCCACTGCGCTTCCACCGTCCCCGCAACCTGCCGCCGTCAGTTTTTCCAGCGCGCTACAGTTTTGGCTCAAGCTGGGCTGTATCAGCTTTGGTGGCCCGGCTGGGCAAATCGCCATCATGCAGCGTGAGCTGGTGGACGAAAAGCGTTGGATCAGCCAGGGGCGCTTTAACCATGCGCTGAACTTCTGCATGCTGCTGCCCGGTCCCGAGGCGCAGCAACTGGCCACCTATATCGGCTGGCTGATGCACGGCACGCGGGGTGGCATTGCAGCGGGGGCGCTGTTTGTGCTGCCCTCGCTGTTCATCATCATTGCGCTGAGTGCTTTGTATATCGCCTATGGCACCATCCCCTGGGTGGCGGCGCTGTTCTACGGCAT
>JAYVJV010000287.1:0-6503 GCA_043769005.1 Polaromonas sp. | reverse complement strand
TTGTGCGCGCTGGCCAGGCCAATGCCCGAGGAGCCGCCCGTAATCAGCACCACCTTGCCCTGCACCGTGCCCTTGAGCGAGCGGTCGATAAACAAATCCGGGTCGAGGTGGCGCTCCCAGTAGTCCCACAAGCGCCAGGCATAGTCTTTCAGGTTGGGGCACTCGATGCCAGAGCCTTTGAGCACGGTGTCCAGGTCGCGCCGGTCAAAGCGGGTGGGGTAGTTCACAAAGTGGAGCATATCTTCGGGCAGGCCCAGGTCTTTCATCACTGCCGCTTTGACGCGGCGTATGGGCTTGACCGACATCAGCGTCTTGGTCACGCTCTTGGGTATAAAGCCCAAGAGGGCTGCGTTGACAAACAGGTTGAACTTGGGCGCATGCGCCGCTTTGCTGAAAACGTCCAGCACCTCGCCCACACGGTAGCCCTCGCTGTCCACCAGATGAAAGCACTTTTTGGTGATGCTGGTTTTGTGCGAGATAAAGTCCAGGCAGTTGACCACAAAGTCCACCGGAACAATGTTGACGCGCCCGCCCTCCAGGCCCACCATGGGCATCCAGGGCGGCAGCAACTGGCGCATGCGCTGGATCATCTTGAAAAAGTAGTACGGCCCGTCCACCTTGTCCATCTCGCCAGTCTGGCTGTCGCCCACCACCATCGCCGGGCGGTACACCGTCCACGCGCCCTTGCACTCCTTGCGCACAATGGCTTCGCTCTCGTGCTTGGTGCGAAAGTAGGGGTGCTCGTAGTTCTCAGCCTCGTCAAACATGTCTTCGCGAAACACGCCTTCGTACAGGCCCGCCGCAGCGATGGACGACACATGGTGAAAATGCGCCGCGTCAATCGCCCGGGCAAACTCCACCGTATTGCGGGTGCCGTCGATGTTGACGGCGACCTGGCTTTCTTCGTCGGCACCCAGGTCGTAGACGGCGGCCAGGTGGTAGAAGTGGTCAATTGTGCCCTTGAACTTTTTGACCGTATCGCCCGCCACTCCAAGCTTTTTTGCAGTCAGGTCGCCATACACGGGCACCGCGCGCGTGCTGCTTACACCCCAGTAGTCACGCAGCCCCGTCACCTTGCTTTCGCTTTCCTTGCGAATTAAGAAATGCACCACAGCGCCTTTGCGCTCCAGAAGTTTTTTAACCAGGCGTTTGCCAATAAAACCCGTAGCGCCGGTGACAAAATACTGCATGTTGTGCTCCTGGTAGTGCGTATGGTGTGAACAGATAAGCTGCCATTGTGCACAAAGCCCGGCGCTGGGCAATGGCGTATAAACCCCCGCCTGCCATAGATGCAGCGCTCTAGTGCTTTAGTAGCTTGCACCTACTGTGGGCGGCACCATGGCCTTACAGTTGCTGCCTGACCGTGATCGCCTGACCGCGATCGCCTGACCGTTGTCGTACAGCAGGCAGGCTGCGGTCTGCTAAACTCGTTTTATCTGAGGATTCCCGCCATGGTGACCAAAACCAACAAATCCAACAACAGCAGCAGCGCCCCCCAGTCTGCCCCCGATATTTCCAATACGCTGAAAGAGTCTGCCCAGCAGATCTGGCAAGCGGGCCTGGGCTCGTTTTCCAAAGCGCAGGAAGAAGGCGGCAAGGTGCTGGGCTCGCTGATGAAAGAGGGCCTGTCCATGCAGCGCAAGACCCAGGCCGTGGCAGAAGAAAAAATCTCCGATACCACCAACAAAATGGCTGGCATGGCCAGCGACATTGCCTCCAAAGCCAGCGGCCAGTGGGGCAAGCTGGAAGGCATTTTTGAAGACCGCGTGGCCAAGGCACTTGCCAAGCTGGGCGTGCCCTCGGCCAAAGACCTGGCCGCTTTGCAGGCGCAGGTCAATGCGCTGAGCAAGGCCCTGGGTAAAACTGCGGGTAAAGCGACAGTGCAAGCACCCGCAAAAGCTAAAACCAAAGCCACTGCCAAAGCCACTGCCAAAGCCCCAGCAAAAGCTCCGGCCAAGGCAGCCACGCGCGCCAAGGTACAGGCGGCGACCAAGGCCACCGCAAAAAAAGCCGTTCAACGCAAAGCCAAATAAGGCGGGCCTGGCCCTTCTTCGGTTAGAGTGTGGCCTTTAGTAGTGCAGCAACAGGCTTGCACCGCTAATGCCCCACCACGAGGACAGACATGGTCAAAAAAGCGCCACGCCGCACGGCCGAACGCATACTGGAAGTTACGCTGGAGCTGTTTAACCGCTTTGGCGAACCCAACGTGTCCACCACGCTGATATCAGCCGAGCTGAACATCAGCCCCGGCAACCTGTACTACCACTACCCCGCCAAAGACGAGCTCATCAACAGCCTGTTTGACCGCTACGAGCGCGGCTTGAGTGAGCTGCTGCACGCCAGCGACGGTGTGCGCGATGTGGAAGACGCTTGGTTCTTCATCCACCACCTGTTTGAGCTGATCTGGCAGTACCGCTTTCTGTACCGCGACCTGAACGACCTGCTCTCCAAAAACCGCCGCCTGGAAACGCATTTTCAGGCCGTGCTGAAAAACAAAACCCGCAGCGTGCGCGCCCTGCTGGATGCCATGAGCCGCAGCAACGCCATCCACATCGACTCGCGCGAGGTGGAGGCCACTGCCACCAGCATGGTGGTAGTGCTCACTTACTGGCTCAGCTTTGAGTATGTGCGCGACCCGCGCAAAGCCCTGGAGCCCGAGAGCGCCCAAGCCGCCCTGATGCGCGGCGCGCAGCATGTGCTGCACCTGCTGGTGCCGTATCTGGAGCCCAGTCAGCGCCAGCACTTGCTCGGCTTGGTCAGCGCCTACAGCGCCAAGGCTGCGGCGGCTGCAGCTTAATCGCCCAATTCAACCGTGCAAGCCAAGGGCAGCGCACCTTGGGCATCCGCCAGACCAGCGTAATGCGCCACCACACAGGCCTGCGCCTGCTGCTGCGCCACCCTTCGCAACTGCTGCATCACAAAAGCGATAGACGGCTTGTCCAGCGCGGCAAAAGGGTCGTCCAGCAGAACCACCGCCGCGCCCGATGCAAAAGCCGCCGCCAGCCATACTTTGCGTTTGGAGCCAGTGGACAGCATGTACATCGGTTTGTGCAGATGCTCGGTGAGGGACAGGCCTTCGGTCAAGGCAGGCAGGGCCGTGGCATCCCACAGCGGGTAGTGGGCGTGCAATGACGCGAAATAGTCTGCAGGCACCACTTGGTCAAACGCAGTGCTGCGCGGGTCAACCCAATACACCTGCTGCCGATACTGCGCAGGCGCGCCGCGCAAATGCACGCCCTTGATCTGCAATTGCCCCGAGTCTGCAGCCACATCCCCCGCCAACAAACGCAGCAGCGTGGTCTTGCCACGGCCATCACCGCCGCGCACCAGGCTCACGCCCGGTGGCAATTGAAATGACAAGTTGCTGAACAAAGCGCCTTGCGGGTAGCTAAAGCACAGCAAGTCCGCTTGCAAAATCATAAAATGGGTGAAGCGTTTGCGCAAATTTTTAAGTGCCCTACTTTAATCGAACCCCAGGACTATCCCGCCATGGTCACCCATCTCAAAATTGATTTTGTCTCCGACATCTCCTGCCCCTGGTGCGTGATTGGTCTGCGGGCGCTGGACGAGGCGCTGGCGCGGGTGCAGGGCGACATCAGCGCCGAAGTGCGCTTTCAGCCCTTTGAACTCAACCCTGCCATGGGGCCGGACGGCCAGGACATTACCGAACACATTACCGAAAAATACGGCATCACCGCTGCCCAGGCCGATGCCAACCGCGAGAACATCCGCGCACGCGGCGCGGCGCTTGGCTTTACCTTCAGCATGGGCGGCGCGCCAGGCGCTGGCCGCAGCCGCATCTACAACACCTTTGACGCGCACCGCCTGCTGCACTGGGCCGAGCTGGAGGACCTGGGCAAGCACCGCGCGTTGAAAGAGGCGCTGTTTAGCGCCTACTTCACCCACGGCCAAAGCCCCGCATCACACGCCGTGCTGGTGCAGCTGGCCACCGATGCAGGCCTGGATGGCGCGCGTGCGCAAGAAATTTTGGACACCGACATGTACGCCCTGGAAGTGCGCGAACGCGAGCAGTTCTACCAAAACAGCGGCATCCACTCGGTGCCCGCCATCATCATCAACGAGCGGCATTTGATATCCGGCGGGCAACCGACTGAAGTGTTTGAGCAGGCGCTGAGGCAGATAGCTGCTGCGGTGGCCTAGCGCCCGGTGAAGCCCCTATCGCGCATCACTTGCAATGACTATTGCTTTTAAAAATATAGCTGCTTACACTTGTATTTAATGGGCCAGAGGCTGATTTGGCAAGTGAAAAGAACTGGCCCCATTGTTGATCTGCGCAGACCGAATCGCTAATGCGCGGCATGTTTGTCGCCTGGTAAGAAGGATAAAAATCTGCCCCACAGTGATTGACGCGGCACCCAGCTATGCGCCAGACCGGCCGGTAACGTCGTAAGCGTTGGAAGATCGACCTCATTCGTTTCGATGACCCGCAACGTAATTTCGTCCCCCACGGCGCAATTCAAAGACTCGATCCAGGTCGCCATATTTGCAGGCGTGTGCGCAGCGTGCGTGAGTCCACCAAGACGCACAACCACGGGCCCCGAGTCCGGCTTTACATCCCGCAGTTCGTCACCCAAAGCGGAGATAGTGCAACCCACACTGACGGTTCCTGCGGTTCCGGCGGTAGCCACTGGTTTTCCATTCACAAGTAGTCGAAGAGCTAGCATGGATTTTCCTGCGGTTAACGTTCGAGGTCAGGCGCGGCCGCAGGCCGTCTCCTCGAGGCCGACATGTTAAAGATCATTGTGCACGTCTCCCCGCGTGGCGTACCACGCTTGTAAGCGCGCCGTGAACACAGCAGGATTGGCATGCTTGACCCCTTCTTCGCCCATGCCCATGTATTCGCCAACTACGTACTCAAGATAGCGGGAGATTTCATTGGCTGTTGCATTTCTTTGAAGCAACTGGAATGTTGGTTCGATGTAGCCGTTGTATTCATCATCCGCAGTGCTGGAAACGACACCTATTGGATCCCATTCATTCCAAAGGCGGCGAAGCGCAACAATCGTCTTGTTCTCCGTGCGAGCAGAAGCGGTCATTCGATGAACTTTAACGTTTGACATGAGAGGCATGACCCGGCTTGCCGGGGCATGTCCTCTCGATGGAAGGGTTAGCCGTCACGTTCACACTTTGATGTAGTGCTGGAACTTTTCCTTCGAGCCGGCAAAGGTGTCGACCTTCCCAAGCTTCAAAGCAGTAAAGCTGCCAGATGAAATGTTGGCTATGAGTTGGGTTTCGTGACTCTTTATGTAGCCATGAAAGCGACGTGAATCGCGGCCAAGTATTGCTAGCAGTGGAAGCTCAGCGGCTGCGGCCATAGAGTCGACTTTTTCTACCAAGAGCTTCTCGAAAAGGTCATAGGTCTTGATGAGGGTTTCTAGCACTCCATCAGCATCCCGATCCAGTATGTAGATGCTAACAATCAGGTGTTCAATGATCTTTAGCGCAATGAGCAAGCCGTCAAGATCAGCCGCCTGGATTTCGTGGGCGGCATCGTTGCCCATGAATCGGATGGCGTGTAGGCGATCAGCGTCGGCCTGCGATACAAATCCGGCTTTTGCTAGTTTGTCTATCCGAATCTCCAGATTCCTGCCAGTCACACCGCGCTCGTTGCAGATCGCCTCAATGGTTGCACGCAGACCTATTCCGGCCAGGGTATAGGACTGGTTCTTAATTGCTGCAAGCGACTCCGTGTAAATGGAGCTCACCGCGTCGGGTGCTCTAGCAATATCAGGGACTGTCCTGTGTCCTTTAAGAATTGCGGGAAACGAGTGGACGTCTTTGGGAACTTCCCATTCGTCCTCGTCGATCTGAAAGGCCTCCTCAATGTATGAAACCACTTTACGAAAGCTCTTAGTTTCACATCCACAACACTGAACCAACTGATACGCACGGTCGACCCGATACTCGTACTCACTTTCCTCTGTTGAGAAGAGAATGTCGTGCTTTGTGTCGCGGTCGCAAGAGCTGCACGGGGTCCATACGGTTGCTGGTTTAGACATCTTCTTGGGTTCGGTTGGAGGTTTGGTGACGGCTCAATATAGGGGGACAGGCTTCTGTCCACCCATCAACGGTGTTGTCTCCCTAACATGGGAAGCAAAAAACCCCGCTAAGTCGCTTGCAATAGAGGTTGCAAGCGATATACCGCATGAATGAACAGTCATAACAACTCCAGAAAAACCAGCACGCCTGCTTTTACGTCTACTCGGCTGCTGGATCAGTTGCGGGAACAAAGCCGTTCCCTGCACTATAGCCTGCGCACCGAGGCAGGGTACGTCTATTGGGTGAAAAAGTTCATTTATTTTCACCTAAAGCGGCATCCGCGCGACATGGGCTTGGGGCAAGCGCTGGCGGTGTAGCTTTAGAGCGATATAGTTGCTATATATTCAGGTTGCGGTAGGAACAGAAGTTACCCCCTGCCCCCCGCGCAGATCCGTACGTGCAGAATTCCCGCATACGGCTCCTGCCTCAGGTATGTGACGCAT
>JAYVJV010000286.1:0-2046 GCA_043769005.1 Polaromonas sp. | reverse complement strand
TGCCCGACAGCGCCAGCGCCGCCCCGCGCCAGGCCAGCGACGATTTGCCGCCGCACTACTGACGCATTACTGAATTACTGAGTTACTTGAAATAGCTATCGAACATGGCCACCTCTCGCCTGGTTTATTCCACCGATTCGGGTCGCGTCTGCCCGGCGTGTGGCCAGCCTGTTGCCCATTGCACCTGCAAAGCCACCGCCGCCGCGCAAGCGCGCGCAAGGCAGGCCGGCAGTGGAAAGGCTGACAACATCGTTCGGGTGCAACTCGACACCAAGGGCCGCAAAGGCAAAGGGGTCACCGTTGTCAGCGGCGTGCCACTGACCGATGACGCGCTGGCCCAACTGGGCAAACAGCTCAAAGCCCAATGCGGCGCCGGTGGCACCGTGAAAGATGGCGTGATCGAGGTGCAAGGCGACCACCGCGAGGTGGTGATGGCGGCCTTGCAAAAACTGGGCTACACCGCCAAGCGGGTGGGTGGCTGAGCCTTCAGCCGCAGCCGCCAGCCAAAGCCCAACGCGCCACCATGCACCCGCCCGCAGCCCCATCACCCGAGGTGGATGCCTATATAGAAGCGGCTGACGGCGCTGCCCAGCCCATCCTGAAAAAAATCCGGCACCTGGTGCACCAGGCCGTACCCGGCGCGCAAGAAACCCTCGCCTACAAGATGCCCGCCTTCCGCCAAGGGCGCGTATTTTTGTATGTAGCCGCCTTCAAACGCCACATCGGCGTGTACCCGCCGCTCACCACCCACGACGCGCTGCGCCATGAACTGCAGCCCTACGCCAATGCCAAAGGCAACCTGTGTTTTGCGCTGAACCAGCCCATGCCCTACGCGCTGATCGCCCGCGTGGCGCACGCGCTGGCAGCGCAGTACGCCCGCAAGCCCTGATGAAACCCGAAGACCTGCAAACCTTAGTCACCCTGCAAATGCCTTTTGGCAAATACAAGGGCACCCTGCTGGCCGACCTGCCTGGCAATTACCTGAACTGGTTTGCCCGCGAGGGCTTCCCCAAAAACGAAATCGGCCGCCTGCTGGCATTGATGCAAGAAATTGACCACAATGGTCTGAAACCGCTGTTGGGGCCGCTGCGATCCACTTCGCGCCCCAAGGCCACCCAAGCCAGCCCGTCCGTACCCAAACCTTAAATCAGCCCATGGCCACCTTATTTGTCGCAATACGCCGTACGCACCACATGGCTGGGAACTTGACCAGTAAATTTGCATGAAAGAAACAACACACAACTTAGTGCCCGCGCCTGCCGATAGCCTGCACGCCGAACTGCGCGCGCTGATTGCCAGCAGCCGCCAGCGGCTGGCGGGGGCAGTGAATGCGGAGCTGACTCGGCTGTATTGGAATGTGGGCCAAAGGCTGCGCACCGAAGTTCTGGGGGAAGGGCGCGCAAGTTATGGAGCCCAACTGCTGGACCAACTGGGCCAACAACTGACGCAAGAATTTGGCCGGGGATTTGAGTCGCGCAACCCGCGCCGCATGGTGAAATTTGCCGAGAGCTTTCTCGATGCAGCAATTGTGTCAACACTGTCGACAAAATTGAGCTGAGGTCAAATATTTCATGTTTGCCCTTACCTTGCCGCGGCCCGAGATTGTCGCGACACTGTCACGACAATTTAGATGGAGCAAGAGCTGCATGCAGCTTTGCTTGAAGCGCGTGAGCGGCTGGTACGGCGCGGGGTGTTGTTGGGGGGCTTGGATGATGAGTGATGACCATGAAAGTCAGCAAAGGCTTGGAGTTCTCCGTGGTGGCCATGCCCGGCGTGGGCCATATGCCCGCGAAGGGCGAGGACGAGCAGGGGGCCGCACGGGTGTTTTATGTGGCGGCGACCAGGGCGACGCACAAGCCGTGATTGGAGTGGTGGGGCTGGTGGATTTGGGGTGCGGTTGACCTGATCCGCGTGTCGTACAGTACCCCACTCGCTATTTGAAAGACAGCCCCCATGGCCCGCGCACCCACCACAAAACCCGATAAAGACGAACCACTGGAAAAGCAGCTTTGGAAAGCCGCCGACAAACTGCGCAAGAACATTGAT
>JAYVJV010000285.1:0-2080 GCA_043769005.1 Polaromonas sp. | reverse complement strand
TCACGGGCAGCGAAAAAGCCTTTGCCGCGGGGGCCGACATTGGAGCGATGGCCACCTACACGTTCTCGGACGTCTACAAGGGCGACTACATCACCCGTAACTGGGAAACCATCCGCAGCATCCGCAAGCCGGTGATCGCGGCCGTGAGCGGCTTCGCGCTGGGCGGCGGCTGCGAGCTGGCCATGATGTGCGACTTCATCATCGCGGCCGACAACGCGAAATTCGGCCAGCCCGAGATCAAACTGGGCATCATCCCCGGCGCGGGTGGCACCCAGCGCCTGCCGCGTGCAGTAGGCAAAGCCAAAGCCATGGACATGGCGCTGACGGGCCGCATGATGGATGCGGCAGAGGCCGAGCGCGCTGGCTTGGTCAGCCGCATCGTGCCGTTTGACAAACTCATGGACGAGGCCCTGGGCGCAGCGCTGATGATCAGCGAGTTTTCGCAGATTGCGGTGATGGCGGCCAAAGAATCGGTCAACCGGTCTTTTGAGAGTTCATTGGCTGACGGCATCATGTTCGAGCGCCGCCTGTTCCATGCCATGTTTGCCACCACCGACCAAAAAGAAGGCATGGACGCGTTTGTGGGCAAGCGCAAAGCGCAGTTCAGGCACCAATGAATTGGCAGCATGTCAGAGCAAAATAGAAATGTCACACCTTAGCGCAAAGTAGAAATGTCACACATGTGAGAGTGTACAGGTCGCAATTTGGGTGCGGGTTTTGTCAAGATTGGCTATTGGGGTATGGGGCAAAGCCCCATGTAGCAGGCCGATAGGGCCGCGTAACAGCGCATCCACCATGCCTGTTCAAAGCCGTGAATGAAAGCGTCAGATCAGGCAGCCATCATTGATGCGGGCAGCGCTGCTTGCTCGCCACAGATGCATGCAGCGCGTACTGATCAACATCACAGTCGCTGGCGCACTACAAATTCCCTAGCGAGCAAAGCCATGCTGGCCTGCACGGCGCTGTGCGTCTTGATGCGCCATTTGTGCCATCAGAGCAGCCAACTGCCGTTTTTCTTTGGCCAGTGCATCCACTTGGATATTGATCCCCTTAGCGCTGGCTGCGCGCTTGCCCGATAGGTGTGGGTGCAGCTCAAAGCGCTGGTGCGCCAGAACTTTGTCCCGATAGACTATTTCCAGGCGATCACAGCTGTACTGCACCACGCCCACTTGTGCGCTTTTGCTGGGCGCATGTGCTTGGCTGTGGATTTGGATGACACTGCCCTCAAAGCGCAAACTGCCGTTACTGCCCAATTGGCGCGTATGGTGCAACGCACAAATGCGAGCAAGGTGCTCAGGCGTGCCAGCATAGGGGGTATGCGCATCCTGAATGTCTCGGGCCGCAATGGCAAAGCGGCTGTTGTGCTCAGCAATGTAGCCGCTCAGGTAGATGTTGGCCTGAGCCATGTCATTGATCTGATCAATGCGCATGGCCTTGCATAGCCGATCCTGCAAGGTTTGGAACAAGCGCTCCACGCGCCCCTTGGCCTGAGGGCTGCGGGCGCAGATGGGCTCGATGCTCAGTTGTAACAGTGCGCGCTCAAACTGGGTAGGATCTGGATCTTGGGGATCGTGTTTGGTGAAGATGGCGTGCCTGTCGCTGTAGATGGCCAGTGGGCTGCCATGCGTGCGCACACAGTGGTGCAGCACGGCAAAGTAGTCCTGGGTGGTTTCCTGCTGGCTAAAGCGTGCGCCCAAGACCCTCCCTGTGGCATCGTCGATGAAGGCCGTTAAGCAGCATTTGCCGCTCCTGCCTTCAAACCAGTCGTGGTGACTGCCGTCTATTTGAACGAGTTCACCAAAGCGTGGCCTACGCGCTCGCATGGGGTGGCTTCGCTTGGCGCGCCGTTGTTTGGGCTGCCACAGACTCTCTGTGATCATCCACGTGCGCAGTTGCTCGGTGCTGCCTGTGTAGTGGTGGTGCTCTTGCAGGTATTGTGCAGCCAGTGTGGGGCCAAAGTCGCTGTAATGCTGTCGCACTATGGCGATGACGCGCTTTTGCTCTTGATCGCTGGTGCGCCTGTTGCTTGGCCTGCCGATGAGCTTGTGCGCCAGCGCCGATGGCCCGCTCCTGCGCAGGA
>JAYVJV010000284.1:0-4579 GCA_043769005.1 Polaromonas sp. | reverse complement strand
TGCACAGCCTGTTTGACTGACAGTGTGCCCCAGGCTAAGTGTGGGGATATGCGCGAGCAACTGTCGGCCCCGGTTAGCGGACTAGACATGTCTGCGCGGTAGTTTTGGCCGCGGTGGCCCAGAAAAGAAAACAGATCACCCTGCACTTGAGAGTGGCCACCCTTTTGCCTCTGCGCTATGTCCGCATCTGGCATACCTAGCTGTGGGGCGGTCATCTCGCCGCAATGCATGGCCCCCAGGCTTTTGGCAACCGATGCCGTGGGCGCATAGGGCGGCGGGGCAGACGCCTGCGACTCTAATAACCAAGGTATGTCCCGCGGGGTGTCTAGCGGCGCATCTTTCATGCGCGCAGCCCAGTGCGCGCTCCAGCGGTCGCGCCCGCCGCCGCGCTGGTGCAGTGCACGCACGACAGCGTTATTGGGAAACTGCCGCCAACTGATGCCATTGGCTTGGCACCACAGCGCAACGGCTTTGTCCCGCGCATAGCTCCAGCCGTTGCCGGTTTCTTCGTGGCTAACTAGCGCAAAGCTGCCTAAAACCTGTTTGATCTCGGACAGCACGCCCAGGATATCGCCATGGCAACGCAGCAGCGGCGTAGTGCGCTGCAAGAGTGCCTGCGCTTGGATGGTTTGGCTCTGCACCATCTGCATTTGCAGCTCGGCCAGGCATTCGTTGGCAAAGCCTAAGTGCCGGGCGGACGCATCTGGCTGCTGCCATAGCTCTGGCTCGTACACCCACAGCGCCAGCACGCCACCTGAGCGCTGGCGGGCTTGCGCTACAGCCCACACCAGCGGGGCGTGGTCGCTTAGCCGCAGATCTTTCTTAAACCAAACTACACTGTGCATAAGCTCAGTGTACGTAACTTGGTATACCCCGCGCCGGGGCTGTGGTACAGGCCTTCGCGGTGACTTGCGGTAGTGCACTTGACCCGAGTGGTGCGACGGGTTAACAGTGTTGCTACCATTAGCGCAATGACTATTGCCGCCTTTGACAATGCCAGCCACGCCAGTGCAACCCCTTTGCGCCAAGATGCGCAAGTAATGACCCTGGTTGGCATGGCGCATGCCAGCTCGCATTTTGGGCACATGTTGTTGCCACCGCTATTTCCGCTTTTTATGCGCGATTTTGGTTTGTCGTTCTCGCAGGTGGGGCTGCTGATGACGGTGTTTTTTGTGGTTTCGGGCATTGGTCAGGCGCTGGCGGGCTTTGTGGTGGGCAGGGTGGGCGCACGGCCTATTTTGTTGACCTCGGTGGCGCTGCTATGCGCGGCCTGTGTGCTGGCATCGATGGTCACCGGGTATGCAGGGCTGATGGCGGTGGCGGCGCTGGCAGGGCTGGGCAATGCCTCGTTTCACCCGGTGGACTTTACGATTTTGAACCAGCGGGTGTCCAGCGGGCGCATTGGCCACGCCTTTAGCGTGCATGGCCTGACCGGTAGCCTGGGTTGGGCGCTGGCACCACCGTTTTTTGTGCTGATGCTATGGCTGGCCGACTGGCGCACGGCCTACCAAGTGGCTGCCCTGCTGTATGCGGGTGTGCTAGCCATCTTGCTGCTCCGCCGGAGCATGCTGTCTACCGTGGTGACAAAGCACCACGCAGATGCTGTGGCCTTGCCCTCCGACGGTGCGGGGTTTTTAAAGCAGCCCGTCATCTGGTGGTGTTTTGCGTTTTTTATGTGCTCCACCATCACCATGTCGATGATGCAGGGCTACTCGGTATCGCTGTTGCAGGTGGTGCACCATGTCAGTTTTAACGCGGCTACAGCGACCCTGACCGGGTATATGCTGTGTGGTGCTTTGGGTACATTTGTGGGCGGTTTTGTGGCTGCGCGCTTTGCCAAGCAGTCGGAGCGGGTGGTGGCCTGCTGCATGACGGCGGCAGCGGCCAGCATGGCTTTGGCCGCTACCGGCGCGCTGGGCGCGGTGGGCACGATGGTGGTGCTGGCGGCTACGGGCTTGGCTACAGGCATTGGTGGCCCCAGCCGCGACATGATGGTGAAAAAAGCCACGCCCAAGGGCGCGACCGGGCGAGTGTATGGCACGGTGTACTCAGGCTTTGACGTGGGCTCGGCCACCGCGCCGCTGTTGTTTGGCACCCTGATGGACCGAGGCATGACCACCGCCACACTGCTCAGTGCAGCCTGTGTGCTGCTGATGTCAGTAGGTGCGGCGATGATGGTGGCACGGTTGGCGGGCCGTACATCGGAGCCAGTGGATTCGCTATTAGCTACAAAATAAATAGCTGCTCACGCAATATTTTATTGGGTTACAGCAGTATTTTGTTACGTATCTTGCGTTACACAAGGGCTTTGTAAGCGGCTTGCGCTTTAGGATGGGACTCTTGTTTAACTACTACGGAGTATCAACCCATGGCACTGCAATCCCCTTTTTTCGGCGGTAGCGCAAAACGCGACTTGGACCACGCCTTGTCGCCTACGACATCCAGCACGGCTACGCGTAATACCAGCGTACCCCTGCCTACCCAGGGTACACCGTCATACGGCAACTCCACTGCATCACCATCCTCTGGCGATACTGCGTCAGGTGCAGGTGGTAGCAAACCGGGCGAGAGCAAACTCACCGTGGGTCCCAATATCAAGCTCAAGGGTGTAGAAATTACTGACTGCGACACCTTGGTGGTAGAGGGGGCGGTCGAGGCCACGATGGACTCGCGCGTGATTCAGATCGCCGAGTGTGGTTCGTTTACCGGATCGGCTGAGATTGATATCGCTGAGATACGCGGTACTTTCAGCGGTACCTTGACGGTGCGGCAAAAGCTGATGATCTTTTCGACAGGCAAGGTGAAGGGCAAAATCCGCTACGGCAAGGTGGTGATCGAAGAGGGCGGGCAACTCTCGGGCGAGATTGAGTTTGGCGCTGCGGCCAACCATTCCAAAGGCCTGTCCTCACCTGGCGGTGGCGTGACGCAGATGGGTGGATTCAAGGTAGCAGCATAAAGCGGCATAGCGTTTGCGCGGTGCACCTTTGCGCCGGGAGTGGGCCAGCGAAGTTGCGCGCAATTGCAGTACGTAAATCTGCGTGGGGGAGCAGGTAGTTTGGCGGCACAATCTGCGCATGACTACCTCTACCCAATCGACTGCTTCGCCATCTTCTGCACCCACCGGGCCGCGCATTGCGGGGCACTTGCTGGTGGAATGCCTGGTCGCCCAGGGCGTGACCCACGCTTTTGGTGTGCCTGGTGAGAGCTACCTGGCCGTGCTGGACGGCCTGCACGCACACCAAGGCAAAATTCAGTTCATCACCTGCCGTCAGGAGGGCGGTGCGGCCTACATGGCCGAGGCGGTGGGCAAGCTGACGGGCCGTCCCGGCGTGTGCATGGTGACGCGCGGGCCGGGCGCGACCAACGCCTCGGTGGGCGTACATACCGCTTTTCAGGACAGCACACCCATGGTGCTGCTGGTGGGCGATGTGGGCAGCGACATGCGTGACCGCGAGGCCTTTCAGGAGCTGGAGTATCTTAGTTTTTTCAAATCCATGGTGAAAAGGGTAGAGCGCATTGACGATGCCCGGCGCATCCCCGAATACATCGCCCGCGCCTTTGCCACCGCCATGAACGGTCGACCCGGCCCGGTGGTGCTGGTGCTGCCCGAAGACATGCTGACGCAGATGGTGGACGTGCCCGTGATGCCGCGCGTAGAAGCGGTGCAGGCCTGGAGTGACCCCGGGGCTATGCAAAACCTGCGTGAGATGCTACTGAAAGCGCAGCGTCCCTTGGTCATTGCAGGTGGCGGGGGCTGGACACCACAGTCGGCCCAAGCGCTACAACGTTTCGCCGAAAACTGGCAACTGCCAGTGGCCAATGCGTTTCGCTTTCAAGACACGTTTGATAACTTCCACCCGCTATACGCGGGGGATGTGGGCATTGGCATCAACCCCAAGCTGGCCCAGCGCGTGCGGGACAGCGATTTGATCATCGCCATCGGCCCGCGCTTGGGTGAGATGACCACGGGGGGTTACAGCTTGCTGCAAGCGCCCAAGCCCAAGCAAAAACTGGTGCATATCCACGCCAGTGCCGAGGAGTTAAACCGCGTCTACCAGGCCGACTTGGCCATCTGCGCCGGCATGAACGCCGCAGCGCGCAGCCTGGAAGTGCTGACAGCTCCTACATCCATAGCGTGGAGTGCCTATGCCAAACAGGCCAATGCGGACTACCTGACCAACATCAAACCCCAGGCCTTGCCCGACCTGCCCTGGGACACCGATGGCGGCGCGCTGGGCTGCATCAACATGCCGCAGATCGTGCAGACCCTGCAAAAGCACCTGCCCGCCGACGCGGTGCTGACCAATGGTGCTGGTAACTTTGCCAGTTGGATGCACCGCTACTTCCAGTACCACGGCTTGGCCAAGGGTTTGAAGACGCAAGTGGCCCCCACCAACGGCAGCATGGGTAGCGGGGTGCCTGCGGGCATTGCAGCCAACATCACTACGGGCCGTGTGGTGTTTACCATTGCCGGAGACGGTGATTTTTTGATGAATGGTCAAGAGCTGGCTACTGCCAGCCAGCATGGCGCGAAAAGCATTGTGCTGCTGCTCAATAACGGCAGCTACGGCACCATCCG
>JAYVJV010000283.1:0-2484 GCA_043769005.1 Polaromonas sp. | reverse complement strand
CCAAGCGCTGCAGGCCGCCTGGATTGCCGAGCAAGCGCCGCAGTGCGGCTACTGCCAGTCGGGGCAAATCATGGCAGCTGCGGGGATGATTAAAGAAGCGCGCGGGCCGCTCTCGCGCGAGCAGGTGCTAGAGCGCATGGCGGGCAATGTTTGCCGCTGCGGCACGTACAACCAAATTGCCGCAGCTGTAGTGCGTGCACAAAAAGCCTTGGCTTGAGGAGAACACCATGAAAAATACCAGTATTTCTCGCCGCGCTTTTGTAGTCGGCTCAGGTGCTGCCGTGGTTGGCATCACGTTTGGAGCGTTCACGGCGCAAGAGGCCACAGCCCAGTCAGCTGCCTTCTCGCCTGTAGCGTGGGTCAATATAGCGGCCGATAACACCGCCACCATTTACTCTGCAGGTGCAGAAATGGGTCAAGGCACCATGACGGCTTTGCCGCTGGTGTTTGCTGAGGAGATGGAGCTGGACTGGGCTATGGTGAAAGTAGTGCAAGCGCCATCGGATGCGAAGCGATTTGGCAATCCTAAATTTGGCGGCGGTATGCTCACTGGCGCTTCACGCACTGTACAGGGTTATTACCTTCCTTTGAGGCTGGCGGGTTTGCAAGCCAAGCTGGTGATGGTCGATGCAGCGGCCAAAATATGGGGTGTGCCCGCAGCACAAATCACGGTGCAAAACAGTGTGCTAACCCACAGCGCATCGAACCGCAGCATGCGCTACGGTGATGTGGCCAAGCTGGCGCAAGCGCCTGCTGAACTGCCCAAAGTCGACAAGGCCATGCTCAAGCCCATGGCGCAGTTTCGCTTGATTGGAAAGGAAGTGGCCCGGGTGGATCTGGCTGCCAAAACCAATGGTACAGCGGGCTACGGCATCGATGTCCGCATGCCGGGCATGCATTATGCGGCTGTCATGGCGGCTCCTGTGCAGGGCGAAAAACCCGAAAAAATTGACGACACTGCCGCCAAAGCCGTGGCGGGCGTGAAGGCGATCGTGCCACTGCCTTGGGGAGTGGCCGTGGTGGCGGATTCGTTTTTTACGGCACGTAAGGCACGTGATTTGCTACAAATCAACTGGAGCAATACGTCCAAAGCGCGCAGCTACAACTCAGACACGGCACTCAAGGAATACACCGCACGCGCTGAAAACATGGCTGATGCTGGGGTAACGTTCCATAGCCACGGCGATGCCATCAAAACGCTGGCCGCTGGCGCGAAGCAATTTAAGGCCACCTACACCACGGAGCACGTTTCGCACTTCACCATGGAGCCGATGAACTGCACGGCCAAGGTCGATGGCGACAAAATTGAACTGTGGGTGCCTTCGCAAACGGTGGGTTTTGTGGTGGGCGGCGTTGCTGCTGTGGCTGGCTTCAAACCCGAGAACATCAAGGTCAACATTACCTTGCTAGGCGGTGGCTATGGCCGCCGGGTCGAGGCTGAATACGCCGTGGAAGCGGCATTGATTGCCAAAGCCGTGCCAGGCGTTCCCGTGCAAATGATTTGGACGCGTGAAGACGACATGCTGCGCTCTAAACCACGGCCATTGACGGCGCAGCATTTGGTGGCCAGTGTGGACGCGCAAGGCAAACTCACGGGCTTACAGCACCGCGTAACGTCTGAGGGGATATACGCGCGTGTTTTGCCGGGTGCATTCAAGGCCGGCGGCAACAAAGACGCGCCAGTGATGGAAGGCACAGAAGGCGTGTATGAACTGTCTGGGCACTTGGTACAACAATGCTTGGAAGACCGTGGCATTGCGTGCAGCTTTTGGCGAGGAGTGGGGCCTGGCTACATCAAATTTGCTGTGGAAACCATGGTTGATGAAGTAGCCGTATCGACCAACCAAGATCCGCTGAAAATGCGCTTGGATTTAACGCAAAAAACACCCCGCGCACAGGCTGTGCTGCGCGAAGCGGCGCTGATGGCAGATTGGAGCCGCGCACGCACGGGCGGGCGCGCTTTGGGTTTGGCATTTTCTGACACTTGGAACTCGTTCATAGCCATGGTGGTGGAGGTTTCGATTCACCAAGGCAGGCCCATTGTGCACCATGTATGGGCGGCAGTGGACTGTGGACATGCCCTGACTCCGCGCAATATCCAAACTCAAATTGAGGGCAGCGCTATTTTCGGTTTGTCTGCGGCCATGGGCGAGCGCCTGACTTACAAAGGCGGCCAAGCGCAACAGGCAAATTTAGGTGCTTATGCCTTGCTCAAAGCACCAGAAACACCTCTGGTCACCGTCAAAGTGATGCCCACAGACAATGAGCCCGGTGGTATTGGCGAGGTGGGGCTGCCCCCCATAGCTCCTGCCATTGCGAATGCCATTGCCAAGCTGACTGGCAAGCGCCTACGTACCCTGCCGTTCCCGCAAACCATTTAACACATTGGTTTTGCACACCGTATGGAAAGCCTTGACCTAAGAGTGCTGCAAGACGCCCTGCTTTGGAAACAAGCGGGGCATCTGGTCACGCTCGTTACCGTGG
>JAYVJV010000282.1:0-4748 GCA_043769005.1 Polaromonas sp. | reverse complement strand
AAGGCGCGGGTGGCGGCGCGGTGGCCAGCGTCTGGGTACGGGGCCATGTAGGCGGCGCATTCTGCGGGGCTCATCTGCGGGTTGCCGCGTGCGAACAGGCGGGCGATGTCAAAGGCTGGGTTTTTGGCACACATCTCACGCCAGGCCATAAAGCCCTTGGACAGCGGCGCGTCGCCCGTGGCTAGCATGGTGTTCATCACCACCAAGCCGCGATAGCGCTGAGGCGCGGCCATCGGCAGGGTCAGGCCCAGCAAGCCGCCCCAGTCTTGCACTACCAAAACGATGTTTTTTAAATCCAGCCGTTCCACCAGCTCCAGCAGGCACTGGCGATGCCAGGTAAAACTGTGAAAGCTGTCTTTTTTCGGCTTGTCTGATTTGCCAAAACCCGCCATATCCGGTGCCACTACGCGCGCGCCGCTGGCAGTAAAAATGGGAATCATCTTGCGGTACAGGTAGCTCCAGGCCGGGTTGCCGTGCAGGCAGAGGTAGGTGGTTTGCGCTCTGGCATCCGTGGCCAGGCCCTCGTCCAGGTAATGCATGCGCAGGCCCTGCAAGCTGGGCAGATCGCTCACGTACTGGGCAGGCCAAGGGTAGCCGGGCAGATCGGCAAAGACGGCATCGGGGGTGCGCAGCGCATCATGGCGCAAGGGGTGGTTTTGCAACTGGTACAGGCGTTTTTCTTGCCTTTTTTCGGCAAAGAAATGTTGTAGTAATTGGCTACTATCCCTTATAATATCAGCGTAAGAAGCTCCTAAATGTGTAGCGTCTAGCACCTCAGTTTGGTGGTTCAGCGCGGCGTGGTCAAACAGGTTGGTCACCGAACCTGCCGCCCCGGTCTTGGAGTCGGGCACGGCAAACACCACGCGCTGGATGCGCGCATGCAGCATAGCCCCTGCGCACATGGCACAGGGCTCCAGCGTCACATACAGCTCGCAGCCGTCCAGGCGGTAGTTGCCCAGGTGCGCCGCTGCAGCGCGCAGGGCTACGATTTCGGCATGCGCCGTTGGGTCGTGGCTGCCAATGGGGGCATTACGGCCCGTGGCGATCACTTGGCCATTTTTCACCACCACCGCGCCCACGGGCACCTCGCCCGCCTGGGCAGCAGCTTGAGCTTGATCCAGGGCGCATTGTAAAAAATGAGCCGCGCTAGTTTGATTCATGACTGGGTTGACTCCGCATATGCCCCAAGCCTACCATTTTGAATCGGCGACAACAGACAGCGTACAGGCGTTTGTTTTTGTACAGGCCGATGGGGATGGTCTGGCCTGCGTCGGTGGGCAGCCAGATGTACTCGGCCTGGCCTGCTGAGTTGGCACCGCCGTTGCCGTATTCGCCCAGCAGGGTGTTGGCTCCGCCTAATGCGTCGTCGTAGACGTAGCTGTGGCCTAGCGGGCTGGTTTTACTGCTGCCCTTGCTGTCTTTGTCTTTCTTGTCGTCGTCGTTATCCTCGTCTTCGCCTTCGCCGTCATACAGCCACGGGAAGTTGCTGCGCAGCCAGGCGGCAAAGCCGGGGCTGTTGGTGGCTGGGTCGGGCCTGCTCAGTCTAGCGCTTTGCGGCTCGCTTTTAAAGACGCGTTGGCCGAAGGCGTTGTGCAGGTAGCTGACTTTGGGGGCTTCGCTGGCCGACAGGCCGCTGCCTGCCAGGCTGGTCTGGCTGTGGCGGTTGTTGGCATCGTAGCTGTAGCTGCGCAGGCCGTCGCTGGTGATGTTGCCTGCTGCGTCCAGCGGGTAGTGCACGCTGGCGCTGATGGTGGACAGGGTGCGGGTGCAACCAGCAATACACGCCCGCCTACAAGAGTGGGGATGCTTTAGCGCAGGCATTTTATGCATTAAATCGGACTGTAGATCAATAGCATATAGCGACAGCAGCTACACAATATGTAGCTATTTTCCAAAGTCTTTTATGAAAAAATTTAAGATTTTTTAAAAAAATATTCAAATTTTTTTTGAAATTTTGCAATGACCTCATTTACTGATGTGCCTTGCAAATCCATTGGTTCAAACATATCATCAACAACGTAAATCATTGCGTCATTTTGCAGTTCTGGTGGAATACCGCTTGTTTGCGGAAAGGTTGGCTGCAACCTATAAGTCTCCAACCTATACACCTTTGCTACATAAATGTCAGCATCTAACTCACGGCAAATCTCCAACCTAAAACGAAACGCATCACCTTCATCAATTTGAAAAGGCTCAACATCAAATACTTTAATAATTTCAATAAGTTTTTTCATGTTGCAATCTTAATTTTTTGAGCAAGCGCATTGGCAATGTCGAGCATACGTACCTCTAGGTGAAGACTGTGTTGCTACGCGCTTTGCTTCTGCGCAGGCTTCGGGTTCAGTTTTACCATTAGCGCTACCTACTACACGACCGGGTACCAAACCATCTAGCGCTTGATCAATGACCGTAACGTTACAAGAGGCTTTACACGACCATCGGCCTGATGATGCCATTGACGTATTGCACGAATCAACAATCGAACTAACGATGGCAGTGATGATAGCAACCGCAGGTGGCACAAAAATCGGAAACGGTGGCAGCACGAAATTCGGAGCTGCTGGCTGTGGTGTAAACGTGTCCGTTATCGGGTTGTATGGCGGTGGCGCTGGTGCAGGCAACGGAACCACCGGTACGGGTCGCCAAAACCACCACTCCCCCGTCGGGTCAGTGTTGCTCAAGGCATTACCTCCCACATAACCCCGCCTATCCAACCCACCCCCCAGCCCAATCGGATCCATCTGCGTATACGCCCCCAACTGCGGTGCATATGTGCGCATGCCGTTGTAGAATAAACCCGTTTCGCTGTCTCGGTATTGGCCAGGATACCTGAGATTAAAGGTAACGGCGGGGTCGGTAGCTTTGAGCTGTACGGTCGCTGTCACGCTGGCCGTGCTGGTGACTCTTGAACCTTCGCGTTCACGATCATCACTGTCGTTTTTCTCCGCCTCAACCTTCTTGGCTTTGAGCACCCCCACAGGCAAGTTATCCCCAAACGCACTGTAGGGCCATTGCCATACCGGCTGGTTGCTGTCGTCGGTAATGAGGCGCGGCGTGTCCAGGTGGTCGCTATGGATGGCGTACAGGCGATTGTTTTTGTACAGGCCGATGGGAATGGTCTGGCCTGCGTCGGTGGGCAGCCAGATGTACTCGGCCTGGCCTGCTGAGTTGGCACCGCCGTTGCCGTATTCGCCCAGCAGGGTGTTGGCACCGCCCAATGCGTCGTCGTAGACGTAGCTGTGGCCGAGGCTGGTGTTTTTACTGCGGTCTTTGTCTTTCTTGTCTTTTTCCTTGCCGTCGTCGTCGTCCTCGTCCTCACCCTGCCCGTCATACAGCCACGGGAAGTTGCTGCGCAGCCAGGCGGCAAAGCCGGGGCTGTTGGTGGCTGGGTCGGGCCTGCTCAATCGGGGGCTGGCAGGCTCGCTTTTGAAGACCCGCTGGTCAAAGGCGTTGTGCAGGTAGCTGATTTTGGGGGCATCGCTGGCCGATACACCGCTGCCCGCCAGCGTGGTCTGGCTGTGGCGGTTGTTGGCATCGTAGCCAAAGCTGCGCAGGCCGTCGCCCAGTATGTTGCCTACTGCGTCTAGCGGGTAGTTGACGCTGGCACTCACCGTGGACAGGGTGCGGGTGCCTTTGCTTGTCGTAGTGGTTTGGCTAAAGCCCATGAGGCGGTTGCTTGTCGCTTCTACGTTGTAGGCTTGGGCGATGGTGAGTGCCCGGTCGATTTGGTCAAAGTTGTCGTCCAGGTCAATCGCCCCGCTGGTGCGCGCTGTGCTGCTGATGCGGTTGCTGTTGGCATCGTAGCTGTAGCTGGTTTGCGCACCGGGGCGGGTGAACTGGGTGACGCGGCCCCGGCTGTCGTAGGTGATTTGCCAGGTGATGGGGGTTTGCGTGAGGGTGGCGTTGTTGGCGCTGCTACTGTTGCCGCTTGGGTTGAGCGGGCGGCTGGTGAGCTTTTGCGTCAGGCTGGTGATGCGGCCCGCTGCGTCGTAGCCGTAGCTGGCCAGCTCGTTACCTGTCATGCGCCCTGCACTGTCGTAGCTGCGCTGGGCGCTGGTGCAGGTGGCTGCGGGGCTGCCGTTCTTGGTGGTGCAGTGCTGCCACTGCCAGGCGCTGGGCATTTGCAGGGCGTTGTAGGCCAGGCTGCTGACGAAGGGCCGTGCGGGTTTGTTGCGACCGCTCTCTTGGGTGTCTACGGCGCTGATCTGGCCGCTGGCGTTGCGTTGGTAGCTGACGGCCAGGCCGCTGGGGTAGATGATTTGGCTGAGCTGGCCTGCGCTGGTGTAGCTGTAGCGGGTAACCAGGGTGCTGGCGGCTGGGCTGGTGGATGCACTGGTGGATGCACTGCCAGCCGCGCCACTGGCCGCGCCGGTGCTGACGGTTTGCGTTTTGCTGGTGATGCGGCCAAAGGGGTCGCGGGTGTAGCGGGTGCTGCCGCTGGCATCGTTGACTTCGCGCAAGTAGCCTGTTTGCGCGCCTGCGGCTGCGCCGTCGTAGGCGAAGGTTTGCTGTTTGCCGTCGGCTTGCTGGATGCTGGTGATGCGCTGCAGCGCGTCGTAGCTGTAGCGGGTGGTTTGGCCGCGGGCATCGGTTTTGCTGGTGACGTTGCCTGCCTGGTCGCGTGTGTAGCTGACGCTGCCGCTGTCGGAGCTGGTCTCTGCCAGGGTTTCGCCCCAAGCGTTTTGGGTGTAGCGGGTGGCTATGCCTTTTGGGTCGGCTACCTGGGTGATTTGGCTGAGCTGGTTGTA
>JAYVJV010000281.1:0-23076 GCA_043769005.1 Polaromonas sp. | reverse complement strand
CGCGTCATAGGCCAGCACTGCGCAGGCACGACCCTGCACGGTGCCAATGCCGGTGATGATGCCGTCCGCCGGGGTGTTGGCCTGCAAGTCCTCGGCGCTGCGGCGCTGGGCCTGTGCGGCGACCGCTAGTGCACCGTATTCCATCAAGCTGCCTGCGTCCAGCAAGTGGGCCATGTTTTCGCGCGCGGTGCGCATGCCCACCGCGCGGCGTTTGCTGATGGCTTCAGGGCGACTGCTGTCCAGGGTATAGGCATGGCGCTGGATGCTGCGCTGCAAGTCGCCGCGCAGCGTAGGCACTGCTGCATCAGTAATTTTGACAGTGTTTTTGGCCTGTAGCCCAATAGAATCGGGCGTAAGCAGCTCTAAAAACAATAGCGTTTGCAGCTCTGCCACGGCCTCGCCCACCTGGACGTGCAGCTCGCGCACGATGCCATCTGCCGGGGACGGCAGCTCGTGCTCCATCTTCATGGCCTCCAGGACAACCAGGCTTTGACCGCGCCGCACGGTGGCTCCGGCAGCGGGCAGTTGGACGACGATGGCGGCAAGGGGGCTGGTGATGATGTGCATGCCCGCCATCGTACCAAGGCTGCCCGCCTTGACCCTGCCGGGCAGGCGACAGGGCGCACCACAAGCGGCCCTACCAGTACGCCGCCACCACACCCGCAAACAGCGTAAAGCCCAGCCAGTGGTTGGCGCGAAACGCGGCAAAGCAGCCCTCCCGCGAGCGGCTGCGGATCAAGCTGTAATGCCATGCTACTTGCGCCAAGGCTACGATAGACACTATTAAAACAATAGCTGCTTGCGCAATATGTAAAAGGGCAATAAGCCAAATAAGCAGGTAAACGCCATAAAACACCAGGACGGTAGGTACGTCCCAGTCCCCCAGGGTGATGGCCGAGGTTTTGATGCCCGTGCTGCGGTCATCGTCGCGGTCGACCATGGCGTATTCGGTGTCGTAGGCCAGCACCCAAAACAGGTTGCCCAGCAGCAGCCACCAGGACAGCACAAAAATGCGGCTGTACTCGCCCAGCACATGGCCCACCCAGCGCTGCGGAGCCAGCTCGCCGGTGGCCGCCGCAAAGGCCATGGGAATGCCAAAACTGAACGCCACACCCAGTACGGCCTGGGGCATGGCGACAAAGCGTTTGGCAAAGGGGTAGACCAGCGCAATCGCCAATGCCGCAAACGAATAGGCAATCGTCAGCGCGTTGGTGGTGAGCACCAAGCCAAAGGCACACAGCGCCAGCACAGCGCCCACCAGCAGCGCCTCGCGTTTGCTGATGCGCCCGCTGGTCACCGGACGTTGGGCGGTGCGCTGAACATGCTTGTCAAAGTCGGCATCGGCCACATCGTTGACGCAGCAGCCCGCGCTGCGCATGAGAATGGTGCCCAGAGTGAAAACGGTCAGCAGATGCCAGCCCGGCCAACCATTCGAGGCAATCCACAGCGCTGACAGGGTGGGCCACAACAGCAGCAACCAGCCAGCGGGGCGGTTCCAGCGGATCAGGTCTAGGTAAAGGGCGAGTTTGTTTCGCATGCTACTGGGTGGCTTGATGGCTGGGGGGCTGGTGATCAAAAGGGCGAAAGCGGACTTCAGGAACGCAGAGGGCGCAAAGCTTACGTAGAGGACGCAAAAGAAGATAAAAAGAATACAGAAAGAAGACCGAAAGATTACAGAAAAAATACGAAAGGAAGAATAAAAAAGAACCAGAGAACGCAGGGATGCCTTCTGTCGCCCAACAAACCAAAACATCCCTACGCGATACCTGTGGAAAACATTTTTTTGGCTTTTTTTGCGTCCTCTGCGTCCGGATGTTCGGATGTCTGGATGTTCGGAAGTTCGGAAGTTCGGATGTCCGCAAGTTCGGAATTTAAAACGGAATATCGTCATCCATGTCGTCAAAGCCGCTACCCGGCTTGGCGGCAGGGGCAGGTGCCGGGCGAGCGGCTGGGGGGCGGGATGCGGGGGCTGGGGCGCGGGCATAGGAGCCGCCGCCACCGCCGCCTTCGTCACCGCCGGGTGCGCCTGCGCCTTGGCGGCCACCCAGTAGTTGCATCTCGGTGGCCACGATGTCGCAGGTGTTTTGCTCCACGCCGTCTTTGTTGGTGAATTTTCCGTATTTGATGCGGCCTTCGATGTAGACCGGGTTGCCCTTTTTCAGGTACTCGCCCGCAATTTCGGCCAGGCGGTCAAAGAAGGTGACGCGGTGCCATTCGGTGGTCTCGACGTTTTCGCCGCTGGTTTTGTCTTTGCGCCGGGTGGTGGTGGCAATGCTCACGTTGGCCACGGCCTGGCCCGAGGGCAGGTAACGGATCTCGGGGTCGCGCCCGCAGTTGCCCATCAAAATTACTTTATTGACCGATGCCATGGTGTGCTGTCCTTAAACGAGGTGGTTGTACGAATCTGTAGCCTAGATTATGGCTGTTTTGCAAGGCTTGCTGGGGCCATCTTGGCCTGTGGCTGCATGCCCCAGGCCAGCACCAGCCACACCAGCATGGCACCAGCACAGGCGGCAAACAGCCCGCTCGCACCCCAGTGCTTGGCCAGCCAGCCGCCCAGCGCGCCGCCGATAAAAAACCCCAGCGACTGTAGCGTGTTGTAGACCCCCAGCGCCGCGCCCCGGGCCTGCGGCGGGGCCAGGCGTGACACCATGCTGGGCTGGGTGGCCTCCAGCACATTGAAGCCGCAGAAAAATATAAACAGCAGCAGGCCCAGGGGCCACAGCGCCGCACTGCCCAGCCCCAGGCTGGCCAGCAGACCCAGACCCAACTGCACCAGCAAAATGGCCGCAATACTCATTAAAAACACCGTGCGCAAATGCCCGCGCCGCTCCATGGCAAACACCGCGCCCATCACGCCAAATGACAACAGCACCGCAGGCAGGTAGGCTTGCCAATGGGCGGTTTTGTCCAGGCCCGCTTGCACCAGCATGGCGGGCACTGCCACCCACATGGCCAACTGCACCGCATGCAATACAAACACCCCCAGGTTCAAACGCAGCAGGCCCGGATGGCGCAGCACCTGCGCCAGACCGCCCAGGCGGGAAGCCTGCGGCTGTGCGGCCAGGGGTGGCGCGGGCGGCACGCCCCACAACACCACGCCAATGCCCGCAATAGCCAGCAAGCCAGTAAGTACAAACAAACCTTGTAGCCCAATCGCCGCAGCCAAGGGCGGCGCAATCACCAAAGACAGCGCAAACATCAGCCCAATGCTGGCCCCCACCATGGCCATGGCCTTGGTGCGCACCGCGTCACGCGTCAGGTCGGCCAGCAGCGCCGTAACAGCGGCAGACACGGCCCCCGCGCCTTGCAGCGCCCGCCCGGCCAGCAGCCAGGAAAGCGTGGGCGCAGCGGCGGCCAGCAGGCTACCGGCGGCAAAAATGATGAGGCCAATCACGATCACCCGTTTGCGGCCAAAGCGATCGGAGGCCATGCCAAACGGAATTTGCAGCAGCGCCTGCGTCAGACCATAAATCCCCATGGCCAGCCCGACTAGCGCCACATCGTCTGCACCGGGGTACTTGTGTGCTTCCAGCATAAACACCGGCAGCACCAAAAACAGGCCCAGCATGCGCAGCGCGAAGATCAGTGCCAGCCAGGCGCTGGCGCGCCGCTCAACGGGCAGCATAGTAGAGGATACAGGGGTAGACAAAATAGTAGCGCGAATAAAAAGCTGTCTGGCACGGGCCAAGAATGGCAATGCCACTATTGTCACCGCTTGCCGCGTCTGCCCCAGCATAAGCTTTGCTGATCCCGATGGTATAAGCCGCGATAATCGGGGCATGCGCTTTACCCCCAAGACCGTTGGCATCGCCGCAGCGGTGGTCACCATCCTTATCTGGACTTCCTTTATCGTCGTGGCGCGCCTGATGGCGCTGCGTGGGTTGACGCCTCTGGACATTGTGCTGTGCCGCATCATCGGTGCTTCGGTGGTGCTGCTGCCTTGGGGTTACTGGATGGTGCGCAAGATGCTTGCGAATGGGCAAGCCGCTGGCACCTGGTTGGGCCTGTCGCCACTGCCCTGGCGCACGACCGCCCTGATTGGCGCGGTGGGCGGGGTGGGCTATGCAGTGCTGGCCTACAGCGCCTTTGTGTACGCGCCAGCAGCGCATGGCTCGGTGCTGCTGCCGGGCATGTTGCCGTTGTCTACCGCGCTGTTTTCGGTGTGGCTGTTGCGCGAGCGCTTGAGCCAGGGGCGCATGCTTGGTTTGGCCATGATCTTTGGTGGTGCCCTGCTGGTGGGTGGGGTGTCGCTGTTTAAAGCGGCGTTTGGTCTGGACGGTGCAAACAGCCAGGTGTGGAAGGGCGATGTTTTGTTTGTGTGCGCCTCCACCTGCTGGGCCTTGTATGCGGTGACCTGTCGTAAGCAGGGCTTGGGCGCAGTGCCTGCCACCATAGCGGTGGTGGTGTTGTGCGTGCTGACGTTTGTTCCGGTCTATGGCCTGCTGGTGGCCAGCGGCTTGGTGGCTAGCAAGCTGGCCACCGCGCCTTGGAGCGAAATACTGTTTCAGGCGGTCTGGCAGGGCATGGGCTCGGTGGTGATCTCGGGCATTACGTTTACCAAGATGATTCAGTACTTTGGCCCTATTCGCTCAACCATGCTCACTGCCGTGGTGCCTGGCCTGTCGGCCATGGGCGCGGTGATCTTTTTGGGTGAGCCTTTGTACTGGAATTTAATAGCTGGATTGGCTCTGGTGACTTTGGGTATTGTGGTGGGTGTGCGTGCTGCAAGCAAGGTAAATGTTGTGCCGACAGCTATACAAAACGCAGCAAAAACCACGGCATAGTAGTCTGCAAATGTCACCCGCCCCAAGATGAAACTCCTGGCCTTTGATACATCGACCGAAGTCATGAGCATTGCCGTGCAGCACGGCGCGCAGGTGTTCACCCATACGGGCGCGGGTGCGGCGCAAGCCTCCAGCACGCTGATTCCTGCGATCCAGGCGTTGATGGCGCAGGCAGGTTTGCAGTTTGGCCAGCTCGATGCCATTGTCTTTGGTCGCGGTCCCGGCTCGTTTACCGGGTTGCGTACGGCCTGTTCGGTCGCACAGGGCCTGGCCTTTGCCAGCGGCGTACCGGTGCTGCCGGTCGATACCTTGCATGCACTGGCCCAAGAGGCGCACCACGCCACAGCCGCCAGCCGTATCTGCGCCACACTGGACGCACGCATGGGCGAGATGTATTACAAATACTATATATTTGATAGCTGCTTGCGCAGCATTTCATTGGGCTACAGCTTGAAAACACCATCGTCGATGGAGTTGGAGCAAGGCTTTGCCGACACCTTGCTGGCAGGCAATGTGCGTCCGGTCTACGATGCCCAGCTTCCTGCGGCCGTACGGGCCGCGCCTTACTATGCTTGTCTGCCCAGCGCCAGCGCCCTGCTGCGCCTGGTTCCGGCGCTGATAGCGCAGGGTGCGCTGGTAGACGCGCAGGACGCTCTACCACTGTACGTTCGCGATAAAGTCGCCCTGACCACCGCCGAGCGCGACCTGCTGGCTGCGGCCCAGGCAGGCAGCGCGTAAACTCTCAGCCCATGAGCGCCCTGCCCATCGCCCCTTCTTTGATCGCTGTAGCCCAGCTGCAGGAGGCGCACTTCGAGTACATGCACGGGGACTGTCTGGCGCAGGTGATCGCGGTAGAAAATGCCGTTTATGAGTGGCCCTGGAGTCAGGGCAATATTGCCGACAGCATCAAGGCGGGTTATCTGTGCCTGCAGCTCATGGGTGGGCCGCAGGATTTGATCGGCTACATGATTGCCATGAAGGGCGTGGACGAGGTGCACCTGCTTAATATCACCGTCGCTCCGCCGTACCTGGGTCAGGGCTGGGCCCGCGTCATGCTGGACGCGCTGGCGCTGTGGGCGCAAGAGCAAAACGCGCATTGGTTGTGGCTCGAGGCCCGTGCGGGCAATACCCGCGCCCTCAAGGTGTACGAGCACTATGGTTTTCGCCGTGTCGGCGAACGTAAAAAATACTACCCCGCAGCCCACAACCAGCGCGAAGACGCTGTGGTGATGAACTACGCGCTATGAGCCTGGACAGCAACACCGTGGACAGCCTGTCAGCCGCCGCATCCATCACAGGCCTGCCACTAGATGCACGTCAGCGTGCCATGCTTGCAGCTATGGGCATCCATGTCTGGCAACCTGTTTTAGAGGAAAAGCAGGCTGCAAACCAAACCAATCAAGCGCAAGCAGCTACGCATAACATAGCAAAAAATAACCTAACAAAACCTGTAGTAAACGTGCCTGCACCCAGCGCAGCGCCAGCCAGTCGCGCGCCAGCCGCAACGCCATCACATTCTGTACCCGCCGCTGTGGCAGCCACTAGCGCTGCGGCCAATCCGTTTGCCTTGCAGCCCCAGCACAACGGCATTGCGCAGATGGACTGGTTGCCGCTGCAAAGCGCCATCGCCAGTTGCCAGGCTTGTGGTTTGTGCAACAGTCGCAAAACGACCGTTTTTGGCATTGGACAGCCCAGCAGCGCGCCAGCGCTGGCACCCCGCGCCGACTGGCTCATCGTTGGTGAGGCTCCCAGTGAAGACGAAGATGCTCTGGGCGAGCCCTTTGCCGGAGCTGCGGGCAAACTGCTGGACAACATGCTGCACGCCATGCGGGTGGAGGGCGAACCGCTGGCACGCCAGAGGCATGTCTTCATCACCAACGTGCTTAAGTGTCGCCCCCCCGCCGACCGCAACCCCAGCCTGGCGGAGCTGGCCATGTGCCAGCCCTATCTGCTGCGCCAGATTGCATTGCTGCAACCCAGAATCATCCTGGCCATGGGCCGTTTTGCAGTGCAGGCGTTGACGGGCAGCGCAGAACCGCTGGGCAAACTGCGTGGCCGCGTGCATGCGCTGCAAGGCGACGGCTGGCAAGCCCCTGTCATCGTTACCTACCATCCTGCTTACTTACTGCGCAACCCCAGCGACAAGGCCAAGGCCTGGGACGACTTGCTGCTGGCGATGGATAGCTTGCACGGTACAGGCCCCAACGCTCAATAGTCCCGTCTTCAGGGCGGGGATGCTGCGGGTGGGTTGGTTCGTTTGGGCCACAGCACACTGCCAATGGCCACCACCATCAGTGCCATGGCCGTCCAGTCTTGCCAGTGCACCGCTTCACCCAGCGCCAGTGCGCCGCTGAACACCCCCAGCACCGGAATCATCATCACACTCAGGGTGGAGGCGATTGGCGGCAGGCTGCGCGCCAGGTAAAACCAGGTGGCATGGGCAAAACCAAAAATGATCACTGCGTTGTAGGCGATTGAAAACCAGGTTGTGCGGCTGGGCGCACGCCATTGGGCGGTTTCAAAGCTGATGCCCAAGGCGCTGATCACCACGGCTGAGAGCACCGTCATCCAAAACGAAATTGCCAAAGTTGGCACTGGGATGCTGGTGCGGCGCAGCATCTGCGTGCCCAGCGCCCAAGTGGATGCGGCGGCTAAAGCCAGCATCACCCCCAGGGGTTTGCCCGTCATCGCGCCCAGCTCGTGCGTGAGCAGCAGCACCACACCCACGGCTGCTGCGCCTACGCCCAACCAGGCGCGTGCAGAGAGCTTGTCTTGATAAAACCATGCCCCAATCATGGCGCTGAAGATCGGCATGGTGTAGCCCAAGATCGCCGTGCGCCCAGAGGACAAAAGTTTCACTGCAATAATGATGCAGCCATGCCAGATAAACATGTTGAACAGCGCCAGTACCAGCAGTTCGCCCCAGTAGGCTCGTGGCACTGTAAACGGCACCTTCAGCCATTTGAGCCCCAGCGCCAGCACCGGCACACCCAGCCAGATCGAGATGGCGCGAAAGGTCAGCGGTGGATAGTCTTGTACGCCCAGTTTGAGCACGGGCCAGTTCAAGCCCCAGGCAAGGGTCAGGCCGACCAGAAGCCAAAGTTGGGTGGGAGTGAGACGTTGCATGCTGGGCATTGTCGCCCAGGAAGTGGAGAAACTTGCAAGAGTGGGCTTGCGCCGCACCCTTTGGGCATGCGGGATCAGCGGCTGTAGGCCGTCTCGCCATGGGACGTGATGTCCAGGCCTTCGCGTTCGTCTTCTTCCGAGACACGCAGGCCAATCACCATGTCTACCAGTTTGTAGGCCACCAAAGACACTATGCCTGACCAGATGATCGTGACCATCACAGCCTTGAACTGAATCCACACTTGGTTGCCAATGCTGTACTCGGCTGGAGTCATCATGGTGGCCGTCACCCAGTCATTCATGGCGCTGGGGCCACCCAGGCTGGGTGATGCAAATACGCCTGTGAGCAGTGCCCCCACAATGCCGCCGACACCGTGCACGCCAAAAACGTCCAGCGAGTCGTCCGCGCCCAGCAGCTTTTTCAAACCACTCACGCCCCACAGGCACAGGAAACCTGCCACGGCACCAATCACCAGCGCGCCGCCGACGCCGACGTTACCGGCAGCAGGGGTAATGGCGACTAAACCTGCCACTGCGCCAGACGCGGCACCCAGCATCGAGGCCTTGCCTTTGTGCAGCGCCTCGCCCACGCACCAGGCCAGCACAGCGGCTGCCGTAGCCACAAAGGTGTTGATAAATGCCAGCGCCGCAAAGCCGTTGGCTTCCAGCGCAGAACCGGCGTTAAAGCCAAACCAGCCAACCCACAGCAAAGCAGCACCGACCATCGTCAAGGTTAAGTTGTGCGGAGCCATGGCTTCGCGGCCATAGCCTATGCGCTTGCCGATCATGAAGGCACCCACAATACCGGCTACCGCAGCGTTGATGTGCACTACGGTGCCACCGGCAAAGTCCAGTGCACCCCACTGCCAGATCATGCCGGCCTTAGCGTTCATGGTGTCGACCACGTCTTTGGCGGCGTAGGCATCCGGCCCCATCCAGAACCACACCATATGGGCAATGGGCAGGTAGCTGAAGGTGAACCACAGCACCATAAAGGCCAACACCGCAGCAAACTTGGCACGTTCGGCAAAGGCACCCACGATCAGGCAGCAGGTGATGCCTGCAAAGGTGGCCTGGAAAGCGGCAAAAACGATCTCGGGAATGTAGACGCCCTTGCTGAAGGTGGCAGCGTTTTCAAAGGTGCCCGTCACGTTGTCCCAAATGCCCTTCATCATCAGGCGATCCGTGCCGCCAATGAATGCGTTGCCTTCGGTAAACGCAAAGCTGTAGCCATAGATGACCCACAGCACGACGATCAGCGAGAAAGTGACCATGACTTGCATCAGCACCGACAGCATGTTTTTGCTGCGCACCAGGCCACCGTAGAACAGCGCCAGGCCGGGCACGGTCATCAAGATGACGAGCAGGGTGGCCACCATCATCCAGGCGGTGTCGCCCTTGTTGGGCGCGGGCTTGGGTGGCGCAGTGGCGGCGGCTGCAGGCGCTGTAGCCACGGCGCTCGCTGCTGGGGCTGCGGGCGTTGCCGCAGTAGCTGGCATGGCTGGTTTGACCTCTGCGCCAGGTTGGACTTCGGCGGCAGCCACGGCTGCTGGCGCGGCGGCTTGCGCCATGCCAAGGGCGCTTCCCATCAACAATCCCAGTCCAAGGGCCAGGGATACAAAATTTTTTTTCATAGGAATGTCTCTGTGGGTTGGGTTTACAAGGCTTCTTTGCCGGTCTCGCCAGTGCGAATGCGCACCACTTGTTCAAGGTTGTAAACAAAAATCTTGCCGTCACCAATCTTGCCGGTGCGGGCAGCGCCCTCTACCGCTTCGATGACGCGCTCGACCTGGTCGTCAGACACGGCGGCCTCGATCTTCACCTTGGGCAAAAAGTCGACCACGTACTCAGCGCCCCGGTACAGCTCGGTGTGGCCCTTCTGGCGGCCAAAACCCTTGACCTCGGTGACAGTAATGCCCTGCACGCCCATGCCGGAGAGGGCTTCACGCACCTCGTCGAGCTTGAAGGGTTTGATGATGGCTGTAACAAGTTTCATATGGGCTCCTTGGGGTGACAACAATCAGAAGGTTTTTTTGATCGACAGCACGATGCCGTCTTTGCCCAGATCTTTGGTACCGGAGCCAGGCAAAGTCAATGCTGTGCCGGTCTTGCTCTTGATGTTGGTGCCCACCAATGCGGCGCTCAGCACCAAACCATTGATATCCTTGTTTAAAGCGATGGAGTAGTCTTTGTAGGACGTGAAGTTTTTGATGTTTTGGTGGCCCACATGCGGCACTACGCTCCAGCCGTTGCCCAGATCGAAGGTTGCGCTCAGATCGAGATAGCCCGAGTTTTTGCTGTTGATGCCCGCAGCCGCAGCTCCAAACAGGTTCGTCAGGCTGTGGGAGTATTTGGCGGTCAAAATGCTGGCGAATGTGGCCGCACCATACAACTCGAAGGTGTTGGCGTTGGCACTGGCGTTTTTCAGGTTATTGCCCACATACCAGTAGTACAGGCCACCGACATCGTAGGACACGCTCTTGCTCAACTCGCCCTTGTAGCCACCATACAAGTCCAGCTCGAGCGGGCCTTTGGTGTCATTAGGGTTGGCAGTACTGTCTTTGATCCAGTTGATGTTGCTGGCCCAAGCGCCCAGATAGGTACCGTTTTTATGTGTGTAATCTGCGCCACCCTGGAGGGCCAGTTTTTTGGCAGACTGAGAAATCCCACGATAACGGTAATCGGTTGCAGCACCCATGTTGTACGACAGGGTGTAGTCTGGCTCGGGGGCTTTGGTCTGGGCCAAGGCGGCGCTACTTGCCAAACCCAAGAGAGAAACTGCGAGTGCGATTTTTTTGATTTGCATGGAAGATCCTTAGAAAATAACGATAAAAGAAAGGGTGTTCATACCCTGTAGCACAGACCGTGCCATACCGCACAAACCAGCAGCGCGGGCGCAATGCACGGGCTGCGCATTTACAAATGTCTACTGGACAAAAGCAAAATACTGTATTAAATTACAGCTGTTTGTGTTTTCCATGTGCATGTGTGGTTTAGGCGGTTGCGCTAAGGCTGGGGCCAGCAGTTTGTGCACCAATATAGGGGGTTATCTATGTCCGGCTTCGCTTTGGTGCATTCGCGCGCGCTTTTGGGTTTGCAAGCCCCTGCGGTGCAGGTGGAGGTGCATCTGGCCAATGGTTTGCCCAGCTTCACGCTGGTGGGACTGGCCGACACCGAGGTCAAAGAAGCCCGCGAACGGGTGCGTTCGGCCATTGCCAATGCGGGGCTGGTGTTCCCAAGTAATAAGCGCATCACCGTCAATTTGGCACCGGCCGATCTGCCCAAGGACTCGGGGCGCTTTGATCTGCCCATTGCCTTGGGCATTTTGGCGGCCAGTGGCCAAGTGGATGGTGCGCGCCTGCATGGCTATGAGTTTGCCGGAGAGCTGTCTTTGTCGGGCGACTTGCGTCCGGTGCGCGGTGCGCTGGCGATGGCCTTGGCGAGTAGCTATCTCCCCACAGTAGTCCCAACGACCCCCGCCCATTCGGTGAGCGCGGCCACACGCACCCGTTTGGTGCTGCCCGAGGCCAGCGCACTGGAAGCAGCATTGGTTCCAGATGCGCAAATTTACCCAGCCAAGCACCTGTTGGATGTCGTGGCGCAGTTTGCACCGCCGCCCCAAGCCGCCGACGAGTCACAAGCGGCGCTGCCCACCGCGCCCTGGACGCGCCTGGCATTTGTTACACCCAGCGTGCGGCCCCGAGCGCATGATATGGCCGATGTCAAAGGCCAAAGCGCCACCAAACGCGCGCTGGAGATCGCCGCAGCGGGCGGCCACAGCGTGTTGATGGTCGGGCCGCCTGGTTCGGGCAAGTCCATGCTGGCGCAACGCTTTGTCAGCCTGCTGCCGCCCATGAGCACGCAACAGGCGCTGGAGTCGGCGGCCGTGCTCAGCCTGGCGGGCAAGTTTAAGTTGGAGCACTGGGCGCAGCGGGTGGTGCAGTCGCCGCACCACACCGCCAGTGCGGTGGCTCTGGTGGGGGGTGGTTCACCCCCTCGGCCGGGAGAAATCTCCCTGGCCCACGAAGGCGTTTTGTTTTTAGACGAATTGCCCGAGTTTCCACGCTCCGCGCTGGAGGCTTTGCGCGAACCTCTGGAGTCGGGCAGCATCAGCATCGCAAGGGCGGCGCAGCGCAGCGAATTTCCGGCACGCTTTCAACTGGTCGCTGCCATGAACCCCTGTCCCTGTGGTTATCTGGGTTCGCAGCTGAAAGCTTGCCGATGCACGCCCGACCAAGTGGCGCGCTACCAGGGCAAGCTCTCGGGCCCGCTGATGGACCGCATCGACATCCATATCGAGGTGGCCGCCATGGCCAGTGACGAGCTGCTGCAAGCCGAACCGGGCGAGGCCAGCGCGGCAGTGGCGCAGCGCGTGCAAGCCGCGCAAGAGCGCAGCGTGGCCCGCCAGGGCAAATCCAACCATGGCCTGGCGGGCCAAGAGATTGAAGCGTATGTGGCATTGGACGATGCGGCGCGCAAGTTTTTAAACACGGCAGCTACTCGCCTGGGCTGGTCGGGGCGGTCTACCCACCGGGCACTTAAAGTAGCCCGCACGATTGCCGATTTGGTCGGCGCGCGCACCGTGCAGCTCACGCATATTGCCGAGGCCATGCAATACCGGCGTGTGCTGCGCGGGCATTAGGTTTTTTGAAGAGGGGGGGAGAGGGGGGGAGAGGGGATTTTTGAACGCAGAGGGCGCGAAGATTTCGCAGAGAACGCAAAAAAGAAGAGAGAAAAGGAAGAAAAAGAAGAAAAAAATTCACATAAAAAGTCGAATGGATTTGAAAACGCTGCTTTAAATTTGAATTTCTTTTGTTTTCTTTTGGTTTTCTTCTTGTTTTTTCTGCGTTCTTTGCGAAATCTTCGCGCCCTCTGCGTTCAAAAAATCCCCGTTTTCGCCCTTCGGCGTATCCATTCGCCCTGTAGTAAATCAAGCCACCTGCGCCAGCGCCACAAATTCTGCCACCGGCACTTCTTCTGCCCGCCGCTGTAGATCAAACGCCCCAGCAAACGCGCGTGCCTCCAACCACTTGCCCAAGCTGTGGCGCAGTAGTTTGCGCCGCTGGCTGAAGGAGACTTGCACCAGCTCTTCCAATAATTCAAAACGCACCGCCGCAAAGGCAGCACGGGGCAGCATACGTACCACGGCGCTGGTAACGCGGGGCGGTGGGTCAAAGGCTTCGGGGGGCACGTCCAGCATGTTCTCCATGGCGTAGCGCCATTGCAGCATGACGCTTAAACGCCCATAGGCTGCGGTACAGGGCGAAGCCACCATGCGGTCGACCACTTCTTTTTGCAGCATGAAGTGCTGGTCTTGCACCCGATGGGCGTAGCCTAGTAGGTGGAATAGGATGGGCGTGGAAATGTTGTAGGGCAGATTGCCCACGATGCGCATCGGCGCTGCAGCGGGCGAAGTTGCCAGATCGGAGGCAGATGACGGGGTTAATTTATTTGCTATCGATTGAATAGCTGTTTGCGCATTATTTATAAGGGAAAAATCTACTTTCAGCACATCAGATTCGATGACCTGCAACTGCGGGTGGTTGCGCAGGCGCGCCGCCAAGTCGCGGTCCAACTCGATCACGGTGAGGGCGCCCAGCCGCTCCACTAGGGGCTGGGTCAGCGCCGCCAGGCCAGGGCCGATCTCGACCATGTGCTGCCCGGCTTGGGGCGCAATGGCGCGGACGATGGCATCAATGATGGCCGCATCGGCCAAAAAGTGCTGACCAAAGCGTTTGCGGGCAATGTGCTTCAAAGCGCAGGGCTCTAGCGGCCTAACAATGGCGGTTCGCGCATTTCTACATAAGCGCGGCCGCGTATGTCTTGTACCCAAGTCACAAAAAATTCTTCGACCTTTTTTTCGCGCAAGGCATTGCGTGCCAGCTCGCGCTGCTCTCGCGGGCTCAGGGTGTTTTCGCGGCGCGCCTGTAGCTCAATCAGGTGCACGCCAAAACGTGAGACCAGGGGCTGCGAGACTTCACCCGGTGCCAGACCATTGAGAACCTCTTCAAACTCCGGCACAAATTGGCCCGGGTTGGACCAGCCAAGATCGCCACCGTCTTTGGCCGAACCGTCTTGCGAGTTGTCGCGTGCGGCGCTCGCAAAGTCGAGCTCTTTACCCATGATGCGGCGGCGCAGTTCGGTCAAACGGTCTTTGGCTGCGCTTTGGCTCAACTGGGCGCTGGGCCGCAGCAGGATATGCCGCGCCCGGCTTTGGATGGTGGTAAAGCTCGAGGCGCTGGCCTGCTTTTTCTCAATCAACTTGAGTATATGAAAACCTGCACCAGAGCGCAGTACATCAGTGACCTCACCCACGCGCAGGTTTTGGGTAGCCTCTACAAACATAGGCGGGTAACGCTCGGCACTGCGTAAGCCCATGACGCCACCAAGGGGCGCGTCGCTGGCCTGGGAAAATTCGCGCACAAGCGTGGCAAAGTCTTCGCCCGCCCGGGCGCGCTGGGCAGCGCGATTGGCACGTGCTTGCAAAGCCTGAATTTGCGCCTCATTGGCGGACTCTGGCAGGGGTACCAAAATTTGCGCCAAATTGATCTCGGCGCTGCTGGCATCGGGGGTGTCCTGCTGCTCGGCGATGTAGCGGTCTAGTTCGCTCTCGCTGATGTTGACACGGCTTTCTACTTCGCGCTCACGCACGCGGGTCAGTAGTATTTCATCACGTAACCCATTGCGAAACTGGCTGTAGGAGACGCCCTCAGACTCCAGGTTGCGGCGCAATGCTTCTACGCTGAGCTGGTTTTGCCGCGCCACGTTTTGTACCGCAGCCTCCAGGGTGGTTTCGTCGATTTTGATGCCATTGTCGCGCGCCAGTTGCACCTGGGCGCGCTCGCTGATCAAGCGCTCCAGCACCTGCGCCATGAGCTCATTGCGCTCGGGGAGGGCGCCGCCACGCTGGCTCATTTGCTGCTCAATCCGTAGCAAACGGCTGCGGACTTCGGTGTTGGTGATAGGTTCGGAATTCACCACAGCTACGATAAAGTCGGCAGTGCGCTGCGTAGTGTCCTGGCTGCTGCGCTGGTTAGTCAGGCTGGGCGAGGCGCGCAGTCCCTGGGCTTGTACGGGGTGAATACCCAGCATGAGGGTGCTGACAAGTGTCATGCTTAGGTACAAAGAAAACTTAATCATAGTTACTGAATCGGCTCGGGCCGACGATGGTTTTTTCACGCAAATACTGATAACGCGGTACATTGTCCTTGAGGGTTTTCAAGGGATTGGAGCCGACACCGACCCGGGTAAAACCGACAAACTCCAGCTGGAATGAAATCCGTTTGTTGGCACTCGACGAAGTGGTTTGCACCCGGTCAAATACGATGCGGCCCAGCCAACAGCCCGCATCGTACTCAAAACCCAGAATGCTGTCGACTATTTTGCGGTCTTGCAGGCTGTAGTTTAAACGCCCCACACTGTACCAGCGTCCTTCGCCCTGTCCCGCCCCCTGGCCCAAATTCTGGCCTTTGTCCCCCCACAGGTCGTTGATGGGCCATTGCCAGCCCAGATCGACTTGCTCGCTGGAGCCTCTGGCATAGCGGTAGTTGGTGCTGAGCACCCGGTAGTTGCTGGGGCTGTAGCGTGCGCCCAGGGTGGAGCGTTCTGAGCGGCGGGTGTCGGGGTTGTATTGCATCACCGCATCAGTTGTCCACCGTGGCGACCAGTTCACACTGGCTCCAAACAGCATATCGGAAAAGCGCGCCGTGTCGGTCGCGCCGCCCGGTAGGGTTACTTTCTGGTCGGCAAAGCGCAGACGTTGTGCGTAGGACAGGCGCAGGGCTTCAGCCCCGCTGTTGGGCTCCAGAAAACGCGAAGTTACGCCGACGGTTAATAAATTATTGCTGGCAAAGCGGTCATGGCCGACAAAGGCGTTTTCGCTATAAATCGTGGCAAAGTTAAAGTCATTAGCACCGCTGTCATAGTTGGGCAGAGCGGCTTGGTTACGAAACGGTGTGTAACTGTAGAACGCGCGCGGCTCCAGGGTTTGAGTTACAGGGCGATCAAAATAGGTCGCTTCACGCTCAAATATCAAGCCACTATCTACAGAGAGTGTGGGTAGTACGCGCTGCGCATGGCGCTGTCCTGCAGACGATGGGCTGTCAAACTGGTAGCTGGTAGCATGCACCTGCGCCTTGGGTGTCACGAAGTAACCCGGAGCCGTCCAGGGTTTGCTGATCTGCACTTGAGCATAGTTGCGCAGGGCGTTGGGTTGCAGGGTCAGTGCTTGCTGCGAACGAAAACGGGTGGTGTCCAGCTCTGCTGCCACGCTCAGCCCGTTCCAGTTGTGGCGGTTAAAGCGTGCCGTGATTTGGGGCAATCGGTCATAGGGCGGCGTAATGATGGCATCGGGGATTTGTAGCGTTTGCCATTTGAGCACGCGGGCATCGAGCGAGTAGGGCCCCTGCGTCCAGGATAGGGTGCCATCGTTGGCAAGCAGGCGCTGGGTGAGCGTTCCCGTGGCACGCGGAAAATCACTCCAATAGTTGTCGTCACTCACGCGGTTCAGACTCAGATTCAGACCCAGGCTGCCCACACGGGCTATGCCGCTGTCCAGGCTGCCGGTGTGTACAGCGCTCAAACCCCAACGTGCCTGCGAACGCAAACGGTCATGGGGCATCCAGTCCAGGCGTGTCTGGCCCTTGTAATCTTTCTCGAGGTAACGAAACTCGCTGCCCAGACCCAAGCCGCGTTTGGTGGCCAGAGTGGGGGAAAAGGTGATGTCCCGGTTGGGTGCCACATTCCAGTAATACGGCGCTGCTACCTCGATGCCGCTGGTATTGTCGATGTTCAGGGTGGGCGGCAACCAGCCACTTTTGCGTGCATCGCTCAACGGAAAGCTGATGGACGGCCAGGCCAAAAGCGGCAAATCTTTAAAACGTAATTGAACGTTCTCGGCCACGCCCGCATCGGTGTCGTTATCCATACTGACTTGAGATGCTTTGAGCTCCCAGTCTGGCATCCAGCTTGGGCTTGGACGGCGCTGGCAGGTGGTGTAGGTGGCATCGCGGGCGACCGAGCGTTGGCTGTCGATAAAGTCGATCCGTGAGGCAGTCCCGTGGCCACCGTTTTTCAACAATTGAAAGCGCGGTTCAGTAAAGTAGCCTTCGTTGGACTCGACCTTGATCTGCGCCTCTTGACCCTCATACACATTCCCGTTTCGGTTCATACGCACATTGCCGCGTGCCTTGGCCAAATCATCGGGCTGGTAGTACTCAATACGGTCGGCACGGATCACCGAGCCGCTGCGGCGCAGTTCGGCATGGCCATCCACCACGGTGTCCAGGTCGGTGCGCCCAGTAACGTTGTCACCAAATATAAATGTCGGCACCAGACGACGGTTTTCGTTATCCAGCAGCTCTTGCAGCATGGGGGTGGAGCGCAGCACCGCCGGGCCAGGATCACTGCCTCCTGCAAGCGCTGGCGTTTGTGCATGTACGCCAGACCCGGTGCAGCACAGCAGCAACGCGGCGCAGTGCACGGCGCTGTGCAAGGGCGTGCGGGCATGGGGGGCGGGGCGGGATGGTCGCATTGCGCGGCAGCTAGGGGCGGTTGAGGTCTAAAGTTCGGTTCGTACGCCCGGTTGACCCCCGATTTATGGAAGGGGCAGCAGGCTTTGTAGAATGGATTATCCATGAGTCACTCCCAACCCCCCCCTTCGACCCTAGTGCCTTGCGCTTCAGCGGGATCTATCCCCCCCGTTATGTGGGCCAGCGACCAGAGAGCGCAGGCTTTTACGCACTGGCTCTCTAGCGTCGCGCCAGCGCAGGCCCTGGTTCCTGGCAGCTTGCGCATCGCATCTGCCGATGCCAGCTTCCGGCGTTATTTACGTATCGACACCTTGCAGGGCGCGCCGCGCATCATCATGGACGCGCCGCCCGACAAAGAGGACTGCAAACCGTTTGTCAAAATGGCCCGGCTGCTCTCGGATGCGGGCTTACTCGCACCCGAGGTGCTGGCCTGGGACGAAGCGCAGGGTTTTATGCTGCTGACCGACCTGGGCGCACAGACCATGATGGAGCAGATCCAGCCCGAGCAGCCGCAGGCTAATTTGCCGCGCTACATGCAGGCGATAGATGCCCTGCTGCAACTGCAAACCGCTTCCCGGCCCGGCGTGCTGGCACCCTATGACGCGGCGCTACTGCAGCGCGAGCTGCAACTATTTCCTGACTGGTACATCGCCAAGCACCGCGCCACTACCCTCACAGCCCCTCAAAGCGAGACCATCGCCAGCGCCTTTGCGCTGATCGTGCAGCGCAACCTGGCCGCCCCCAGCGTGTATGTGCACCGCGACTTCATGCCGCGCAACCTGATGGCCAGCGAGCTCAGCCGCCTGGGCGTGCTGGACTTTCAAGACGCGGTGTACGGCCCGATCACCTACGACATAGCCTCGCTGATGCGCGATGCGTTTTTGACCTGGGACGAAGACTTTGTGCTGGACGTGACCGTGCGCTACTGGGAGAAAGCCCGCAAACTGGGGCTGATGGACTACGAGGGCTGGGCCAGCGACTTTGGCGCGTTCTACCGCGCCGTGGAGTGGATGGGCCTGCAGCGCCACCTCAAAGTGGCCGGCATCTTTGCCCGTCTGACCCTACGTGACGGCAAACCCAAGTACCTGGCGGATGCGCCGCGCTTTATCCACTACATTCGCACCACGGCCAACCGCTACCGCGAGCTGGGCCCGCTGCTCAAGGTGATTGACGAGATCGAAGGCACGCAGGCCACCACGGCCTGGTCGTTTGGCCGCATGTAGTCCGTTTTAGCATAGCAAATCAGGCTGTAGCCCAATAAATATAAGCGTAAGCAGCTACTAAATAAATAGCAAACTGCGCGCCTTTTAACGTCACCATGCCGCGCTTTTACACGCCCCAAGTCCTCTCCACCGATGCCGAACTGGCACTGGACGCTGCCAGCGCCCGCCATGTACAGGTGCTGCGCATGCAGCCCGGTGGCACGCTGATGCTGTTTAACGGCCAGGGCGGCGAATATGCGGCGCAGGTCACCCACATGGGCCGCAGCGAGGTGCGGGTACATGTGGGCGCGCACGATGCCGTGGAGCGCGAAGCCCCGCGCGCGGTGCACCTGGTGATCGGCATGCCCGCAAACGAGCGCATGGAGTGGCTGGTAGAAAAAGCCACCGAGCTGGGCGTGGCTAGTATCCAGCCCCTGATGACCGAGCGCACGGTGCTGCGCCTGTCGGGCGAGCGGGCCGAGAAAAAGGTGGCCAACTGGCAGGCCGTGGCCGTGGCCGCCTGCGAGCAGTCGGGCCGCAACCAGGTGCCGCTGGTGCACCCGGCCATGCAATGGTCGGCGTGGTTGGCGCAGGTGACCAAGCGCTTGGCTCCGCACACGGTGCGTTGCGTGTTGTCCGTGCACCAGGGCAGCGTGCATGCGAGCAGCCTGTTGCAAGCGCAAATGCAAATGCAAACGCAAATGCAAACGGTAGCGGAAGCGGGTAGCCTGCCGAGTCACGATTTCGCTGTCGAATGCCTAAGCGGCCCCGAAGGAGGCCTCAGCAGCGCAGAGGAGGCTGCCGCGATTGCGGCTGGCTACCGTCCTGTTGGTTTGGGCAACCGGGTACTGCGCGCAGAGACCGCGCCGCTGGCTGCGCTGTCGGTGTGGACACTCGCCGGCCACGTCCGCTAACTTGCCCGCCTACTTGACGGCATCCAGCAGCACGTTGCCGCTGAAGTCTTTCAGCACCACGCGCTGCAAGGCAAACGGCCTGACCGGATCGGGCTGCAGTGTGAGCAAGAAATTTTCCTGCGCCACCGGCTCGGGCGAGGGCGGGGCAGCGGCATCCAGCACGATACCGGACTGGATGGGGTTGTTACGCGGATCCGAGCCCTGGGTGACGATGCTGTAGTAGTCCAGCATGCGGGTCTGGCCTTCCCCTTTGACGATGATCCAGCGCACGCGCATTTTGTGGGCGGGCATGCTGATATCGACCTTGTTGCTGCCATCGGTGCGGAAACTGGCGGCCAGTGGGCCGGTGGGCGAGTGGGGCAGAATTTCCAGCGGGTTTTTGCTGAGCGCCTCGCTGGACAGGCCCACCATGTAGGTGAAATGCAAGTGGTTGGAGCGCGCGCCCGTGGTGCCCACGGTGCCCAGTTGGGTGATGCCCGCAGTAACGCTCTGGCCCAGCACGACAGAGGCTGTCGTCATGTGCAGATAAGCGGTGCGCCGTTGCTGGCTGTGGTTGACCACCACATTGATACCCGCGCCAATCGCCTCGGTATTGACCTCGACTTTGGCGACCACGCCATCCATCACCGGGTAGATCGGCGTACCTGCGGGCGCAGGAATGTCGATCCCGGCATGAAAGTCGTAGTTGGTAAACCGCCGAGGCCCATAGGGGTAGCGCACGCTGTCGGCATCCGGTGTGCTTTGGCGGCTTAGCGGCCAGAGCACGAGTCCCGCCGCGGGCGCTACCGGCGTAGCCAGCGCATCGTTAGACGCAGCACTGGCACCCGCAGCGTTGTGCACAATGACGCGGTAGTGGTACGGCGTGCCGTTAGTCAAGCCTGTATCTGCATAACGCGCCGCTGTGATGCCCGAGGTCAGCGTTTGGTAGCTGCCGCCCAGGGCCAGCGTGGCCGTAGCGCGCTGCACGCTGTAAGACATGGCAGATGGTGCCGTGTCCCACGACACCGCAGCGCTCTGGTCACCTACCACTGCTGCGCCGCCAGTGCCACCAACACCAACTCCTGCGCCACTACCGCCATCGCCGCTGCTGCTACCACTGCCTCCACAGGCCACTAAGGCCAGAGCCAAGCCCATAGCGCCCACCCAGGCCCAGTATCTCAGCCCGCCAGCGCGCTCAATTTGCAGATTCGTGGCGTTCTTCATAGTTACCATACGCCAAGATTATCGATCAGAACCAGAGCATGTCTACTCTGCGGGGCGATGCAACGCCGATTTAAGCAGCCGCTGTATAACGAACGGATTACAGCACCATATCGCCAAAGACGCGCTGCATGGGCTACCAGATGTGTACAAAGATAGAGCACTTGGTGGGTTCGGATTTCATCAGCCAGCAGCGCATCCTGCCCCCAAACTTTACAGCCCGGTGGCGGTTACCCCACAGGAGACTTGAAATGTATAGCTGCTGTTGGCGGGAAAATTATTTAGCACGATGCCGGTGCCTTGCAGTAGTGGGATGCTGACTGCCGCAAGGCTGGCGCAAGATGCAGCGCCCGAGGCGGCTGTACAGGCTACGGCGCTGCATGATAGGCCAGCCGCAATGGGGTCTTTAAGCAAGGCATTGTCGGCTGCTGCAGGCCCGCCGTTGGTCACCACAATATCGTAGGTAGTGGTTTGACCAGCGGTCAAGTTAGCCGTGTTATCAGTTTTACTGATTCCCAATGCCGCGCAGGACGCCACGGTGTGGGTGGCTGTGGCGCTATTGGTTTGAAAAATATATCCCGCATTGCCTTGTACGCTGGTGCCCTCGCTCAGTGCTGCGCCGCCAGGGCTTACGCTTGTGGTGGCGACAGTGCTGACGTTGGTGACGGTTTGCAGGCATTGGCCGGTGGGCACTAAAGTGGCTTGCAGAATGTAGGTAAGGCTAGCCCCTACGGGCAGGTTCACGGTTTGTGTAATAGCGCCTGACCCACTAATTGCCGGGCAGGCGGTACCCACTGCGCTGCAAGTCCATGTGCCCAAGGTGGCACCCGCGGGCGGTTGGTCGGTAATCGCAACAGTTGCGGCATCATGGGCTGTGAGAGGTATTTGGGTTAGCAATGCGGGGGTAACGTTGGCAAACACAAGGGTGTAGGTCACGCTATTGCCGACGGTTTGGGTTCCCGATGGAGAAACCGACTTGGTGGCGCGTAAATCGATGTCATTGTCGATGATGGTGTGGGTAAGGGTGGAGTTAAACGCGGCACCACAGGCCGTTGCATTTGCGTTGATAAAAGGCGCAGCCACACCGTTGACCGGCATGGTGAGCACAATGGTTTCGTTATCTTCTACAACGTCGTCATTCAAGGTATTGATGGGCAGCGTGAACACGTTGTTGGCTATCGCGTCACTGTAGTTACCCGGCGGCACCGTCACGCTCAGGCTGGTGGATGAGCCGGAAATGCCCGTCAGAGTGGTGGTGCCGCTGTAGTTAAAGTCGCTACCCAAAGTGGCATTGCCGCCTACCGCCAGAGTAAGCACTAATCCACCTGCTGGCACCGTACCCGAAACTTTAAAGCGTGGCGCGCTCGGGCTACCGCCCTCTACGCTGCTGGTGGCTGTACCGATGAAGTCGACATACGGTTTAAGAGCGATGTTGATGTTGTCCAGTAAGTTACCCGATCCAGCGCCGCCAGCCGAGGCAATTGCTGAAAATCCCAGTCGCTGCACACCGCTAGCGCCCGTATAGGTGTAAGTGCCAGCGTAACGCGTCCAGCCGCCTGCAATGCTGGTAGCACTGGTGCCTACGGCCCCGCCGCCCGCGTTAATCGTACCCGTACCTGCCGTGTTGGTGGTGAAATCTAAAATTGCGGTATCGGCTGCGCCAATTTGCAATTGCGCTCGGTCAGCTCCGCCGCGGCCGCGATGGGCAAAATTAAAGCCGAAGGTTTCCCCTGAATTCATGCAGATATTTTGAAATAACTTGGACGATTGGTAGGCGTTGAGTTCCGCCAAAACAATGCCTTGTGCGGGTACTACGCCCAAAAAGCTGTTGGCCCACAGCTCGATGGGCGTGCAGTTGTAGGCTGGCGTGATTGCCCCGCCAGCTGGGCAACCATTGGTGACCAAAGGGTGGGTGGTCTCCCAGCCAGGTATCTCGCCAGCATCTACTGCAATCCAGTTGGTCGAAGTAAAGAACAGATTGATGGAAGCTGCGCGCGCACCAGTAAACGGTAGCTCAAAGCTTGGGTTGACTATGGATCGTTGAATTTGGGCGTGGGCACCAGCCCCATATGTCAACGCGAGTAATACCCAAATTACTTGAGAAAATAAACGCAGTAGCACTCTAGTTGCCTCTGAAGCATGTAAGTTGGGTCACTTTGATTGCGCTTACAAGTGGGTCTTGGTATAGACAAATTACTTCGAATTCACAGTAACGGACTCACTAGTGTCCCAACGTTACCAAGCCAAGTACTCGTAAGTTGATGAATTATTTGAAGAAATCATCTTTTGTGTTTGTCCTCGATATAAATCGTTTTTG
>JAYVJV010000280.1:0-5912 GCA_043769005.1 Polaromonas sp. | reverse complement strand
ATAAAAACATCCCCGCTATTTTGTTTTGAAAGAATTGCTATGAAGCCTATTTTTGCCGCGCGTACCGGCTCACTGCTGGTGTATCTGGGTTTGGGGCTGGTGCAGCCGGTGGCCGCGCAGACCAGCCCGGCCAATGCAACCACTGATGTTCGTGAGTTGCCTGGGGTGACCATCAGCGTCACCCGCACCGATGGTAGAAACTTTGAAACCCCAGCCTCGGTCGATGTCGTTGGCCGTTCGCAGATCGAAGATGCCAAGCTGCAAGTCAATCTCTCCGAAGTGCTAGGCCCGGTGCCCGGCCTGGTGGCCAATAACCGAGGCAACTACGCGCAAGACCTGCAAATCTCCAGCCGGGGCTTTGGTGCGCGTACAGCCTTTGGGGTGCGCGGCATTCGCATATATGTGGACGGCATTCCGGGCAATTCGCCCGACGGACAGGGGCAGGTGTCACATATTGATCTGGGTTCGGCCAGACAGATCGAGGTGCTGCGCGGGCCGTTTTCGTCGATTTACGGTAATTCGTCGGGCGGGGTCATCAACGTCACTACCCAAGAGGGCGGGCCTGGTACGGTATCTACCTCCTCGCTATCGGGGGGCAGTTTTGGCAGCTATCGGCTGGGGCAAAAAATCAGCGGCGAGACGGGGGCGTTTAACTACCTGCTGGATGCCTCGCGCTACAGCACCGACGGCTGGCGCGACCACAGCGCTGCGCAAAAGGACAATATCAACGCACGGCTGGGTTTTAAGCTGGGGGCTAACACCCAGGCGGTGCTGGTGCTCAACCGCGTCGACCTGCCTGACGCGCAAGATGCGCAAGGCGTGAATTTGGCGGGGCTGGCCAACCCGAAGGTGGTGCCTACTGCGGTGCTGAGCTTTGACACCCGCAAGTCCACCGAGCAGACGCAACTGGGCCTGGTGGTAGACCACCGCTTTAATGCCGAGCACGCCGTCAAACTGATGGGCTACGGCGGGCAGCGCGATATTACGCAGTTCTTATCAGTGGCGGTAGGTGCCCAGGGCGCGCCGTCGTCTGCCGGTGGAGTGATAGATTTTGGCCGCGATTACAAAGGCATGGAGGGGCGCTACACCTTCAAGCGTAACCTGGCCAACGGCCCGCTGCTGGTGCACGCAGGCTTTACCCTAGACCGCTTGAAAGAAGAGCGCCGTGGTTTTGAGAACTTCATCGGCACCACCCTGGGCGTGCAGGGCGCACTGCGCCGAGATGAAGACAATAATTTAAAAAGCAGCGACCAGTACCTGCAAGCCCAGTGGTGGCCCACAGCGGCCCTGAGCTTGCACGCCGGGGTGCGCCGAAGCAAGATTGATTTGATCTCGCAAGACAAATTTATCGTGCCGGGCAATGGCAACGACAGCGGTAATGTGTCTTTCAGCGGCACCACGCCCATGCTGGGGCTGCTGTACAACCTGAATGACCGCGTTAACCTGTATGCCTCCTGGGGCAAGGGCTTTGATGCGCCGACGCTCAATGAGATTGCCTACAACCCGGTATCCACTCAGTCGGGCTTGAACCTCACGCTCAAGCCCTCACGCAGTCAGCAGTTTGAGCTGGGTGCCAAGTTCCAGTTGGCGCAGGCTGCCAGCGTGCAAGCCGCCGTGTTCCAGGCCAAGACCGAAGACGAAATCGTGGTGCTGAGCAACAACGGTGGTCGCTCGCGCTTTCAAAATGCCGGTGGCACCAAGCGCGATGGCCTGGAGCTGGCCTATGCCAACCAATTTGCCAAGGGCTGGAAAACCCAGGTGGCCTATACCTATCTCAATGCAACCTACCAGGATGCATTCAGAACCTGTGTCACCACCACTTGTACCGCAGCCCTGTCTATTCCCGTTGCCGCAGGCAACCTCATGCCCGGCATCCCAAAGCAAAACCTGTTTGCCGACATTGCCTGGACCAGTGCCGACGGTGGAGTACAGGCGGGCGTGGAATGGCGCGCTACGGGAAAAGTAGCGGTTAACGACACCAATGACGAGTTTGCCGCAGGCTACGGCACCCTGGCCGCGCGCCTGTCGTTTACCCAAAAAGTGGGCAACTGGACCTGGCGCGAGTTTGTGCGGGTAGACAACCTGCTGTCTAAGGGCTATGTAGGCTCGGTCATTGTCAACCAAGCTGCAAGGCAGTACTACGAGCCTTCGCCTACCCGCAGCTTTTTGCTGGGCGTGGTGGGCAGCTACAAGTTCTAGTGCCAGGCCCACGGCGGCGGCCAGAACCAGGGCCAGGCTCTGGCCGCCCAGCGGCGCACCTATGCAAACCGCTGCATATCGCTTTTTGTGCAAGTACTGGGTAGCATCGCGCCACCTTCACTTTTGCAGCTACTTCCAGCATGGGTTCTTTCACCGAGAGTTTGCGCGCGGCGCTCACACTCATCAGCACATGGGATGCCGACCTGGTCTCTATCGCTCTGCGCTCATTGCAGGTCAGCGCCTTGGCTTGCCTGCTGGCGGTGGCAGGCGGGGTATTGCTGGGGGCCTGGCTGGGTGTGGCGCGTTTTGCCGGGCGCGCTGCGGTACTGGCCTGTCTCAATACCCTGCTCGCACTGCCCTCGGTGGTCGTGGGCCTGCTGGTGTATGTGCTGCTCTCGCGGGGCGGGCCACTGGGCCACCTGGGCTGGCTGTATTCTGTCAAAGCCATGGTCATTGCGCAGACCATCCTGGTGCTGCCTGTGGTGGCCGCCTTGGTGCGCCAGATGGTGGAGGATGCCGACCGGGCGCACGGCGAGCAACTGGCCAGCATGGGCGCGGGGCCGTGGCTGCGCTCGGTACTGCTGGCCTGGGACGAGCGCTTTGCCTTGATTACCATCAGCATCACCGCCTTTGGTCGCGCTATTTCTGAAGTGGGCGCAGTGATGATGGTGGGCGGCAATATTGAGGGCTTTACGCGCGTGATGACCACCGCCATCGCGCTGGAGACCAGCAAGGGCGACCTGCCCCTGGCCATTGGCCTGGGGGTGGTGCTGCTGCTGATTGTGCTGCTGCTCAATGCGCTGATTGGCCTGCTGAAATACTGGCGCGAGCGGGTGGAGGCGGCGGCACTATGACGGCTCTTTTGCAAACCGAGAACGCCGGCGTGCGCTTTGGCCGGGTGCAGGCGCTGCAAGGCTGCACGCTCACAGTGCAGCGCGGCGAGCGGGTTGCCCTGCTGGGTGCCAACGGCAGTGGCAAAAGCACCCTGCTGCGCCTGTTGCACGGCCTGATTGCGCCCAGCACGGGCACCGTGGCGCGGGATGCCAGCGCGGTGCAGGGATTTTTGTTCCAGCGGCCCTTTGTGCTGCGCACCAGCGTGCTGCATAACGTGGCCCTGGCTGCATGGCTGAAAGGCCAGCCTTGGGCGCAGGCCAAAGAGCGCGCCGCACAAGCCCTGGCGCAGGTGGACTTGACCGAGCTGGCGCTGCGCAAGGCGCGCACGCTCTCGGGCGGGCAGCAGCAACGCCTGGCCTTCGCCCGTGCCATGGTAGGCCAACCCGCTCTGCTGTTTTTGGACGAACCCACTTCCAGCCTGTCACGCCAGGCCAAGCGCGAGGTGGAGCAGTTGGTAGAAGGCTTTGGCCACAGCGGCGGCAGCCTGGTGTTTGCCAGCCACAACCTGGGCCAGGTCAAACGCCTGGCCACGCGGGTGGTGTTTTTGCACCAGGGTCAGATTGTGGTGGACACACCGGTGCACGACTTTTTTCACCAGCCGCAGGTCGAGGCGGCGCAACTGTATTTGCAAGGAGACGGTACATAGTGTTTTTCTGCCCCTTATTTTTACGTATAAATCAGCGTCTAGCCCAATATATATGTGCGCAAGCAGCTATATATTTAATAGCAATTATGGGCCTGTCCGTATCGTCCGGCACGGCGCATGCGCAAAGCATCGTGCTGGCATCCACCACCTCAACCGAACAGTCGGGCCTGTTTGCCCATCTGTTGCCAGCCTTTGAGCGTGCCAGTGGCATCCATGTGAAGGTGGTGGCCGTCGGCTCGGGCCAGGCGCTGGACATGGCGCGCCGGGGCGATGCCGATGTGCTGCTGGTACACGACCCGGCGGCAGAAGAGAAATTTGTGCAAGACGGCTTTGGTCTGGCGCGCCAGACGGTGATGTACAACGACTTTATCCTGGTGGGCCCGCAGAGCGACCCGGCGCGTGCGGGCGGCAAAGACATAGCCAAGGCGCTGCACAACATCCGCGCCAACCAGGCGGTGTTTGTCTCCCGTGGCGACCGCTCGGGCACGCATTCTGCCGAGCTGCGCTTTTGGCGCATGGCCGAGCAGTCGGCACCCCAAGATGCAAACTACCTGGCCTGCGGCTGCGGCATGGGCGCAGCACTGAACATGGCGGCCTATAAAAATGTCTATGTGCTCTCTGACCGTGGCACCTGGTTGAGCTTTAAAAACCGGGCCCAGCTGGGCTTGCTGGTAGAGGGCGATATGCGCCTGCGCAATATCTACAGCGTGATCGTGATCCACCCCAACAAGCACCCCCACACCAAACACCGTGAGGCGCAAGCGTTTGCCAACTGGGTCACCTCGGCCGCTGGGCAAAGCGTGATCAGCGCCTACAAAATTGCTGGCCAATCCCTGTTTTTTCCACTCACACCCTAATTAATTTCATAGCGTTTCCCTCCTTAAATTGCATCTATTAGTCACTTAAGTTACTGTGTGTGCAATGCATGTCACGTACGTGCCAGATAAAAAAATTACTTGGTAGCAATATAGATTTTGAAGACTGCACAAACTGTTTTCAAATCTGTTCAATGTATTTTTTAACTCTAATTAGGAGATAACGATGAAACTTACCAAACAGCGTTTTTTGTTGACATGGGGCGCAGCACTGTGTGCAGCGACGTTTATGGGCAGTGCACTTGCGCAGGCCAACCTTGACAAACTCAAGCAGATGCGGGTTGCCACCACAGATTTGAACATCCCGTTGGTGCCGCAAACTGGTGCTAATGCGGATGCGATCAAGGAGAATTTAAAGCGCGTCAAGATGCCGCCCGGCTTCAAAATTGCTTTGTACGCCATCGTGCCGGATGCGCGCCATATGGCCGTGGCACCGTCTACCAATATGCTGTTTGTAGGCACCCGTAAAACCACGGTATGGGCAGTGACCAACCGCAACAGCGGCCCAGCCGCCACCGAGGTGAAGTCGTTTGCGCCATCGCTCAAATTTACCAACCCCAACGGCGTGTGCTGGACCAAGGACGGCTTCCTGATCGTGGCCGAGCACAACCGCGTGCTCAATTTCCCGGCTGCCGAGTTCTTCTACGAAGGCCCGGACGTGGCCGTGATCGAAGTCGTCAGCCAGGGCAAGCTGGTGCCGCCCGAAGAGGAGTCGTACAACCACGGCGCGCGCACCTGCCGCGTCAGCGACGACGGCAAGCTCTACATCACGCTCGGCCAGCCCTTCAACGTGCAGCCGAAGGACAAGGTAGCGTTGTACGAGCAACTGGGTATCGGCGGCATGATCCGCATGAACCCCTTCGACGGCTCGGGCCGCGAGGTGGTGGCGCGCGGGGTGCGCAACTCGGTCGGCATGGACATCAACCCCAAGGACAAGACCGTCTGGTTCACCGACAACCAGACCGACGGCATGGGTGACGAGATCCCGCCAGGCGAGCTCAACCGCATCACGAAGACCGGCGGCGAGCACTTCGGCTACCCGTTCATTCATGGCAACAACACGGTGATCGCAGGCACGGCGGCCGCACCGGATTTGAAGGACATGAAAGCGCCTGCCGCCTGGACCAAGCCGCAGATCGAGTTTCCGGCCCACCAGGCGCAGCTCGGCATGAGCTTCTACGACGGCAAGATGTTCCCGGCCAAGTACCAGGGTGGCGCCTTCGTGGCGGCGCATGGCTCGTGGAACCGCACCAAGGCCAGCGGCGGCTTGATCAACTTCGTGTCGATGAAGGCTGACG
>JAYVJV010000279.1:0-18478 GCA_043769005.1 Polaromonas sp. | reverse complement strand
TAAGCGACAATAGCGCCATGAGTACCCAAGAAGTCGTGCGTGAAGCGCAATCCCAAGCAGACTACAACCCACTGGCCAAGCAAAAGGCCGGGGCCAAGCTGTCGCGCATCCCCGTCAAGGTGGAGCGCGGCGAGGTGCTGAAAAAACCTGAATGGATCCGCGTCAAAGCAGGCTCGCCATCCACCCGTTTTTACGAGATCAAACAAATCCTGCGTGAGAGCAACCTGCACACCGTGTGCGAAGAAGCCAGTTGCCCCAACATTGGCGAATGCTTTGGCAAAGGCACGGCCACCTTCATGATCATGGGCGACAAGTGCACCCGCCGCTGCCCGTTTTGCGATGTGGGACATGGGAGACCTGACCCCTTAGATACCCTTGAACCGGAGAACCTGGCCAAAACCATTGCCAGGCTTAAACTGAAATACGTCGTCATCACCTCAGTAGACCGCGACGACTTGCGCGACGGCGGCGCAGCGCACTTTGTTGAATGCATCCGCCAAACCCGCATGCTGTCGCCCGGCACCACCATCGAGGTGCTGGTGCCCGATTTTCGGGGCCGCGACGACCGCGCTCTAGAGATTTTGAAGGCCGCGCCACCCGACGTGATGAACCACAACCTGGAAACCATCCCCCGCCTGTACAAAGAAGCCCGCCCCGGCAGCGACTATGCTTTCTCATTGAATCTCTTAAAAAAGTTCAAAGCTCTGCACCCCAACGTCCCCACCAAAAGCGGCATCATGGTCGGACTGGGCGAGACCGACGACGAAATCCTGCAAACCATGCGCGACATGCGCGCGCACCACATCGACATGCTGACCATCGGCCAGTACCTTGCGCCGTCGATGTCGCATTTGCCTGTGCGCCGCTACGTGCACCCCGATACCTTCAAGATGTTTGAGCTTGAAGCCTACAAAATGGGCTTTAGCCACGCCGCCGTGGGCGCGATGGTGCGCAGTAGCTACCATGCAGACGAACAGGCGCATGGGGTTTTGCAGGCTTGTGCACCCGCCTAGCGGCGCATTTATCTATCAAGATATCTATCAATTTTTTGATGAAAATTGTTTGTTGATAGATACTTGCGAAAAAGTATTTATCAATGATTGCCGCAGACATCGCCCTGGCCGAAACTACGGGTTTATAGGGCCTAGCACACACCACGGCTATGCACTCCAAACTCTACGCCCTTGCCGCCATTGCTCTGTGGTCATCTCTGGCCGTGCTGGGCCTGTCGCTCAAACACATTCCCCCGTTTTTGCTCACCGGCATCGCGCTTTTGATCGGCAGTGTGCCGGCTTGGCCGTTCTTTCGGCGATGGAAGGTGTCTGTCGGTGCGTTAGTGTTGGGTGTTTACGGGCTCTTTGGTTTTCATTTTCTCTTGTTCATTGCGCTACGCCATGCGCCGCCGGTGGAGGCGAATTTGGTGAACTACCTGTGGCCCCTGGGCATCGTCGTCATGGCTCCGCTGTTTGTGCCAGGTACGCGCTTAAGCGCTACACATATCGTAGCTGCTTGCGCTGGTTTCATAGGCGCTTGCATCGCTATTGTGGGTGATAATTGGTTTAAAAATGGCCTGCAGTCCTTGACCAGTGCGGGCTTTGCCTGGGGCTATATCCCCGCACTGGGCTCGGCTTTTATCTGGGCCAGCTACTCGTTGACGTGCAAGCGGCTGGCCGACACGGGGCGCGGCTTTCCCACGGCTGCCATTGGTTTGTTTGGCCTGGTCTCGGGTCTGCTGTCTTTGCTGTGTCACGCGCTCTTGGAGCCTGCGGTCAGCATCAGCCCCAAAGACTGGGCGTTGATAGCCGTCATGGGCTTGGGCCCGCTAGGCGCGGCGTTTTTTCTGTGGGATGCCGCACTCAAACGGGGCGATGCCCGGGACATCGGTATCTTGAGCTACCTCACGCCACTGGCATCCACGGCGCTGCTGCTGTTGATAACAGGACAGCCACTGACCTGGAGTATTGGCCTGGCTACCGTGCTGATTATTGGCGCTGCGCTGTGGAGTGCGCAGGCACCTAGGTAACCAACCCGTTCCAGCCCAGCAGCCCGGCCACCCAGTTCATAAACATGCCCGTGCCCGCACAGGCCAGGGACGCGGTGAGCATGGCGCGCAGGCCGGTGCGGTGTGCCAACTTGGCGCTGTGGGTGCTCTCGCCCGTAGGCCAGGCGTACAGCACGGCGGCCAGCACACACACCGCGCCCAGCAGCATGGACGACAGGCCAGCACGCAGCCACACCAGGGGCGACACGCTGGCAAAAACGATGTCCATGCTGGTGCGCAGATCACCCACTGCCAGTACAAAACCAGCCAGCAAACCAAAGCACAGCGAGAACAAAACCAGCAGGCAAGTGGCTGCTGCGCACACGCAGGCGTGCGCAACAATCCACGGCACGGCCAGGCGAGCCACCTGCTGGCTGCGCAAGCGCAGGTTGCTGGAGAACTTGCCCTGGTGGTGGCTCTCGGCCAGGCGCAGTGCAATATCAGGCGCATTTTGCATGGCCATAGACTGCGCACAAATCATGGGTGCGGCCTGCACCACCCACATTGGCCACAGCGCTACCAGCAGGGCATTGGACTGCTCTTTGAGCGACGTGGGCAGCACAACAAAAATAAGCACGCCCGCCACCAGCGCGAGCACCACCACGATGGGCAGCGTCTCATACAGCTCTTTATCGCGCTCTGCGCGCATGGCCACGCGCTCACTGGGCAACCGCCAATAGCCGCGAAACAGCCACAGCTCGCGCAGGGCAAACCAACGCATCTTGGCCGGGCTCATCAAGAGCGCGTTCACACTGAGCTTCATGTGCTGCTGCGGCTGCGGATTCATATCAGGGTGCCCCACGTTGCAGGCCCTGGCTGGCGTCCTGCGCCTGCTTTGCAAGCGCCACAAAGCGCGCCGCTTGCTCGGCATTGCCCAAGGCCTCATGCGCCTTGGCAAGTAACTGCAAATCGGCCTGCACGCGGCCGCTATGGCCCACCTCTTGGTCTAGCGCCAAAGCGGCGGTAGCATCGGCCAGGGTATTGGCTGGCTGCTTGAGCGCTGCATAGGCCTGGGCACGCACGCGCAAGGCGTTGGCGTGCTCGGCAGGGGCCGATGGGCGATCTAGCGCGCCCAGGGCATTGTTGGCGTTTTGCACGGCGGCTGCAGCCTCGCCCTGCTCCAGGTCGATACGGGCGCGCAGCACCCAAAGGGCTGCGCGCTCGGCACACGCTGGCATGCACAGGGCACTGGCCAGCTGCCAATGGGTGCTGGCACTGGCCAGCGCTGCTGCGCTGCCTTGCGCCAGGTACAGGGCTGCAGCGCGCCCCTGCGCCACGATCTGCGTGCCCGGGCTGAGAGCGTGCGACTGCGCCAGCACGGCAGCAACTATTTGCAAGGCCTGTTCTGATTTGCCCGCCTCGGCCAGCGACCGCGCCGCCGACAGCCGGGCCCGCGCCTGCGGCTCGGCCAGCGCAAGCGACTGGTACACCAAAGCAGCAGATTCATAGGTGGCAGCAGCGCCCTGTGCATCACCCTGCACATACGCCTGGGCCGCACGTCGCTCCATGGTTTGGGCTGCCGTTACCAGGCTGTTTTGCTCTTTGGTGTCCGTTTTACTTGCGCAAGCAGCTATTAAAAATATAGCAAATAACAAGCCCAAACCGCGCGCGCTACGCAGACCATGGGCTGACAGCAGGCCACGCATCAGCGCGCCCCCTCAAAGCTGTCTAGCGGCAAATTGCCTGCTGGCGCAGGCTTGACCATGCCAGAGACGGGCCAGGTGCGCTTGAGGCCATCGGTGATCTCGGCAGCATCTTGCGTGGCTGCCCGCGCTGAGCGCAGTGCAGGCGCAATATCCTGGCGCGATTCGCGCACAATTTGCTGCACATCGGCCGTCGTTTGCCTGACGTTACTGGTGGCCTCAGCGGCGCTCTTGGTGGCATCTACTGCGAATTTAGTCGCGTCAATTGCATTGCTGGTTGCGTCGCGGGCGTTGTCTAGTGTGGTTTTGGTTTTGGCGGTCACCTGGGGCATGTCCTGCTCCAGGGTTTTGAGTGCCAGGCGCGCACTGTCAGCGGCGGCATTGGCTTGCACCAGGATTTTTTGCATATCGGCCACCAGGGCGACGCGGTCGCCATCGATCTTGCCCGCCACTTTTGCGGCTGAGCTTCCCATCTGTTTGAACTGCCCACTCATAGTCTCCATATTGCCTAGCACCGTGGTGACCGAGCTGCGAATGTCTTTGCGCATTTCGCTGGCCTCGCCAGTGAGCTTTTTGGTGTCGTCCAGAATCGGCTCGACTTTGGCAATAGCCGAGGCGAGTTTTTCGATGGCGATTTTCACCGTGCCCATCACGTCTTCCAGCTCGTTGCCGGTGTCCATGGGTAGCATCGCCCCCGAGGCCAGGCGTTTGCCCTGCAAGGGACCGGGCACAATATCGATGAATTTGCCACCAATCGGGCCGTCGCGGCCAAACTTAGCACTGGCCTGGGCACTGAGCAACTGCAAACGCTCCAGCACGACGCGCATACGCACCTTCACATTCAGATTGGGCTCCAGGTCAATATTGTCGATCTCGCCAATTTTGAACCCCTTGAGCTTGACGGGCGTGCCCACTTGCACGCCCACCGCACCGGGCAGCTCAAGATACAAATGCGTAGTGGGCGTAAACCAGCCTTGGCGCCAAGCCGACAGGCCCATCAGCACCAAGCCCGCCACGACGGCCAGGGTGAGCCAAAAACGCCCCGGGTTGCGCCGCGCCAGCTCGGCCATGTCGCGGTCAAGCAGCGAGGCATCGGCGACCTTGGTGGCAGAGATGGGATCGGCAGACTCAGTCATAGCCTAGAGGATAGCTTAAAGTGGCGGCTTTACGTGTCCAAATGCAAAAGGGCGAACCTGGTTCGCCCTTTGACTTATTCCGCTCTCCAATTACTTGGCGTTGCGCGCCAATGTAATCAGATGGTCGGTCACGGCCAGCGCGCGGTCCATGGTCTGCGCCACCGAGCCCGAGGTGTAGAAACGCCCGGCAATACCCAGCGCGGGCACGCCGTCCACCTTGAACTGGTCTTGCAACTGGGTGGCCTTGCGCGCCTTGGTGGAGACGCTGAACGAGCTGTAGAGCGCCTCAAACTTGGCCTTGTCCACGCCCTGCTTTTCTAGCCAAGCGGTGATGGTGGGCTGGGTGTTGAGGGTTTGCTTTTCGACATGGATAGCGTAGAACACTTTGGTGTGCAGTTCGTCGAGTTTACCCATGGCTTCCAGAGTGTAAAACAGGCGCTGCTGGGGCACAAACTCATCGCGGAAGGCGACAGGCACGCGGCGCACGACGACATCTTTGCCCAAGTTTTTAATCCATGCTTCCAGCTTGGGCTCAAACGCATTGCAGTGCGGGCAGTTGTACCAAAAGAACTCCACCACTTCAACTTTTCCAGCCGGGGCCTCCGTGGGCGCACGCTGGTCTAGGGTGAGATAGTCCACACCGTCTTGAAACGCACGCGGCGTTTGGGCTTGGGCATGGGACACGGCGGTGGCGACGGCGGTGGCCGCCAGAACAGACGAAAATTCACGACGCAACATACTTCACACTCCGAATAGCCGCACTGGGCTGGGTTACAAAAGTTTAAAACCAGGCAATCTGCACACTGCTGCGCGACCGCGCATCACAACAGCAGCGTTAGCGCTGCACCCGCACCAAGGCGGTGTCTACACCGCTGCTGTCGAGCTTTTCTTTGGTCTTCTCGGCATCTTCTTTCTTGTCAAACGGGCCTACGCGCACCCGGTACACCGTGTGACCGGACTGCTCACGCTCAGAAATTTTGGCATCAAACCCGAGCATGCCCAGCTTGGCACGTTGGGTTTCTGCGTCTTCTGGCGTACGGTAGGCTCCCGCTTGCACTGAGTAGGTAAACGGATCAAGGCCCGCAGCGGTTGACCCGGCTGCTACGGCACCCGCCGTTTTGGCTTTGGCCAAATCACCCAAGGGGTCGGCACTGCCGGGTTTGATGCTTGGCAGGGGCTTGGGCGTGGCCACTACGGGGGTAGCAGGCGTTGCTGCGGGAGCCGTGGGGGTCGTAGCAGGTGCTTTATCTGCGGGCGTTTTGCTGGGGGCGGGTGCCGCGATAATGGTAGGCCGCGAGCCTGCTGCGCCCGAGGCTACCGCAGCTGGATTTTTGCCCTGACTCTTACCGTACAAAGGGGCATTGGGGTCCCAGTCTTTGTTCTTCTTGGCCTCGGCCGCGTCCTGGTCCGCACCCCGGGGATGGCTTTTGTTGACAAAGGGCACGGGCACCTTGGCTACATAAATAGCCACCGCCAAGGCCGCGCCCAGGCCAACCAGCACGCCGATGATGATGCCCAGCATGGTGCCGCCGCGCACCTGGTTTTTAAACTGAAAAGATTGCATGTCCATACCCTACATCTTAGTGGGTGCAGACACCCCCAGCACGGCCAGGCCATTGCGCAGCACCTGCGCCGTGGCACTAACCAGCGCCAAGCGTGCTTTTTTCACGACAGCATCGTCTACCAAGATGCGCTCGGCATCGTAGTAGCTGTGGTACTGGCTGGCCAGCTCGCGCAGATAAAAAGTCACATCGTGCGGGGCAAAACCCGTTGCTGCGTTGGTTAGCGTGTCGGGGTATTTGGCCAAGATGAGCATCAGGGCTTGTGAGGCAGGGGTGTTCAGTGGGCTCAGGTCGGCAGCGGTCAGTGTGGCCTCGTCGCCGTCGTCTTTGTCTTTCCAGGCCGCCAGCACCGAGCAGATGCGGGCGTGGGCGTACTGCACGTAGTACACCGGGTTGTCGTTGTTTTTGGCTACCGCCAGGTTCACGTCAAAGGTGTATTCGGTGTCGGGCTTGCGGCTGAGTAAAAAGAAGCGCACCGCGTCTTTGCTGGTCCACTCGATCAAATCGCGCAGCGTGACATAGCCGCCCGTGCGCTTGGAGATTTTCACCTCTTCGCCGTCTTTGATAACGCGCACCATGGTGTGCAGCACATAGTCGGGGTAGCCCGCGGCCACACCCATGCCCGCAGCTTGCAAACCCGCACGCACGCGGGCGATGGTGCCGTGGTGGTCGGTGCCCTGGATGTTGATGGCGCGGGTAAAGCCGCGCTCCCATTTGGCCAGGTGGTAGGCCACGTCGGGCACGAAGTAGGTGTATTGGGGGGCGGCTTTGGAGCCATCAGCGTTGTCGGGGGCGGACTTGCGCATCACCCTGTCTTTGTCGTCGCCGTAGTCCGTGCTTTTGAGCCACAGCGCGCCGTCCTGCTCGTAGGTTTTGCCCGCTTTCACCAGCAGGTCTACCGCCTTGTCCACGCGGCCGCTGGTGTACAAGCTACTCTCCAGGTAGTAGTTGTCAAACTTCACCTCAAAGGCCTTCAAGTCCAGGTCTTGCTCGCGCCTTAGGTAGGCCACGGCAAACTGGCGAATGCTGTCGATGTCGTCCGCTTCGCCGCTGGCAGCGAAGTGGCGGTCATCAGCCTGCACGGTTTTCTTGGCCAGGAAGTCTTGCGCAATATCGTTGATGTACTCACCGTTGTAAAAGGCCTTGCTCTCCGGGTTATCTGGGTCGGTCGGCCAACAGGCATCGCCCGGCTTGAAGCCCTTGGCGCGCAACTGGGTGGACTTGGCCAGGGTTTCGATCTGCACCCCGGCATCGTTGTAATAAAACTCGCGGTACACCTGCACGCCCTGCGTCGCCCAGAGGTTGCAGATGGCATCGCCTAGCGCCGCCTGGCGGCCATGGCCCACATGCAGCGGGCCAGTGGGGTTGGCCGAGACAAACTCCACCATCATCTTTTGACCAGTGTCCTTTTGAAAACCGTAGCGCTCGGCCTGTGCCAGCACCTCGCGCACCACCTGCTGCTTAGCTTCGGGCTTGAGCTTAAAGTTAATAAACCCCGGCCCGGCAATCTCAATGGCCGCCACCCACGTGCTGAATGCGCTGGTTTTGAGCAACGATTCGCGCAAAGTCTCAGCCAGCGCACGCGGATTTTGTTTGAGTGCTTTGGCCAGTTGCATCGCAGCGTTAGACGCAAAGTCGCCATGCTCGGCCACCTTGGGCGACTCCAAAGCGGCGCGCCCGCCCGCGCCAGGGCTTAAAAATTCGAGTTCACCAGCCAGTGCGGCCAGCAGTTGTTGTTTAACCAGTTGCATAGGGTGATTTTACGGGGTAGACATAACCATCCCAGCCTACTATTTTTTCTGAACCCACCGCACCTGCGGTAAATCTTTGAAGTGCGCATCACAGGTGAGTAAATGCGCGCCCGATAGCAAGGCGGTGGCGTAGACAATGGCATCGGCCGTGGCGAGTTTGTACTCGCGGTGCAGCTCGGCTGCACGCAAGGCTGTCGCCGTATCTAGCGGCCAGACTTGACACTTTTGGGTATAGGCAATCATCACATCTGCCTCGTCCTCGCCACGCTCGCGCACCAACCATTTAGATAGCTCCAGTTGAACCATAGTAGGCACCACGCAGTGCTCGCGTGCAGGCATCAACGTGATCAGTTGGCTGCGCAGCGGGCCATCCACCAACCATTCAATCCAAGCGGAAGTATCCACCACCCAGAGTACTCTTGCACTTTGATTCGCTTTAGAACTGTCTTTGGTATCGGATAACGCAACGCTGGCAGTCAGCTTAGCGGCTCCCATGGCTCAAAACCGTTCCGTTCGGTCGCGTGTGCCTTGCGTTTTAGCCCCGCGCGCAAGCCCCACCAACTCATTCAAATCGGCCACAGGCATCACCAACACGCCGCGCCCCTTAGGCAAAAACGCAAATTCTTGCCCTGCACGCCAATGGTTGCGTTCACGCACAGTTTTGGGGATTGAGATTTGAAACTTGGCGGATAAGGTGGCGATGGCGGCGGTCATACATAACTCCTTCGAATGAGCAGTGAAATTCTTACCGAATCATAATCTATCATAACGCGTAAGATTTTTTAAGTTCTGACACAAGCCCAATCACGGGCGAGGTGTTTTATTTTTAGACAGCCAGTCCATCACCTCAACTACATTTTGATCTGGCGGAAATACTGGGTAAAAGCATTTTTCGAGAATACCGTCATGAAGAATAAGCGTTAGCCTTTTTATCAATTTCAAACCGTCAACTTTAAGCAGAGGTAACTTCAAGGCGGAAGAAAAAGCATGGTCGACATCACTCAATAGAGGATACGACAGGCTCAAACGATGTGAGGCTTCTTTTTGCGCCTCTGATGTTTGGGCACTAATGCCATAAACGCCCACGCTACGGTTCTTGAATTCAGAGTGTTTTTCACGATACGAGCATGCCTGTGGCGTACAACCAGGGGCACCAGGAAGCTGAACCCAACCATTGGGGATGGCCACCCCGGGCCGGCCTGTCATTGGATAGCAGAAGATGACACTCCAACCAGATAGAAGTGATAGATTGATTTGCTGATCATCGGTCGCCCGCAATGAAACGTCAGGCATCTTCATGTTTTTTAGATGCTTACATGCACCATCATCCAAAGGCACGGGTAAGTCCTCAGGCATAGAGAAAATTATATCGGGCGGGGATTCTCTTGGCATCGCGGTCATGCTAATTGCAGCGCCCGCTCAATAAAGTCCGGCGGCACTTTGGTCTTGGGCACTTTGATGTCGAACCAACTACGCACATTGCTGTCCAGCCCGATGCCGTGCATGTAGTTGTACAGGGCTTTGTTCAGCGCGATGCCTAGCGCGTCATGGTCTACGCCGCTGGGGTCGATGAAGGCGATGTCGTTTTTGGCAAACTGGCCTTCTGGCAGGGGCACCAGTTTGACTCCGTAGTCTTGTGGGGCCATGCCTACGGGGGAGTGGACGGTGCAGGCGAAGCGGTGGAAGAAGCCGCTTTGGATACAGCCTGCGGCGAAGAGCTGGCGCACGTACTCTAGCGCGTCGACAGTGTCTTGCACGGTTTGGGTAGGAAAGCCGTACATCAGGTAGGCGTGCACCAAGATGCCTGCGTCTGAGAAGCCCTTGGTAACGCGGGCCACTTGCTCTACCGACACGCCTTTTTTCATGAGCTTGAGCAGGCGGTCGGACGCTACTTCCAGGCCGCCGCTGATAGCGATGCAGCCGCTATCGGCCAGCTCCTGGCACAGCGCGGGGGTGAAAGATTTTTCAAATCTGATGTTGCCCCACCAACTGATTGCGGTGCTGCGTGCTTGCAGTTCAGCGGCTAGCGCTTTGAGGGCTTTGGGTGGGGCGGCTTCATCGACGAAGTGGAAGCCGGTTTGGCCGGTTTCTTTGACTATTGATTCGATGCGGTTGACCAGCTCCTCCGCCGTGGTGCCTTCGTAGCGCGATATGTAGTCCAGGCTCACGTCGCAAAAGCTGCACTTCTTCCAGTAGCAGCCGTGCGCCACAGTCAGCTTGTTCCAGCGGCCGTCGCTCCACAAGCGGTGCATGGGGTTGAGCATGTCCAAGAGCGACAGGTATTTGTCCAATGGCAGGCCGTCCCAGGTGGGGGTGCCTACGTCGCTGAAGGGTATGTCGGGCTCGGCCAGGTTGATGTATTGCACGTCGCCCTTTTCATTGCGCACAAAGGTGCGCACCAGGCGCTGCGCGCCGCGCTTGCCTTGCACATGCTCCAGCAGCGCCAGCAGCGGGCGCTCGCCTGCGTCCAGCGTGACGAAATCGAAATAGTCAAACACGCGCGGCTCGGATAGAGAGCGCAGCTCGGTGTTAACGTAGCCGCCGCCCAGCACCATCACCGTGTGCGGGTGCTGCGCTTTGATGGCTTGGGCAATGCGAAACGCCGCGTAGACCGAGCCTGGGAAGGGCACCGACAGCAGTACCACCCGCTGCAAGGCTAGGCGCTTTGTTGGCTCATCATCTAAGTCAGCGTCAGGAAAATACTGCGCCACAGTTTGCAGCGCAATATCAACCAGTGTGCGGTCTACCAGTGTGAGCGGCTGCGCCAGCGCATCGGCCAGCGGATCAAAGGTGGGCTGGCTGCCCGCCAAAGATTCGGCGTAGCGCACAAACTCAAAGCGCGGGTCTATCGCGTCTTTCAGCACGTCGGCCAGGTCGTTTAAATACAGGGTGGCCAAGTGCCGCGCCTTGTCTTGCGCGCCCAGCGCACCAAAAGCCCAGGCCAGCGGGTCACCGCCTTCGTCGTCTACATACACCTCCAACGCTTCAAAACGCGGGCCTTCGGGCAGGAAGCTGCGCGAGTTGATGCGGTGGGCCAGGGTGGAGTCTTTGCCTTGCAAAAAGTTGATGGCGGCGGTGATGGTGGCCGCGTAACGCGGGAACTGCTCCATAAACAGCGCTACACGCTCGGTGGTGTGTTCAAGCTGTTCAATCTCTGCGTAAATCGCTTGCAACCCCTGGGCCGAGAACAGCCGCAGCACCAAAGCCAGCGCCACGTCCGCTTGTACCGCGTCCACCCCACGCGAGCGCAGAAAGCCGGTGATGTAAGCGGTGGACGGGTAAGGCGTGTTGAGCTGCGTCATCGGCGGGATGAGCGACAAGACACGTAAAGGGGCGCGCAGCGGGGCTGGGGTGGGCATGGGGCAATTATCCTGCCTGCCAATGGACTTAGTGTGCTTTGGCGGCCCGATTTAACGGATAATTTAGCGGTTTTACTCAATAAACGTGTGCGCAAGCAGCTATCACAACAATAGCGCTCTGCTGTAAAAATAAATTTGCAACCTACGCCTCTTCACGGGGGAAAAGAAATATTGCCCCCCATGACCGCCTGGTTTTCTGGAATGCTGCTGAGTCTGTCGCTCATCATCGCGATTGGCCCGCAAAACGCGCATGTGCTGCGCATGGGGCTGCTGCGCCAACATGTGGGGCTGACGGTGGCGGCCTGCGCCATCACCGATCTGCTGTTGATTGGCCTGGGCGTGGCGGGTTTGGCGCAGTTGGGCAGCCTGTCGGCGCTGGTGCACGGCGGGATGATCGGTGCTGCCATCTTGTTTTTGCTGCACTACGGATGGGGCGCGGCGCGCCGTGCCTGGGCTTACCAGTATGTGGGCCTGGCCACCACGCAGCAGGGCGCGCCCGCCACGCGCAGGCAGGCGCTGGGCGCAGCGCTGGCTTTTTCGTGGTTGAACCCGCATGCCTGGCTGGACACGGCGGTACTGATCGGCACGGCATCCCTGGCCTACGGGCGGCCAGACAACTGGTGGTTTGGCGCGGGGGCGGCGGCGGGCTCGGCCCTGTGGTTTATCGCGTTAGGCCTGGGCGCGCAACGCCTGGCCCACAAACTGGCCCGCCCAGCGGTGTGGCGGGGCATCGATGCGGTAGTGGCGCTGACGATGTGGGGTACGGCGCTGTGGCTGGGGCTTGGGCTGCTGCACGGTTGAGATTGCTTCTTGGTGAGCAGGTATTATTTGCTATTTATTTTGTAGCTGTTTACGCTCTATTTTGTTGGGCTAGAGGGTTATTTCCTTGGTAAACGCCGCTCTTTTGGATGCTCTTGGGTTGTCTTAGGCCTTTTGAAGAGCCAGTTCGATAGGCTGAGACCGTGAGCTGCGGCGATGGAGGAAGTTGCGCTGCAAAATCTTACGAAAACACGCGCGGCAGTCAGTAGTCATCCAGAGTTGGTGGGCCGCGCCTTTCTCCAGATTTTCATCACAACCACGCTCCATCACCGCTTGGCTGTCTTGGTTGGCACACCGTTGCGTGTGCTGATGGTGTGCTCTTCTTCCAACCACTCACTATCAAAAGGTGAGCTGCTTGCGGCTTATTTTATTGGTCTAGCAGACTACATTTCCATAAAACCGTCAAACTCGCTAAACCTCAGATATCAAGCCACGCTCATATCCAATGCAAACTTCAATTGCTCTAGACAAACACGCTACGCTCGCCTTAGACTCTAGTGCATGTGCGCAACACGCTCGCTAAATCACGCTGAAAATTAAACTCATGAAGATCCAGAACTGCCGGGTTTCATAGGAATTTTATAACTGCTTGAATAAACAGTATGATCGCTTGAAACCTATTCTGCAAAACACTTTTCGGAGTATTTGATGCCCAGTTTAAATCGCAACACCATTTGTATACCGCAGGTTTTGCGGTATACATCTCGTAGGGCGCACGGAGGCCGCATCGAATTTTCGAATCTTGGGAGGTGAAGAACGTGTCAAGCATAGGATGCCACTGTGGCGCAAGAATCTACGACATCTCGGATTATCTCGGCGACAAGGCACATTTCATTCCCGACATGCAGTGGTTTGCGTATCTCGATACCCTGAGTTCTTGCGGGGTGCCCCCGGCTCAATTCCAAGGCAACGAGGATGAAATTTGGCATGCTATGGTTGCCCTTACCAGGCATTATGTTCGGCACATCCACCAATGTTCTGAGTGTGGAAGGCTCTATGTTGCCGACGCATCTGGAACATATCATTGCTTCAAGCCCGAGTTCGAGCAAATATCCAAGTCCGTCCTATCCGGGCAGTTTCGGGCTGATGACGAAATGAAGGCCGTTGTGCGGGAAAATGCAGCAGCCTATTGGAAGGAACGCACGGATCATTTGAACAGGCTTACCAGTTACCACGCCGCTCTTGAGCGGGGCGAGAACCCAGAGCCACCTCCGGGAACCGGTGTATGGATGAAGAACAACTGAAAGCAACAAAGCGCCCTACACTTCGTTCAAGCGGTGTCCAACTTCACTGCAGCACTGACAATGCTCTGTAAAGCATTACAAAACTCCGCCTCACGTGTCTTCAGACCACAACATTTGCCAGGGTGAAGCGATGGGAGCGTGTTGATTGCAAGTTGGAGCAAAGGCGCGTCGTACTGCGCTGGTGCAACTACAAAAGCCAGGCTGCGTGTGTTTTGCTGCAACTTGCAAGCAACATGTCCCGTCGCCCGTCCAAGGCAATCAAGGCACAAAAGCATTGCCACGGGCTGTTCAACAGCAGCAGGTTGATAAACTAATACGCTATAAAATAAATAGCTGCTTACGCACTATTTTAATGGGCTAGAGGCCAATTAGATGGTTTAAATTGGCCTTGGCTGTGTGCTACACCGCCCAGTATTTGGCTTGCCCGTAATGGTGCTTTAAAAAGTCCACCCACAGCCGCACGCGCAGCGGCAGGTGCTTGCGTTGCGGAAAGACGGCGTAGATGCCGTTGGGCGGGGCGGCAAACTCGTCTAGCACGGTGACCAATCTGCCAGCAGCAATGTCGCTATCCACCTCCCAGGTGCTGCGCCAGGCGATGCCGTAGCCTGCCAGGCACCACTCGTGCAGCACCTGGCCGTCGCTGCAGTCCATGGGGCCACCGGGGCGCAGGTGTTGCAGCTCGCCGTGGATGGTGAAGGCCCAGCCCCGGCTTTGCGATGCGTCGCTGGACAGGGTGAGGCAGTCCAGCTTGTGCAGGTCGCCCGGCTGCTGGGGGGTGCCGCGTTGCTTGAGGTATTTGGGTGTGGCGACGCACAGGCGGCGGTTGTCGGCTAGGCGCACGCTCACCAGCTGCGAGTCGGGCAGGTCGCCTACGCGCACGGCGCAGTCAAAGCCCTCGGCCGCCAGATCGACCACGCGGTCCGACAGGTTGAGCGAAATGCTCACATCGGCATGCTGCTCGCGAAAGCGTGGCACCAGGGGCGCTACATGCTTGCGGCCAAAGCCTGCGGGGGCGGTGATGCGCAAATGCCCGCTGGCCTGAATGCCGCCCGCGCTGACACTGGCCTCGGCATTGGCCATATCGGCCAGCACGCGCTGGCAGTCTTCTAAAAACGCGCTGCCCTCATGGGTGAGGGTAATGCGCCGTGTGGTGCGCACCATCAGCTTCACGCCCAGGCGCTCTTCCAGCGCATCAATACGCCTGCCGATGATGGCGGCGGCTACGCCCTCGGTGTGTGCAGCGGCGGTGAGGCTACCCTTGGTGGCCACGGCGGCAAAGGTTTCGAGTTGTTTAAATTTGTCCACGTTCGGATTATGGCGCGTGGCGCTGGGCCGCAGCACCGTGCGCGCTTGCGTTTGCGCCCAGGGTGGTTTGCGCCTGGGGTTTACTGCGGGACTACACCGGCTTTCTTCACCAGCGCGGCGTATTTCACCAGCTCGTCCTTAAAGTGTTTGTGCGCAAACTCAGGGCTACTGATCTGGATGGTATTGCCCTGCTTGGCCATGGCTTCTTTGACTTCGGCGGTGTTGAAGGCCGTGACGATGGCGGCGTTGATGCGTTGCACCAGCTCGGGGGCCATGCCCTTGGGGCCGACGGCGGCGATCCAGCCCTCTACCAAATAGCGTGGCACACCGGCCTCGGCCGAGGTGGGAATGTCGGGCGCGGCTGCAATGCGGGCGGGGGCCGACACGCACAGCGCGCGCAGATTACCCGCTTTGATTTGCCCCGCCACGGCGGGCAGCGCACCCACGCCCCAGTCCACCTGGCCACCCACAATGTCTTGCAGCATGGGGCCAAAACCACGGTAGGGAATGTGGGTAGAAAAGGTGCCCGTCACGTCTTTGAACAGCTCGGGGGCCAGGTGCAAAATAGTGCCGTTGCCGCTGGAGGCATAGTTGTATTTGCCGGGGCTGGCCTTGAGCAGGGCCACAAACTCCCGCAAGGTTTTGGCGGCCACCTTGGGGTTGACCACCAGCACCAGGGGCGTAGCGCCAATGACCGCCAGGGGGGTGATGTCAGCCACCGGGTCAAAGGGCACGCTCTTGAGCACGCTGGGGTAGATCACATGGTTGTTGGACACCATGGACAGCGTGAGGCCGTCCGGCGCGGACTTGATCATGGCGGCGGTGCCCACCACGCCGCCTGCGCCAGGCTGGTTTTCAATCACCACGCTTTGGCCCAAGGCCTTGGCCAGCTGGTTGCTAGCGGCGCGCACGATGCCGTCTACGCCCGAGCCTGCCGAGACGGGCAGGATAAATTTGATGGGTTTGTCGCTTTGCGCCCATGCGGCGGGCGCGGCCATGGCGGCGGCAGTCGCGCTGATAAAGCGACGGCGGGAAAGGGTAAAAGTGGTGTTCATAAGTTGTTCCAAGCGGTGCACAATGTAATGGGATAGCCTGTGGTGCGACAACAGGGAAAGCCCGCAGCAGGTTAATTGTTGGCATCCGTTTAGGATGCTATTTAAGGCTACAGCCCTTTAAATACTAGCGTAAACAGCTCCTAATTTTATAGCTTCTTGTGCACTGTACCCCAGCGACTGGAGCAGCTCTTGGCTGTGCTCGCCGAGCTTGGGCGGATTGTGGCGCACGCCCATGCGCTGACCGTCCAGCGTGAAAGGGAACAGCACGGTGTTGGTCTGCTTGCCGTCCGGCAGCGTGATGGGCGTGAGGCCGCCCGTAGCCAGCAAATGCGGGTCGTCCATCAAATCCTGCGGGCGTTTGATGGGGGCGTAGGGCAGGCCGTTTTTTTCAAAAATATCGCTCAGCTCCTGCGCGCTGTACTTTGCAAAGCGCTCGCGCAATTGCGCCAGCAGGCGCGGGCGCTCGCGCACGCGGTCGTTGTTGTTGCCGTACAGCGGATCGGCTTTGAGGTCGGCAAAACCCAGCGCGTCGCAAAACACCGCCCACTGCTTGTCGCTCACCGCGCTTAAAAAAATCTGCTCGCCGTCTTTGACGGTAAACACGTCATACACCGCCCAGGAGGAGATGCGGTTGGGCATGGGGTCGGCAGGCTGGCCGGTGACGGCGTACTGCATCATGTGCTGCGCCACCAAAAAAACATTGTTCTCGTACAGCGCGGCCTGCACCTCCTGGCCTTGCCCGGTTTTCTCGCGCTGGGCCAGCGCGGCCATGGCGGCTATCGCGCCAAACATGCCGCCCATGATGTCGTTCACGCTGGTGCCCGCACGCAGCGGCTGGCCCACCGGGCCGGTCATGTAGGCCAGGCCACCCATCATCTGCACCACCTCGTCCAGCGCGGTGCGGTGCTCGTAGGGGCCGGGCAAAAAGCCTTTGAGGGCGATGTAGATCAGGCGCGGATTGAGCTTTTTGAGGCTGGCATAGTCCAGCCCCTGCGCGGCCATGGTCTCGGGGCGAAAGTTGTGGCTGACGATGTCTGCGGTGGCGATCAGCTTGAGCACTGCCTCGCGGCCTTCGGGGGTTTTCAAGTCCAGCACCAAGGACTTTTTATTGCGGTTAAACAGCGGGTAAAAACCCGCGCCCGAGCCGAGCAGATTGCGCGTGTTGTCACCCTTAGGCGGCTCTACTTTGATAACCTCAGCGCCCAAGTCGGCAAACACCATGCCGCAGGTGGGGCCCATCACCATGTGGGTGAACTCGACCATTCTCAGGCCTGCGTAGGGCAAAGCTTTTTCATTGGCTGGGGTTTGTGTGGTCATAGGGGGTTGGGGTCAAAATTCGGGGGGGGGGGGAATTCGGGGGCAATTTTTGAACGCAGAGGGCGCGAAGGTTTCGCAGAGGGCGCAAAAAAGAGGGGGAAAGGGAATACAAAATTTTAAAAACAATCTCTTGGGTTTGTATTTAAATTTTGGGTTTAATTTTTTCTTCAACTTTGAATTTTTTTGTCTTCTTCTGCGTTCTCTGCGCAACCTTCGCGGCCTCTGCGTTCAAAATGGTTTTCATCTTCGTCCATCCGCATACACAAAACCCATAGGCAAGCCCGCCTCTGCCGTCATGCCATACAGCGGCTCGCCGGGCAGGCCAGCCTTCAAGGGTTCCCGTGCGGCGATGAGTTTTGCAATGTCGATGCCTGTGCGCAGGCCCATGGCTTCAAACATCATGACCAAATCTTCGGTCACCACATTGCCCGAGGCACCGGGTGCATGCGGGCAGCCGCCCAGGCCGGCCATGGACGAGTCGAAACCGCGAATGCCTTCTTCAAAGGCCGCCAGGCAGTTGGCAATGCCCAGCCCGCGCGTATTGTGCATGTGCGCTGCGCCCACATGCTGCAGGCCCACGGTGCTGATAGCGCGTTTGAACAAGCGGCGCACCTGGGCCGGGTTGGCCATGCCGGTGGTGTCGGCCAGGCCAGACTCGTCCGCGCCTGCGGCAATCACCTGCTCGACCAGCCAGATCACATCATCGTCGGGCACTACGCCTTGCAGGGTGCAGCCAAAGGCCACGCTGATGCCCGCTTCAATCTTCACATGGGGCGCAATCTCGTTACGCAGGGCAACGATATTGCGCACCTCGTCCACCATCTGCTCGCGGGTTTTGCGCACATTGGCCAGGCTGTGCGCGATGCTGGCCGAGCACGGAATGGTCAGCTTGTGCACCCCCGCCGCCAGCGCCGCCTGCGCGCCCTTAAGGTTAGGCACCAGGCCGATGATGCTGATGCCGGGAAGGCTGGCGGCGTATTGCGTGATCTCGGTGGCATCGGCCATCTGCGGCAGCAGCTTGGGCGGCACAAAGGAGGCCACCTCTATCTCGCGCACTCCGGCGGCAACCAACGCGTCCACCCACCTCTTTTTGTCCTGCGTGGCCATGGTGCGCGTGACGGCTTGCAGGCCGTCGCGCATGCCTACTTCGGTAATCAGTACGTCAATGGGGGAGGAGGGGTTCATACGGTCTGGCCTGGCGGGGAATGAGGTGGTTCCCAATTACAGCAGAATTCGCTGCCCGGCC
>JAYVJV010000278.1:0-2301 GCA_043769005.1 Polaromonas sp. | reverse complement strand
ACCTGCGGCGCAAGCTCAGTAATGATCTGGATACCGGTTGAACCGGTGCCAATCACGCCGACCCGTTTGTTGGTCAGATCCAGGCCATCTTGCGGCCAGCGTGCGGCATGGTGGACCGCGCCCTTGAAGGTTTCGAGACCGGGCAAGCTTGGCATATTGGTCGAAGACAACAGGCCAACACCTTCGAACACATAACGGGCCGCGAACTGCTCGCCGGCACTGCTCACCAAGCGCCACAGCGCAGCGCCTTCGTCCCAGTTGGCTCTGACGATGCGGGTACGGAAATGGATCGAGCGGCGCAGGTCGTGTTTGTCTGCAACAGCGTTCAGATAGGCCAGCACTTCGGGTTGGCGCGGATAACGCTCCGACCACGGCCAGTTGCACAACAAGTCACGGTCAAAGGCGTAACAGTAAATCGACGCATCGGTGTCCACTCGGCAACCCGGGTAACGGTTCCAATACCAGGTGCCGCCAACGTCGCCGGCATCATCAAAACCCTGCGCGTGGAGGCCCATTTGATCACGCAGCCTTTGCAGTGCGTACAGTCCGCCTACACCGCTGCCTATGACTGCCGCGTCGAGCACTGGGTGTTCGCTTAAAACCACTGTGTTCTCCAGAGTTGCGTAAGGGTTGCGCCGTCAGCTGGCGCCACGTCAGGGGCACGATGATACCGGCAGATCCGGTAACAGACTCAGGGGCGGGGCCGGCTGCTTGGGGCAAACAGGATGCTGCCGCCGCCGACAGTCCTAGCGCTTGTAGACGCCCCACGACCCGACGATCAGATCACCCCATGCGCTGCACCGCAAATCCTTTGACCAGTGCCATGCAACAGTACGGTGGCCGCCGTGAAGCCTGCGCCAAACAGCAGCAGACTGGTCGCACCTGGCAGTTCCGGGCCGCGGGCAAAACCGTGGAAAAACGCGAAGAAGCCAACCAGCGACATCATGGCGCCCGGCTGCAGGCGCGCACGGCTCACAACGAGCAACGCAAAAATCAGCACCGAGCCGCCGATCACCCATTCCACACCCGGCAACTCGGCGCCGCTGTAACCAACCAGCCCACCCACACCCATTACCGCAACAAAGGTCAGCGGCAGACGCCAGCGCAGGGCGCCGCGTTGTTGCGCGGCCCACCCGCCAACGGCGAGCATGGCAAGCAGATGGTCCCAGCCGCGCAGGGGATGATTGAAGCCGGCCTGCCAACGCGTAACCATCGTGCCGGCGGCATGCCTGGACCCACAATGGAAACAGTGAGAGTAGAACGCCGAACATTAGCGGGCCCTTCAAGCGCGGACGTATGTGCGGGTTCCATCGTGGGTGGTGGTTGTCACAGGCTACTCGCCGAACCGGAATTTGGGTGCGTGGCAAGGCGGCGTCGGGGGCAATGCGCTGGAGAACTAAGGGTACCGGTTACCGATTGAGCGTTTCTGCAGAGTTTGTTGGCGCAGCTGAAGGTACCCCAGCACCCTTACCCTGCTCAACACCCATGACAGCGCTTTATTTGCGTGGTCGTTGAATAACGTCCGCAGCGCCTGGCCGACCACTTCCGGCACCAACGGTGCAGGCTGAGGTGTTCTGGAAATACGGGCCCACATTACCCCAGGACCTGACTGTGTAAAGAATATTGGTGCAGCGCACGAGCGACGGAATGTGTTCCCATGCTTTTTACAAAGAGCGAGCGGCGTCTTAAGCCGATCAGCCCGTCTCGGATGCAGTGTTATCGTCAATAATCTGCTCAAGCCCACGCGCCAGCCAGTGGAAGCCAATATGCTCCTGCTCCAGCCGCAGCCCGGCGCGAATACGATTGTCGCGCAGATCGTCGTAAAGGGCGTTTTCTGCGGGTGTTAAGCGTTGCAAGTCCACGCGCAGCGGTTTGTCCTCGTTGCCCCAAAAGCCGGCATGGGCGTCGAGGGTAACCCTGTCCATCAAAAACGAAGACACGTGGTCAAAGTAACCGCGCAGTTGCTCCAGAATGCCAAAGCCATGGGTGTCGATATCACCCCAGTAATACAGTGCGCAGTATTGCAGCCAGTCACTGCGCGCCAGCGCATCCCAACCGTAACCCGCACCAAAGATGACGATCGCATTATCAACGCGAGGGAAGGCCAGGAAGTTGGTTTCGTTTTCGGTGATGAATACACGCTGCAGTTTGGGCGCCAGGCGCGCAAAGCTATTGGCATCCAGCGTCACGTCGGCGCATGGCGCGCAGGGCACAATCTGCAGCGTGGGGTCGAGCACGCGGAAACGAATGCGGGTGGGTTTATCCAGGAAGCCATAACGCGCGGAAAACTGACTGATGCCA
>JAYVJV010000277.1:0-3627 GCA_043769005.1 Polaromonas sp. | reverse complement strand
GCAGCTGGGTATCTGTCGCGTTTCTGGGCTGGGTGGCGACGATTGCGGCTTATGCCCTGTGGACGCAGTTGCTAAAACGCCACCCCGCGAATCGCGTTGCGCCCTTTAGCTTGGGTGTGCCTGTGGTGGGCATCACGGCAGGGATGGTGATTTTGGGGGAGCAGATTACAACTTGGCAGTGGGGCGGGATTGCTTTGGTGGTGGCAGCGCTCTTGACGGTGATGTTTGGGCAACGGGTCTCTGCTCGATTTTCCTAAAAAGGCTAGATGACCACAGTCCGTTGAAGGGTCCAAAAACCAGCCAACAGCAGCAGCGCCCATGAACCGCCGCGCACGACGACGCGGTCATACCACTGGTGACGCACCAATACCAGTTGCAGACCACACCACAGAGCGACCCCGACCAGTTGGCCAGCCTCCACCCCCAAGTTAAAGCCTGCCAAGGCCCATGGCAGCAAGGACTGGCTGATGTTTGCCTCGCGTATGACGCTGGAAAATCCCAGGCCATGAATCAAACCGAAGCCAAGGGCTACCGCATCGTTGCGCACCCAACGCACAGGGTAGAGGTTCAGCCAGGCAGAGATGCCGATGCTAACGGCAATGGCAGGTTCAACCCATGTAGGAGACCCAATCCAACCAAAAGTAGCCAGCACCAAGGTGATCGAATGCCCCAGAGTAAACCCCGTCACCGTACGCAACAAAGCAGCCAAACCGGGGCGTGCAGGGCTGTGATCAGGTGCTGCACTGTATTGCCGCAGCAGCACAATGGGCAGCAGCAAAGACAACAAAAAGGCCAAATGGTCATACCCGGTGGCAATATGGTGAACCCCCACGGGGAAAAATTGCGCGAATGCTGACCATCCGTTTTGCGTCTGACCCGCGCTAAGATCATGGCTACCCTGTCGAAGACTGGTGCTGCGGTTGATTTGTGGCGATACCACCGTTGCAAGCGCTTGCCCCTGCAAAACACCGCCCACCAACAACCGGTGTGTTGAATCCACCGTTTTCATCAACTGGTAGTCAACGCCGATAGCGCCCGTGCTTGGGCAACTTATTGAAGCACTCAAGCGAACATAGACACCATCGGGTCGCTCCTCCAAGGACTGAAAAGCCCAGGGTAAATCCATGACTTTGCGATTGCAATCGATGCGCATACCATCACCCACCCAAGCTTGGATGACGGGTAGGTTTTGGCGAATTTCACCCCAGACCAGGCTTCTGTCATTGTTCGTGTCGAGGGTGTCTAGGGCCGCATCCAAGTCCCGCAGGGCGATAGAAAATTTAACCGTGTTGTCGTTGAACTCCAAATAAGCATCACTGGCTTTATGTGCCCAAACCGTCGCGCTCGCACCCAGGGATAAGCCAAGTGCCAGCACCAGTGCTCGCCAAAAATGGTGGGGATGAAATGTCATAGGAGTCATTTTTTTTGAAACATTGACAGCCGCGCATCGCGCAGTCCTATCGCACTCACTTGCGACCGCAGGTCTTGCAGCTCGGCGGTTTGACCAGCAAGATTGGCGCTGGCCATGGCCAACCACCAGTCAAAGGGTTCTTTTTGCAGCGTCAAATTCAGTTTGGCTGCTTGCAAAGCCCGTGGTCCGTCAGCGTCCAACCACAAGTACGCCAGAGCTTGCTCACGAGCATGCGTTGCAGGGCTGTCCCCTCTCAGCTCAAGGGCGGCAAACCGTTCTCGAACTTCTTTTGCCATAGCTTGCCAAGCCGGGTCTTGCAACAGCTTGGCAGCTTGCGCACGCCGTATCAACACGGCATCACTGTTGGGTTGTCCTGCCAGCAGTGACTTTGCCTCCTGCGGGCGTTGGGTTCGCAACAACAAATCTGCCGCAGCCAAGGCGGTGTAACCATCTTGCTCCAGTGCCAGGCTTGCTTGGTAGCCCGACCATGCCAGCGGGTCGCGACCTGCCCGTTCATCGTTTTCAGCCTGCAGTGACATCAACCAGGCTTGTATGGAGGCGTCAGTTGTTTGTCGCTGCAGCTCTTGCAGTCCGCGCCTAGCTTGGTCTTGCCCGCCTTGTAGAGACACGGTTTCAAACTTGCAGGCTTGTGCGTAAAGGCCGGCACCCGCGCGTTCCACTTGGTCACAGGCAAACAATGCGGCAGGGTAGTTTCCGGACAAACGCTCTAGCGTGGCTAGGGTCAGCCAGCCTTGCGCATGGCGGGGCTCGCGTTTTAGTACCTGACGCAACACCACACGAGCAGCGTCAAATTCATGCCGGCTTTGCAACACGGTGGCTTGTAGGACAGCAAGTTCTACTGGGGCATCTTTTTTATCCCACCAGGGTGCAAGCGTTGCTTGGGCGCGGCCTAAATAGCGTGTGTCTGCCGTTTGCCTAGCCAAAGTGATAGCTTGGCGGGCGGTTACAGCGGCTGTGGCAGGCGAGCTGGTCAGAGTCGTGCTGCGTACCCGTGCAGGCAGGGTCTCTATCACTTGGTTGTCACGGCTTGGCATCAAGTCGCGGCCTTCGGCTTGTGCCATCGCAACCGCGCCTAGTAATACTAACAGTGGTAAGTGGCGGAGACTGCACATTACTTAACCTCTCATATGTGAAAGGAGGGTCGACACGGATGCTCCACATCGACCCTCAGTTGACGACTTAACCGAGGCTACACACTAGGTTCATCCGTCTCGCTGGTCGCTAAAACTGCAGCTCCGACTGCCAACGGTTCAGCGCTGTCATTTTGGCTGCCTGCCATCATGTTGACAAAGCTCATCGCGCTCGCCGCACTTGTGGTAGCCGACATAGGAATCTCGCTAGCACTGGTCGTTGCTGGATTATCCGACAACTGAGCATTGTTGGACGATTGCATAGAACCGCTATCGCCGCAAGCGATCAACAGAACACTGATGGCACTCAATACAACAAATCTGGCGTTTTGAAGAAAAGTTTTCATGGTGATTACTCCTTCGTTCATGCCCTACTGCGAACCTGCATTTGGCGTGTTGAGGTATGGGAAGCTGGTGAGAAATGGCACCACAGCTTGGTCCACGCCATCATGCACGCTGGCAGATGTTGCACCCAAAGGCACACTGGCTGGTTTACAAGCAGATGTGACGCCATTGACACCGGGAATGCTGTTGAGTTTTAAGCCATCGTTGTCACCATTGATGACGCACAAACCACCCAGCATGGCGACCAAAGCGATGTCCACCACGTCATCTTTGGGACGACGCCCGTTGGGGAAGCCAGCCAGGTCTTTCGCCATTCCCAAGTTCGCCAGACCCCCCACGCGCAACACCTCGCCAGCCACACCCAAGCGGTTTTGGTCGACAAACTGAACTGGGGCAATCGCGGTATTTAGGCGCAGCATTTCTGAGGGCGTCACTTGAGAGGGTTTGTTAACACCCGTGATGCCCGTCAAAAATACGGTCGCCAAATCTGTACGCGGAATATTGGTGGGCGCCAGACCCGCCAGGTCACCCGTCAGGACCAAACCGAGCAAGGCTGGCAAAGTAGGATGGGTGACGTAGTTTAAAAATTGACCATCATCCACAGGCTTAGAACCGTTGAACTTGTCTTTGTCCTTCAGGCCAATCACCACTTCGTTGACCAGTGGGTTACCCAAACGAGACACCTGCGTCCAAGCACCACCCGCTTTTTCAGTCGTTTGG
>JAYVJV010000276.1:0-7138 GCA_043769005.1 Polaromonas sp. | reverse complement strand
GGTCACCTCGCGGATGGCGCTGGCGATTTTGTCTTGCAAGCCTTCGGGCTGTGCGGTGGTTTCTACCTTGAGCAGCATGGCATCGTTGGCCATCTCGCCGCTGACCACCAATCGCGCCTTCAGCACTTCAGGGAAGCGTTTGGCCACTTCAGCCACCTGCGCTGGGTGCACAAACATGCCGCGAATTTTGGTAGTTTGGTCGGCGCGGCCCATCCAGCCCTTGATGCGGGTGTTGGTGCGGCCCGTGGGGCAGTGGCCAGGCAGCACGGCGGTCAGGTCGCCCGTGCCAAAGCGGATGAGTGGGTAGGTGGCGTTGAGCGTGGTGACCACCAGTTCGCCCACCTCGCCCTCGGGCACGGGGTCACCGGTGCCGGGGCGCACGATTTCGACAATCACGCCTTCGTCTAGCACCAGGCCCTGGCGGGCGCTGGTCTCATAGGCTATCAAGCCCACATCGGCGGTGGCAAAACACTGGTACACGTCGATGCCGCGTTCGGTAAACCAGTCACGCAGGCTGGGCGTAAAGGCCTCGCCGCCAACCATGCCTTTTTTTACAGTGGGCAGTTTTACGCCCATCTCTGCGGCTTTTTCAACAATGATTTTCAGGAAGCTGGGCGTGCCAATGTAGCCTGCGGGGTGCAGCTCGGCCATGGCCTGCACTTGCTGCTCGGTCTGGCCTGTGCCGCCTGCAAACACGCTGCAGCCCAGGGCCTGCGCCCCGGTTTCCATCATCGAGCCTGCGGGCACAAAGTGGTAGCTAAAACAGTTGTGCACCAGCTCGCCGGGCCGAAAGCCCGCTGCATAGATGGCCCGCGCCATGCGCCAGTAGTCTTTGCCTGCGCCTTCGGGCTCATAGATCGGGCCGGGGCTGGCAAACACACGCGGCATGTGCGCGCCGTAGGCCACGGCGCTAAAGCCGCCAAACACATCCTTGCCTGCGGCGCGGCCTGTTTTTTGCCGCTCGTGCAGCTCGCCCTTGCGGGTGACGGGCAGCTGGGCCAGCGCGGCGCGGCTGGTGATGGATGCTGCGTCTACGCCAGGCAGCAGCTCGCGCATCGCGGGGGAGTGCTTTTGTGCATGGGCGATGTGACCGGGTAGCGCTGCAAACAGCGCGGCATCGCGTTCTGCGGGGCTGCGCTTTTCGAGTGCGTCGTAAAAAGGGGTCATCGGAGTTCCTCTGCAACTTTAGCAGTCGCTATAGTTTAAATAGCTGCTTACGCTACATTTCATTGGGCTACAGCCTAAATAGCCTCTTAAACCTAAACCTAAGCCAGCCAGCGCTTCCTGCGCTTGTAGCTCTTCACGTCTTTAAAGCTCTTCTTCTCGCCATCGCCACCACCGGTGCCCAGGTAGAACTCTTTCACGTCTTCGTTGGTGGCCAGCTCTTTGGCGGGGCCGTCCATGACGATGCGGCCGCTCTCCATGATGTAGCCGTAGTCGGCGTAGCGCAGCGCCATGTTGGTGTTTTGTTCGGCCAGCAAGAAGGTGGTGCCTTCCTTGACGTTCAGGTCTTTCACAATCTCAAACACCTCTTGCACGATCTGCGGTGCCAGGCCCATGGATGGCTCGTCCAGCAGCACCATAGTGGGGTTAGCCATCAGCGCGCGGCCAATGGCGCACATCTGCTGCTCGCCGCCCGAGGTATAGGCCGCCTGGCTGGTGCGGCGGGTTTTCAGGCGGGGAAAGTAGTTGTACACCTTCTCCAGGTTGGCGGCAATTTGCGCCTTGCTTTTGACGGTGTAGGCCCCGGTCAGCAGGTTTTCTTCAATCGTCAGGTGGGCAAAGCAGTGGCGACCCTCCATCACCTGCACCACGCCGCGCTGCACCAGGTCGGCGGGGGAGAGGTTTTCAATGCGCTCGCCGCGCAGCTCGATGCTGCCCTTGGTGACCGCGCCGCGCTCGCCCGACAGCAGGTTGCTGACCGCCCGCAGCGTGGTGGTTTTGCCCGCGCCGTTACCACCCAAAATGGCCACAATGCCGCGCTCGGGTACTTGCAGGGATACCCCTTTCAACACCAGAATGACGTGGTTGTAGATGACCTCAATGCCGTTGACATTGAGGACGATGTTGGGGGGTGTGCTGGTCTTGGTTTCCATCTTGGCTTCTTTGGCTAGTTGAAAGTGCAGCGGGTAGCCGGGGCAAGCGCTGCACTTTGAACTAGCGACTCAGCTGAGTCGCTAGGGGTTTGTTCAAACCCAAGGCCGATTAAGACTGGCAGTCTGCACCGTCGCGGCGCACCAGTTTTTTCTCGGCAGCGTACTTGTCGGCAGCGGCCTTGACCATCGGGTTGATGAGCTGCTCGTCGCCTTGTAGCCAGTCCGACGTCCAGTTGAACTTGCTGCCGTCCCAGGTGTGCACGCGAGCAAAGGACGCGCCCATATGGTCTTTGCAGCTGGTGGAGATCGGGCGCATCACGCCTTTAAAGCCCAGTGCATCGAGCTTGGCCTGCGTCAGGTTCAGGTTCTCATAGCCCCAGCGAGCCTGCTCGCCGGTCATGACCTTGCCTTTGCCAAAGCGCTCTTGCGCTGCGCGCACGCCTTCTACTGCAAACATGGCAGCTTGCAAGCCGCGCATGTACAGCACCTGGCCGACTTCTTCTTTCGGGCCGGTGCCCTGGCCTTTGCCGTGCACCAAGGTCATGATGTCTTTTGCAACCACAGCATTGGGCTCTGCGCCGTGCTGCATCATGATGGCGTTGTAGCCCTTGGCACCTTCGGCCACGTCTTTCACATCAGGCTCGGCACCTGCCCACCACACGCCGTACATCTTGTCGCGTGGGTAGCCGGTGGCTTGCGCTTCTTTGAGTGCGGTGGAGTTCATTACACCCCAGCCCCAGTTGAGCACGTAGTCAGGCTTGTTCTGGCGAATCTGCAACCAAGTGGCTTTTTGCTCCACACCGGGGTGCGTCACAGGCAGCAGGCTCAGCTCAAAGCCGTGCATCTTGGAGCGCTCTTGCAGCAAGGGGATAGGCTCTTTGCCAAACGGTGAGTCGTGGTAAATCAAGGTGATTTTTTTGCCTTTGAGCTTGTCAAAGCCACCTTCTTTTTTGGCAATGTGCTGGATCAAGGTGTCAGCGGCTACCCAGTAGGTGCCCGACAGTGGGAAGTTCCACTTGAACACGCCGCCGTCAGCCGACTCGCTGCGACCGTAACCTGCGGTAATCAAGGGGATCTTGTCGCCGGGGGCTTTTTCGGTCAGTGCGAAGGTGATGCCGGTAGACAAGGGCTGGAACACCGTAGCGCCACCGTTTTTGCCTTTCAGGCGCTCGTAGCATTCCACGCCACGGTCGGTGGCGTAGCCGGTTTCGCACTCTTCAAATACCAGCTTCACGCCATTGATACCGCCCTTGGCGTTGACCAGCTTGAAGTAGTCGGCCATGCCGTTGGCAAAGGGTACGCCGTTAGGCGCATAGGCCCCGGTGCGGTACACCAGCATCGGGAAGAACTGCTCTTTGGCTTGCGCCAGAGCATTGGTGGCCACCGAGGCCAGGCCCGCTGCTGCAACTATTGCAGCGACTGACAGTTGACGAAGTTTCATAATCTCACTCCAAAAAATAAACAAACACAAAAAACACAAGGACTCAACGCTCGAACCGAAACCTTAGAAGTCAGTGTTTGCGAGCATTCAAACACTGCCAATACTGGGCCCTCAATGCGGGAACGGCCAAATACGCAGCTTTTGCTTGGCCACGCTCCACAGTTTGGCCAGGCCGTGCGGCTCCACAATCAAAAACCACACGATCAATGCGCCAAAAACCATCGACTCTGTGTGCGACACGACAGCGGTGGAGATTTCAACCCCCACCACGGAGCCCAGAAACGGCAAAAACTGGTTCAAAAAGATCGGCAGCACGGTAATAAACGCCGCACCGAAAAACGCCCCAGAGATCGAACCCATGCCGCCAATAATCACCATAAACAGCAACTGGAACGAGCGGTCCACCGAGAAGGCTGCTGGCTCCCAAGAGCCCAGGTGCACAAAACCCCACAGGCCACCGGCCACGCCAATAATGAAGCTACTCACCGCAAAGGCCGACAGCTTGGCATACATCGGGCGAATGCCAATCACCGCTGCGGCCACGTCCATGTCGCGAATGGCCATCCACTCGCGACCAATCGCGCCGCGCACCAGATTTTTGGCCAGCACGGCAAACACCACCAAGATGCCGAGGCAAAACAGGTATTTGTCCAGCGGGGTATCAATCTTCCAGCCAAATAATTGCAGGTTAGACACCGACACCGAGCCTGATGCCGTGTTGTTGGTAAACCATTTCACCCGCAAAAACGCCCAGTCACAAAAGAACTGCGCCGCCAGCGTGGCAATGGCCAGATACAAGCCCCGTACCCGCAAACTAGGGACGCCAAAAAATATGCCAACGAGCGTTGCAAAAAAGCCCCCCAGCAGCAGCGCCGCCAGCACCGGCATGCCGTCAATACGCACATAAAAGTTGTAGGCCGCATAGGCCCCCACCGCCATGAAGGCTCCCGAGCCCAGCGAGATTTGTCCGCAGTAGCCCACCAGAATATTCACCCCAATTGCGGCCAGCGCCAGAATCAGGAACGGAATGAAAATCGCCTTGAAAATATATTCTGATGCCAGCATGGGCACCACAAAGAAGGCCACAGCCAACAGCAAAGCAATAGCGATCCGATCCTGCGTGATCGGAAATATCTGCTGGTCAGCGCGGTAGCTGGTTTTAAACTGACCGTTTTCGCGGTAAAACATCGTTATTCCTAAACTTCAATCGTTGGTTTTTACACGCGGTCAATAATCTTCTCGCCAAACAAACCCTGCGGTCTGAACAGCAAAAACACCAGTGCCAACACATAGGCAAACCAAATCTCGATGCCGCCGCCCACCATGGGGCCGATGTACACCTCAGACAATTTTTCACCCACGCCAATAATCAACCCGCCGATGATGGCACCGGGAACCGAGGTAAGGCCACCCAAAATCACCACCGGCAGGGCGCGCAGCGCCACGGTGGTGAGCGAGAACTGCACGCCCAGCTTGCTACCCCAAATCATTCCCGCCACCAAGGCCACCACACCCGCCACGCACCAGACGATGACCCAGATGCGGTTAAGCGGAATGCCAATCGACTGCGCCGCCTGGTGGTCATCGGCCACTGCGCGCAGGGCGCGGCCGGTAGTGGTTTTCTGGAAGAACAGCGTCAGCAGAGCCACCAAGGTGGCCGCAATCACAGCGGCGATCAGGTCTTCTTTGTTGATCAGAATGCCGCCTTCAAAGAGCTTTTCAAAAGCCATGATCGGCTCTTTGGGCATACCAATGTCAATCTTATAAATGTCGCTGCCGAAAATGGTTTGCCCCAGGCCATCCAGAAAGTAGGTGATGCCCAAGGTGGCCATGAGCAGCGTAGCGCCCTCCTGGTTGACCAGGTGGCGCAGTACGAGGAACTCAATCAGCCAGGCCACCACAAACATGATGGCTGCGGCAATGGCAAAGGCCACTACGTTGGCCACAATTTTGTTGTCAATACCCGTCCACTGCGGAATCCACTCGGCAAAGCGCGCCATGGCCAGCGCGGCAAACAGCACCATCGCGCCCTGGGCAAAGTTGAACACGCCCGAGGCTTTGAAGATCAGCACAAAGCCCAGTGCCACCAGCGAATACAGCATGCCCGCCATCAGGCCACCCAACAGTGTTTCTAGAAAAAATCCCATGCTTGCCTCTTAATGACTCGTGCCTAAATAGGCTTTGATGACTTCGGGGTTGTTGCGCACCTCGCTGGGGGTGCCATCGCCAATGATCTTGCCGTAGTCCAGCACCACCACGCGGTCGGATATGTCCATCACCACGCTCATGTCGTGCTCAATCAGTACCACCGTGGTGCCAAACTCGTCGTTCACGTCCAGCACAAAGCGGCACATGTCCTGCTTTTCTTCCAGGTTCATGCCGGCCATGGGCTCGTCCAGTAGCAGCACTTGCGGCTCCATGGCGAGAGCCCGGCCCAGGTCTACGCGCTTTTGCAGGCCGTAGGGCAACTGACCCACAGGGGTTTTGCGGTAGGGCTGGATTTCCAGAAAGTCGATGATCTGCTCCACATATTCGCGGTGCTTGATCTCTTCGCGCTCGGCCGGGCCAATGCGCAGGGCTTGCAGAAAAATATTGCTCTTGATCTTCAGGTTGCGCCCCGACATGATGTTGTCCAGCACGCTCATGCCTTTGAACAGCGCCAGGTTCTGAAAGGTGCGCGCCACGCCCATGGTGGCCACCTCGTGGCTGTTCATGTGCTTGAAGGTTTTGCCTTTGAACGCAATGCTGCCCTCTTGCGGCTGGTACACGCCGTTGATGCAGTTGAGCATGGACGATTTGCCCGCGCCGTTCGGGCCAATGATCGCGCGAATTTCATGCTCGCGCACGTTGAAGCTAATGTCACTTAACGCGTTGACACCACCGAAACGCAGCGAGATGTTTTTCACGTCAAGGATGACATCACCGATTTTTTTACTCATAGGGGGCTCGCGGCTCTGAGTGGAGAGGGGGAGGGGAGTTTTTGAACGCAGAGGGCGCAAAGGTTGCGCAGAGGGCGCAGAAGGGATACCGAAAGGAAGTCAAAAATAGGTACAAAAGAAGATACGAAAATTAATGCAAAAAATAAATCAAGAAATGAATTCTTAAAAATTTTTGGTATTCTTTTCTCCATCTTCTTCTGCGCACTTTGCGAAACCTTCGCGCCCTCTGCGTTCAAAAAATCCCCGCTCCCGCATCCGCACCCGGTATTCAAAACGCAGTTCATGCCGCCACCTTCACCGGGGTAAAGGTCTTGGCATCGGCAATCTTCAACGTAGCTGATACCTTGCCGCTGCGGCCGTCTTCAAACTTGACCACCGTTTCAATAAACTGCGATGTCGCGCCGTTGTACAGCCCGTCAATCAGGGGCTGGTATTTTTCGGCAATGAAGCCGCGGCGGACTTTGTTGGTGCGGGTGAGTTCGCCATCATCGGCATCCAGCTCTTTGTGCAAGACGAGGAAGCGGCTGATCTGGCTGCCAGCCAGCATGGTGTCTTGGCTCAAGTCGGCGTTGACCGACTCTACGCATTCCTTGATGAGCTGGTAGACCTCGCTTTTTTGCGCCAGGTCGGTGTAGCCTGCGTAGGGCAGGTTGCGCCGTTCG